>JADGRF010000315.1 GCA_017881055.1 Sandaracinaceae bacterium
GCTCGTGGTCGATCCACGCGAGCTGCCGGCGCACCCCACGTTCGCGGATGTCGTCGATGCCGCGCGCAAGCTGGACGAGACCGGACACGCGCCGAGCACGCGCGGCTGTCTGCTGCATGACGATCAGCGTTTCGAGGGCGACGTGTTGGCCGGCGTGCGACCGCTACCCGGCGCACCCGACGCGCTGGCCGCGCGGCTCGAGGCCAGCGCGGAGCCCGTCAGTGTGCTTTCCGCATGGGGGCAGATCGACGTTCCGAGTTCCGAAATTGGCGTCGTTGCGTTCACGACCACGACGCCGCGTTCGATGACCGCGCGCAGCTTCGTCGCGTTCGTCACCAAGAAGGGCAGCTACCTGCGCGGTGACGATCCGCTCGTGCACGCCCAGCCCGGCGCGCTCGACGACCAGGCGCTCGGCGCTCTGCTCGCGCGGCTGGCGCGCGATGCGCATCCCACGCTGTACGTGAGCGCGGAAGCCGCAGTTCCGCTGGCACGCCTCGCGAGCATGCTGGCCGTGATCCCGAACAGCTACGAGGTCGGACTCGCGGTCGCGCTGCCACGTGGCACGCGCCTGCCGCCTGCGCCAAAGCCAAGCGAAGAGTTGTTGTGCAACGACGGCCTGCCTGCGCCGGCGGACGACGAAGCTGAAGGCGATCTCGATCCCGCGGCGTTGCGCGCGGCGCTCTCACCGTTGCACGACGCAGCACTGGCCTGCGCGCTGTCGACCGGTGGACGCGCGCTCCTGCCCGGCCAGATGGTGCTCGCGATGCGCATCGCAGCGGACGGCCATCCGAAGATTCTGTGCTTCGTGCACGACGCCATCGGCGATGCGCACCTGCGGCGCTGCTTGCTCGAGAACGCGCGCAGCTTCACGTTCCCGGTTCCGAGCCCCGCGGGTTCGGTGGACCTGCAAGTCCCGCTCGACCTCTCGCTCACCGGCCCCGAAGCCCAAGCTCCGCTCTGTCATTGAACACGCCCCGAAACAGCCTGCGGCTTTTCGGGAGACATACCCCGAAACAGCCTGCGGCTTTTCGGGCTGTTGAACATACACACGCCGTGAACCACATCAGGGCTCGCCGAGCTTGGCTTTCAACGTCTTGTTGATCGCGGCGTGCGCCTGTTTGAAGTCGAACCATGCGCGCGCGATGTGCTGTAGGTAGACGCGCGCCGAATCCGCGTCGTATTTCAGATCGGGCGTATCGAGGTACGAGATCAGCGCGCTGAACGACCCGCGCAGCTTGCTCGTCGCGTCTTTCATGGCGTCGACGTTCGGCTTGAGGTCGGCCGGGATGATCAGCGTGTCGAGCTGCGGCTCGATGTCGGTCAGCTTGTCCAAGCACTTGTCGCGAACGTGCAGCGCGTATGCAGCGCCCTTCTCGGCGACGCGGCCTTCGAGCTGGGTCATCAGGTCGGTGTTGGTCTTGATGTCTTTCAGGTTCGCGTCGGGCAGGGCGCAGCCCCAGAACAGGTCGAAGTGCGCTTGACGCAGGCCGTTGATCTTGCGGCCTAGCTCGCCGTAGACACGCGCGTCGTCGCCGCCACTCAACAGGAAGAACGCGCCGCCCAAGAGCGCGACGCCGATCAGCGCGAACGCGATCAGCATGCCGCCCTTGCCCTGCTTGAGCGCGGCTTCGTCGTCCGCTATCGACCCGATCGGAAGCTCGGCCATGAACACCTCGCGCGGGCGCGATCAGAGCCTCAAGGCTGGAGCTTCAGCTTGAGCTTGTCGCTGTCACCACCAAGTCTCAGTCTCGGCTCGCCGAGTTGCAAGCCGCTTCCGCCGGACGGCGGCTCTACTGCCCCAGCCTGCGGACTGGGCAAATGCAGAGCATCGCTATCACCGCTCGGTTGTTCGAGCGCGGTGGGCCCGAGCACCTGCAACAGCAGAGTCTTGATGCGTTCCTTGTCGGCGGCGCTGGCGAGCTCGAGCACCTTGCGTGCCTGCGCACGCATGTCGTCGAAGCGACTGGCGCTGCGGTACACACGCGCGAGCACGAGGTGCGTCTCGGGGTTGTTCGGGCGCAGACGTACACCTTGTTCGCCCTTGGCGATGGCCTGCGCGAGCTCGCCTGTGCTCGCGTAGAACTCGGCCCACGACAGCGCGACTGCTGCCAGATTCGGTTCGAGGCTGTCGGCCTTTGCCAGCTCCGAACGCGCGAGCTCGGTCTCGCCACGCGCGAGATGCACACTGGCGAGCGTGAGATGCGCGGAGGCGAAGTCCGGCGCTTCCTGCAGCGCCATCGCGACTTCCTTCGCGGCGCGGTCGGCGTCTCCCTTGGCGAGCGCGAGCACCGCAACGTTGTTGCGGCGCGCGGGATCGGGGCGCAGTTGGGCTGCTGCTTCCAGCTCGCGAGCACCTTCTTCGGTCCCGCCGCTCGCGATCATCAGCGCGGCGCGCGCGCTGCGAACCGTCGCCGAGCTCGGCGCAAGCTTCACGGCGGCTTCGGCGTCGACCAACGCGCCGGCGGATTCGCTCGCGTTGCTCACGCGGTGCAGACCGCGCAGCGAGAGGGCGGCCGCCATCACCTGCAGATCGGAGAGCGTCACGAAATCAGCGGGTTTCGGCGCGAGGCTACGCGCACCGTAGGGATCGAAGGTGGCAACGGGTTTCCCGTCGCTGCGCGGCAGCGCGAGCGCGTAGTAACCGAACCTGCCCGAAGGATCGAGCGGCGCGCGTTCGCCGTCGTAGCGGAAGACTTCGATCACGAGCGCGGGGACGTCCACGCTGCGCAACGCGGCCACGGCCAGCGCGGTCACCTCGAGCGGATAGAGCTCCGCGCGCGCGCCGTCTTTCTGGATCGCAGCGAGCGTCTCCTTGGCGGAGAGCGGGGCTGCATCCGGCAGGGCTCGCGTGTCCACCATCGGCCAGCGCGAGAACGCCTGCTTCTGCGCTCGCGCCGCAAGCGCGGCGACGATCGCGCGCGCTTTGTCCTCGGGCTTGTCGGCACTCCTGACGGCTTGCTGCGCGAACAGCGTGACGCTGTCGTCCGCCGCCGTGAGCTGCACCAGGTTGCCCGCATCGACGCCCGCGGTCCGCAGCTGGTCGGCAAGGAGTGCGGGGGCCGAGCGATGGATGCCGTGCGCCAGGAAGAGGTACACGCCGCCTGCCCCGGCGGCGAGCAGCAACAGCACGAGCGGCAGCGGCGTACCGCGCTTTCGGCCCGCAGCCGGCGCCAGCGATTCGTCGAGCTTGCGCAGCCCGTGCTGACGCAGGCACTTCGGACAGCGCGGTCGCTCCGCGTCGTCGTCGAAACTAAAGGCTTCGTTGCATTGAACGCACTGGTAGCGCATGGCGGGGCAGACTGTACCCGAAACGCCGGCCGCGACAACGTGCCGCAGCGCGTGTCCACCCTCGGCAGCTGGCAGCGATCGTGTACATTGCGGGCGTCCATGCCGACGCTCCGGGACCGGCTCTTTCGCACGTACTTCGTGTTCGACGCGCGCAGCCTCGGCCTGTTCCGCATCGCGTACGCAAGCACGCTCCTGACCGACCTGTACCTGCGCTTTCGCGCGCTCGACGACTTCTACACGAACGACGGCCTGCTACCGAACCACACGCTGCTGTGGGCGGCCCCGTCGCCGCACATGTTCTCGCTGTTCTTCACGGCCTCGACGCATGGACAAGCTGCATTCCTGATGCTGCTGTGCGCAGCCGCCTTCGCCGCGCTGCTGCTCGGGTTCCACACCAAGGTCGCACAGGTCGCGAGCTTGCTCGCCGTGACCAGCCTCAACACGCGCATCTCGCCACTCGAGAACGGCGGCGACATGGTGGTGAACCTGCTCGGCGTGTGGACCCTAGTTCTACCGCTCGGCCAGCGCTTCTCGCTCGATGCGCTACGTGCATCGCTGCGCGACCGACAGGAGACCGACGCGCGCGAGCTGAGCGGACCGGACAACCGCGCGGCGCTGTGCCCGGAGCCTGCGCCCTATCCCTCACTGGCGGTGTTCGCGCTGATCCTGCAGTTCGCGGTGATCTACCTCCTCAACGTCGTGCACAAGAGTGGGCCGACCTGGCTCGACGGCAGCGCGGTTCACTACACGCTGCACCAGGATCGCTTGGTCAAGACGCTCGGCTTGTTCGCGCGCGAGCATGTGCCCTATCCGGCCCTGCGCGCGCTCAGCTACATGGCGATGGGGGTCGAGAGCCTCGGCGTCGTGGCGATCCTCAGCCCGTTCTTCACCACGCGCACGCGCCTGCTCGCGGTCGTGCTGATGCCGCTCTTGCACCTGAGCTTCGAGCTGTTCTTGGACCTCGGTGTGTTCTCGTTCGCGATGATGTCGTTCTTTCCGCTGCTGCTGCTGCCGGAGCATTGGCGCTGGCTGCGCGACACGGGCGCGCGACTGCACCGTCGCCGACTCGCATTCTTCGACGCGAGCTGCGGCATCTGTTTTTGGATGGCGCGCGTGCTGGCGCGGCTCGATCTCTTGGAGCGCGTCGAGATCGTGCCGAACACGGATCGCGAGCGCCTGCCGGCCGGTGTGAGCGCGGAGCTGGTGGACAGCACGATCGTCGTGGTCGACGCCGAGAGCGGCCGTCTCTACACGCGCGCCAGCGCGATCGCCGAGCTGCTGCGCGCGCTGCCGTTCGGCTTCGTGCTGGCCGTACCGTTGCAGCTGCCGGGCATCGCACAGCTCGCCAACCTCGCCTACGACGTGGTGGCCAAGAACCGAGCGCGCATCAGTGTGTTCTTCGGCATGGCGGCCTGTGGGCTGCCAAGGAGCGCGCCTGCGAGTGGAAACAGCGCTTCGGGTGGGTCGAGCTCGGAGGCAACGCGTTTCGCCAAGCTCGTGCGCCGGGCACTAGCCGAGGTCGCGGTGGCAGTCGTGCTGATCGCCGCCGTTGGGGAGACTCTCAACAACAACTTCTCGGTTCCCGCCTGGCTACGCTACCAACAGCCCGCGCTGCTCAGCACCGTGGTCGAGCTCCCACGAACGTTTCAAGGCTGGCGCATGTTCGCGCCCCACGCGCCCCACGCGCCCCACGCGCCCACCGAGGACTTCATGGTCGAGGTCGACGCGCTGACGCGCGACGGACGACACGTCGATCCGTACAACGAGGTAGCCAGCCGCCTGCACGGTCCGGGCCTAACCGCGATCCCGCCGCTGCTCCACGAGAATCAGTTCTTCACCGCCTACTCGCTCTTCATCTGGCAGCCAAACTTCGCCGTGTTCCGGCAGGCATTTCAGGAGTGGATCCTGCGCTACCCCGAGCGCACCCACCACAAGCAGGATCGAATCGTGCGCTTCGTCGCGTACAAGCTGAGTGATCAAAGCCCGGCCCCCGGCCACACGCAGAGCACGCACTTCCATCGTGCAGAGTTCATGCGTTTCGCAGAGCGCTGACACGGGAAGATCTGCGCGCACCGCGCTCAGCGCACGCGCATTCCGCCTAGCCGCGCGAGGATGCGCTGAAATTCCTGCGGATCCACGTTCACGTGCTCCACCACGCGGCCGTACAAAAGCGCGCTCGGCACGTAACGATCGGGGAACTCCTTCTGCGCCTCGTGCAGCTGCCACAGCACGACGCGCTCGACTCGCGTCAGTCCATCCCGCACGTCGGGCACGTCGCGAAGCACGTCGCGTTCGCGTCCGAGAGCCGAAGGCCGCGGAGGCTCGGGCACCAGCAACGGCCTGCGTGGGCGCGGCATCCGGCTACGTTGCCACCTTCAACGGATCGCGCGCAACGCCCGATGCGATTCACGACGCCCCGGCGTCAGCCGCGCCGCAGGGTGGGTTGACCTGTCCCGGCGTTCCGAGCTCCGGGCCGTAGCTCGTGGTCGCGAGGCACCAAGCACTTGGGTCATCGTTATTCGTGGCCGTTGCGTGAATCGGATCGAGCGACGCGCTCGCACCTGCGACCAGCGGGAAGCCCTGCCCGCGATCGAACACCACGCGATCGATCTCCGTGCCGCTACATGAGAGCGCGAGTTGCCCGGAACCGTTGATGAGCGAGAACGAAGCCGTCGCTGCGGGCTGAAAGCCCGGGGCCTGCGCGCGAGCAATCGCCACATAAGCGCCCGGCGCGACTAGCAGGTGCTGGGCGATCACGTGCGGCGTGGAGGCGCGGTCCAAGACTGCGCAGCCCTGCAGATCGAGCTGGGTCGCGCCTGGGTTCCAGAGTTCGAACCACTCGCCCTCGCTGTCGGTCAGCGTCTTCGGATCTACCAGCAGCTCGGTGATCACGAGATCGCCGGCGTGTCGAGGAGCCGGCACGCGCTCTCCCGCGTCAGCTGACACCACGACTTCGCGGCCGACCATCGCCCCGCCCGCATCCTCGGCGAACGCGCTCCCGGAAGGCGCCGGCTGCGCGGCTCCGGCATTCGGCGCGCCGCACGCCGCGCCACCCGGCAGGTGCCCAAACGGCGCTCGCAGCGGCCCGGAATCGACGCCGCGGTCGATCGCGCCATCGCCGCCACCGTCGCCACCGTCGACCGAGCCCCGACCTCCGTGGCCAGGCGCGCTCATGCATCCACAGACCCAGATCGCGATCAAAGCCAGCGCAAACCGCATAGACGACCCTCCAAGCGCCGCACCTGCAGCGCTCGAGAGCCATCATCGGTCCATCACTGCCGCGATTGCGTCACAGCGACACGTTCACGAGAACAAGTCGTCCACGTCCTGCTTGGTCAACCCCTTCATCGGGGCATCCGTATTGAGCACGTTGGTCATGAGCTCGCGCTTCTTGGCCGACAGCTGCAGGATCTTCTCTTCGACCGAGTCCTTCGCGATCAACCGATAGACGGAGACGGTCTTCTTCTGGCCGATACGATGCGCACGGTCGGTCGCCTGGTCTTCGACGGCCGGGTTCCACCACGGGTCGAAGTGAATCACGGTGTCGGCGCCGACCAGGTTGAGGCCCGTACCGCCCGCCTTGAGCGAGATCAGGAACGCGCTCACCGACTCGTCCTTGTTGAAGTGCTCGACGCGCGCCATGCGATCTTTGGTGTCGCCGGTCAGCCACTCGTGCGTGATGCCCTCTTGCTCGAGCAGCGTGCGGATCAGCTTCAGCATCTCCACGAACTGGCTGAAGATCAGCACGCGGTGACCGCCCGCGACGGCCTCCTGCATGATCTCCTTGAGCGCGCTCAGCTTGCCCGACAGCTCTTCGTTCCACGGTCCGTCGAGCTTCATCAGGCGCGGATCGCAAGCCACCTGACGCAGACGTGTGAGCGCCGCGAGGATCTGGATCTGCGTCTTCGCCACGCCCTGCTTCTCGATCTCGGAGAGCACGCTCTCGCGGATCTGCCGCAGGATCTGCTTGTACAGCTTGCTCTGCTCGTCCGCGAACGGAACGATGATGTCCTGCTCGATCTTGGGCGGCAGATCCTTGGCGACCTCGGTCTTGGTACGGCGCAGGACGAAGCGATGGATCGCTGCGCGCAGCTTGGCGGCTGCTTCCTGATCGCCGCGATCGATTGGCCTCGCGAACTTCTCTTCGAAGCGCGCCAAGCTGCCGAGCAAGTTCGGCGACACGAAGTCGAAGATCGACCAGATCTCGCTCAGGCGGTTTTCGATCGGCGTGCCGGTCAGGGCCAAGCGCCGCTCGCTCTTGAGCTTCTTGACGGCGCGCGCGGTGGCGCTCATCGGGTTCTTGATGTGCTGCGCTTCGTCGAGGATCACGTAGTGGAAGCCGAGCTTCTGCAGCATGTCCTCGTCGCGACGCATCAGCGCGTAGCTGGTGATCAGCACGTCGACGTCGGCCAGCTGATCGGACAGCTCGTGGCGGTCCGGTCCGTGCCAGACCATGGCCTTGAGCGTGGGCGCGAACTTCTCGATCTCCAGCAGCCAGTTCGGCACGACGGAGGTCGGCGCGATCACCAAGTGATTGATCTTTTCCTTGTGCTTGCTCTTGAGCCAGAGCAAGAGCGCGATCGCCTGCACCGTCTTACCGAGACCCATGTCGTCGGCGAGAATGCCGCCCGCGCCCAGCTCGTACAGGAACACGAGCCAGGAGAAGCCGTCTTTCTGGTACGGACGAAGGTTGGCCTTGAGCGAGCGCGGCTTCGCGATCGACTCGATCTTGGTGATGTCCGAGAGCTTCTGAAACAGCGACTTCGCTTCGGGCGAGACGCGCTGGTTACCCACGAGGTCGAGCAAGTCCTGCACGCGACCGGCCTGTGAGAGCGCGAGCTTGTTGGCACCGCCGCTGGTCGCGACGATCTCCGCCATGCGCTCCAAGATCTCGCTGACCTCGTCGGTCCTCACCGGCGCGTACGTGCCGTCGGACAAGCGCACCAAGCGACGCCCGCTCTCCAAGCATTCGCGCAGCTCGTTTTCGTCGACCGCGATGCCGTCGACCTGGAACGTGAGATCGAGGCTGAGCCAGTCGATGCCGCTCGACACGCGCGCTTGCGGCGCCACGGCCTTGTCGTGGATCGTGACGTCGACCAGATCGCTTGGAATGAAGCGATCCCAGGTCTCAGGCAGCGTGCCGATGCCTTCGGTCCAGAACCGGATCGCGTCGTCGCCGCGCGCGACCAGCAGCTCGCCGGTCTCGTCGACGGCAAACCCGCCCAGGCTCAACACCTGCTGAACGGCTACCATCTCGGAACCGACGTCGCGACGCACGACGCGTGGACGCGCCGCGCCGCGTGTGGGTTCCTGAAACGCGAGCGGCGATGGGAAGCCCGAGGCCGGCACGTCGTACTCGGCGCCTTGGTAATCGACGCGCAGCTTCAGGCGTGCCTCGACGATGTCGCCGGTCGCGCGGATCTGAAAGTGCGGCGGTGCATCGAGCACGTCCGCCACGCTGCTCAAGTCCGGAAGGTCCGTGGAGAGCGACGCCGCCACCTTGGGGATGTACTCCGTCAGCAGGCGCGGCAGATCCTGAATCGGATGCACGAGCGCCGGTGAGCGATACAAGCGCTGCAACCACGCGGGCGTGACACCATCGACGACGGGACGCGCGACGCCGTCCGTGGTGTCGATGTGCCAACCGGGCGTGCCTTCGAACCATGCGCCGTTCGACAGCGGAAAGCGCCGGCTGCCCTGCTCGAACACCACGCGGATGCGCACGGACTTGTTGGTCGCGAGATCGAGCTCGATCTTCGGTGTCAGCTCGCCGTCGGCGAAGCGCAGCTCTTTCGACGCAGGCTCGAGCAGCACACGACGACCGCGCAACATGCTGAGCACTTCGGCCGCATCTTCACCACGTAACTCGGCGGTGGACGGTGTGCCACGCGGCGCATTGCGGGACAGCGCACGCAAGAGCGGTCGCTCGGCGGCAGGCACGGTGTTGAACGCGGCCAACGCCTCGGCGATCGGCACAGCCGAGCGCGTGCCGGCAAGCACGGGCGTCACGGTGATCGACGCTGCGCGCACGGTGAGCCGATACTCGAACGCGCAGGGACGGCCGACGTCGCCCGATGGCAACCAAGCATCGAGCCCGTCGCGCGGAGCAGGCGTGCCGCGACGCGAGGCGACGGAAACGCCGAGCCCGAGCTGGCGCACCGAGACCACTTCGAGATTGGGGCTCGCCTGCGGAAGCTGCGGCAAGCCAGCCGTCTCCGGTCCGCCGCTACCAGCTGCACCCGCAGCGCCGCGACGACGCCGACGCGAACGGCGACGCTTGCCGGTGCCCGGCGCTCCGACCGGCTGCTGCAAACCGGCGACACCGTTTACACCGGCTTGCGTGGCACCGTTTTGCGCAACGCCATGTTGCGTGCTGCCATTGGCACCGCCGTTCGTGACTGCCAGCGCGTTCATGCTCGCGCCATTTTCACCGTTGCTCGACAGCGGCGTGGCACGCGCTTGTGTGCCCGCAGCTGGGGCTTGGCCCTCGGGCGCCTTCGGCTTGGGCGGCCGCTCGCGATCGCGCAGCGCGACCAGCAATGCAGCCACGTGCTTGCAGTGACCCGTCGGGCCACGCCATGCCTGACAGCTGCACTTCGATTGCACGGTCCCATCGGCCGCGAGCTCGGTGCTCACGTCGATCGGTTCGTCCGTACGAATCAATACCCGGCACGACGCGTGAGTCGCGTCGGTCTCGAGATCGCTGACGGCGTTGCGACGCGCGTAGATTCGGCCGCGCAGGAACGCGTTGCCACCCACCAAACGTTGAATCGCGCGATCGGAGAGCCGACCGACGTACTGTGGGAACGATGCCGGCTCCGCTGCCGGTGTTTCTGCAACCTGGCCTTCAGCCATTTTTGTCTTTCCGAAGCTCGAATGCGCCCCGCGCCTTGAACCGATTTTCGTCACCACCCGGCTTCCCGCGCACTGCGAGAACAGACCGAGATGGACAATCGGAGCTCCGCCCGGGACACGTTGCGGCGGAGTAGCGACCTAACTTTGCGCGGCCCAGCCCAGCCCAGCTATCGGGACGTGCACGCGCGGACCAAGTCGGCCCCCAAGGTAACTACCGCCCATCATACACAGCAAAAGACAGGCCGCAACAGGGATCTGGCTTCAGCGGCGCCGTCGCGGTGCTCCGGGCGAGTGAGTCCGACGCGCTCCGGGCTCCATTCGTGCGAGCACGGCCTTCGCAGGCGGCTCGATGCCGGGCGCGCTTGGAAAATCCCGCGACGTCGGGAGATCGCGGAGACTCTGCACGGAAAGCCCCGCCTCGCTCGCGGCGCCGTGCACGAATCGGCGCAGCATGGCCAACGAGACGCCATGGTGATTGAGGCACGCGAGCAGGCTGCCACCGTCCGCGAGCACCGAGAGCGCGGCGACGCACAGCGCCTCGAAGTCTTTGGTGACGCGAAAGCGCCCACGCTTGCCGGTCGAATAGCTCGGCGGATCCACGATCACGAGCTCGAAGCGCTCAGCCCTGCGCGCCAGCGCGGCCAGCGCCTCGAACGCATCCTGCACGAGGCTCGTGTGCCGTTCGCTGGCCCCGATGCGTGCGGCGTTGCGATCCGCCCATTCCAACGCGGCGCGAGAGCTGTCGACCGAGACCACGCGCGTGGCCCCACCCGCCAGCGCGGCCATCGAGAAGCTGCCCGTGTACGCAAAGAGGTTGAGCACGCGCTTGCCATCGGCCAGCTCGCGCACGCGCTGGCGATTGTCGCGCTGATCGAGAAAGAGGCCCGTGCGCAAGCCGTCGTGCAGCTTCACTTGCAGCGGCAGACCGTGCTCCACCACTTCGATCACCTCGGGTGCCGCCTCACCGCGCGCGGGCGCATTGGGTGCGACGCGCTCATCCCGCGGATCGACCAGCTCGTTGGCCTGCTTCGGATGCCGCTTCACGTAGATGCCGGCGAACCCGAGCTCGTGCAGCGCATCGAGCACGCGTTCTTCGTCCGCGGCGCTGACATCACCAAGCACGCGCAGCACCAGAAAGTCGCCGTAGACATCGACGCCGATGCCGGGAAAGCCGTCTGCTTCCTCGTGCACCAAGCGGAACACGTTGGTGATACCGGCGGCGTGCGCGGTACCGAGCGCGTAACGACTCTCGATCGAAAGCGCGAGCGCGCGCCGCAAGAGCGCCGGTTCTCGATACGCCGCGCGCGGTCCATGCGCGAGCCAGTCGGTGAGCTCGAGCGGCACCGGCGCGAACAGCTCGATGCGTCGCCCAGCTTGCGCATGCCGAAACACCAGCCGATGCGAGTGCAAGAGCAAACGCAACGCCGGCGCCCCGCCGTACGTCGTGTCGCCCGCGACAGGCAGACCGATCGCCGCAAGCTGCACGCGGATCTGATGCGTACGTCCGGTCTCGATCGTCGCATCGAGCAGCGCGCGCAATCCTTCGCGCGCACGCAGCGTGATCTTCGTGCGCGCCGGCTTGCCGCGCGGATCGCGCGCATCGCTCACCTGCATGCGGCCATCACGCGCGGGCGCGAGCACGTGTTCGAGCACGCGTTCGTTCTTCGGCAACTGCACCATCTGTGCAGCCTGCACGCCCACCACGTAGCTCTTCTCGATCGTGCGCTCCTCGAACTGCTGCGCGATCGAGGCGTTGGCTTCCTTGCGCAGCGTGTACAGCACCAGCCCCGAGGTCTCGCGATCGAGTCGCTGATGGGTGCCGAGATAGATCTCGGCTTCCGGCACACCACGACGCTGCGCGAGAAACCGCCGCACGCGCGCTGGTAGATCATCGGTGTCGCCCTGGGCGACGGCTTGGCTGGGCACGCCGGCAGGCTTATCGACCACGATGACGTCGTCGTCCTCGTAGACCACCGCCCGAGGATCGAGCGGGTGCCAGATCGTCAGTACCCGCGCTCGCACAGCTCACGCGGGAGGATCGGCGACGGCCGGTCGGAGGTCGTGATCCAAAGCTGATGGGCCGCGCGCGTGGTCGCGATGTGCAGCAGGTGCCGCGACTCGTCGTTGTCCGGATACGACAGCGCCGTGACCTCGACCAAGACCACGTAGTCGAACTCCAGGCCCTTCACCTGGCGCACGTCGGTGACGTCGACGCCGGGCTTGAACGGAAAGTCTTGATCCGCGATCAAGCGCACGTGCGGCACCTCGGCGTTGATCAAGCCGCGCGCATACTCGGCCGCTTGCTCCGGCGTGCGCGTGATCACCGCCACCGAGGCCAGCGGCTCGCCCTGCACCAGCGCGCGCAGCGACTCCGACAAGAAGCCCACGGCATCGCCCGCATGCGAGAAATGAAACAGCTCGACCGGCACACCGTGACGCGGTGCTTGCGCGGGCGTCGCGGTCGCGGCGATGTCGCCGAGCAGCTCGTTCGCGAGCTGCATGATCTCGAACGTCGAGCGGTAGCTGATGCGCAGCGGCTCGATCTCGACGTGCGAGAAGCCCAAGTTCTCGAGCACCTGCTGCCAGCTCGAAAAACCGTTGTCCATCAGCAGACGCTGCGCAACGTCACCGGCGAGCGTGACGCTCTCGCCGTGAACCGTATCCAGCACCACCGCCAATTCGAGCGGGCTCAAGTCCTGCGCTTCGTCGACGAACACGTGCTCGTAGCGCAGCGGCTCCTTGTGGCGCGCGAGCGGCCCGCGCAGCCGCTGCCAGATGCGCAGAAGCAGCGCATCGTCTTCCCAGTCGAGTTCCGCGACCTTGCGCTCCGACATGCCGTCGATGCCGAGCTCTGCTTCGTTGGCTTCGATCTCGGGTGCGTTCTCGTCGCGACCGCGCTCGGCGTCGGCCTCTTCGGCGTCTTCGTCGATCGACGAGATCGCATCGCCGCAGTGCAGCACGCAGTAACGATACGCAGCCGTCAGCTGCCCTTCGCTGAACTCACCGGGCGCGTGCTTGCCGAACGTGGCGGCAAGGCCTTCACGATCGGTCAGGAATTCGCTCCAGAGCGCGATCACGTCGGTCTGGCGATCCAAGTCCGCCGTCTCGCGCTCGATCGCGTGGCGCAGCGGCAAGGGCACGGGATGCGCGGTGCCGCGGAGAGCCGAGGGCTGCTCCGCACCACCCGAGGCCCAGCGCGTGAGCCGCAGCAAACGGTCGCGCAGCGCGCGGCCCTTGCTCTCGTGCCACAGCTCGAGCGCGCGCTCCGCGCCTTCGACGCCTGTGAGACTGGCAGCGAGCTTGGTCGCAAAGCGCTCTTCGATCTCCGACACGTGCTCGTCGATGATGCGCAGCCACGCGGGGTGCTTCTTCAGCCGGATCACGACGTCCGGCGTCTCGTCCGTGGTCTCGCGCGGCAGCTCCGGCAGGTGTTGGGTACGCAGCTTACGCGCCCACTTGTTGTACGTGGTGACGGGCACACCCGGCACGCCGAGCGCCGGCAGGACGTGCGAGATGTAGCGAGCGAGCGCGTCGTTGAACACGACGACCAGCATCTGATCCGGCCGAAACCGCTTCGGCTGTTGGTACGCCAGGTACGCCATGCGGTGCAGACCGATCGTGGTCTTGCCGCTGCCCGCGCCACCCTGGATCACCACCAGGCCCGAGTCCGGTCGCGTGATCAGATCGAACTGACGCGAGTCGATCAGCGCCGCGATCTCGGGCAAGTGCTTGTCTTCCCGCACCTGCCCATTGGTATCGACGCCCAGCTTGCCAACCGGCTTGTAGTGAGCCGGGCGCGGCGCCATGCCCTGCCCGCCTTGAAGCTGGATCGCGCTCTCGCCTGCGCGCACCCACTGGCCATCCTTGCGATGCAAGAACGTGCCCTGCGGACAACCGATACGACGCAGCACGCCCTCGCCGATCGCCAAGCTGCGACGGGTGAGCACCTCGCCTTCGACCAAGCGATCGCCGAACACTTCGTCGTAGTCGTCGCCTTCGTCGTAGCGGTAGTAGACGCGGCTGACGGGAGCGTCGCGCCAATCGACGATCTGCACACCCGTGCGCGTATCGAGATACGTCGCGCGACCGATCAGAACTTCGCGCTTGCGCGGGCCTTCGAGCAGCACGAGCCGGCCGAAGTACGGCGAGCGCGCGTCGACCTCGCCGGCCGACACGTCCGCGCGACGGGCCGCCACCTGCTGCAAGCGCTCCATCTGCGCGACCAGCGGCGGAACGTCTTCGAGCCGCGCCTCACCGATCTGATCACGCAGCGAGACCAGCTCGGCGTCGTAGTCGATGCGCCCGCTCCGACGCACCGGGCGATTGACCAAGTGCTTCTGCACGCGCGCGAGCACGCGCAGCTCTTCATCGACGACGCGAGTCATCTCGGCGTCGGTCTCGGGCTGTGCCGGGCTGGTCGAGGTGTCGTCCATGAGCTGCGCGCGCGACCTTCGGGGCCGCGAAAAAAGTCATACTGGGTACCACGAACGAAAGGAGCGAGCGAGTCCCATCGCGGTCAGCGCAGACGCCGCGCCAGAAGCCCGAGAAACAGCAGCGAGATCGCGCACACGACCACGATCGCGCGCGTACGATCGCGCTCGGGCGGCCGGCGCGCGGCGGGCTGTGCAATCAGCATCGCGACACCGAGAAACGGCAGCGCCGGCACAGGCAATTCCGTGCTGATCACCGTCGCCATCGTGACCAGAAACGCGAGACCGAGCGCGATCACGGTGCGACGCAGCGGCAAGCCGTGAGCGCGAGTGGCCGCGATGTACAAGCCGGTGAACACCACATCACCCACGCCGAGCAGCGGCTCGATCTGCTCGGTCCCGAACATCGGCCACGAGATCGCCAAGAGCGCCAGCGCCTTGGGTGCGTTGGCGATCAACGCGCTCGGGCCCGACGGGTGCGCGACGCTGAACGTATCGGCGAGCGACGACACCACGACCACGAACACCAAGTGGCCCGGATGCTCGATGCTGCCGCCCACGAACCCACCCAGCACCGAGCCGAATGCGAGCAGCGCGAGCGCGACGCCGATGGCGGCCGGCAAACCCAGGGCGCCGGAGCCTTGGACGGCGGCCAAGATCGCAATCGCGGGCAGGAGCCAGAGGGTCTCCCGACGCTGGATCTTCGTTGGTGCGAGCAGCGCGGCCCCGAGCGCGCTGGCCACGACGCAGGTAAAGCCGAGCGCGAAAGCGACGAGCGGCGGCAACGGCAGCGACGGCGCCACAACCGCGCTGAATGCGAGCGCGAGCACGCTGACCGCGAGCGAGAACAGCCACGGCGTCCAGCGTTTGTGCGTGGGGAGCCTCACGATCTCACTGACTTGGCCGTCGGACACGATGATTCAGGGTAGCGCGCTGCGCCCGGAGATCGCATGGCGCAGCGCGGCATTCGGGTTGACTATATCCCCAACGTGGTGCAAATCGCGGGCAGTCATGTAGGTGGTTTCCGACACAGGCTGGTGCACTGCGTGCAACACCCTGAATTCATCGGTAATTCACTAGGATTGTCTTTTGTCCCGACGCTCCTGTGAGCCATACTGACGGCGCTTGGAAATGCTGAATAGTTCGCAATCGAAGGGTGACGGCAACGGGACGCGGCGGCCGACTGGTGAGCTGCGGGCCTTCGTGGCGACGATGCTCGGTGGACACGGTTGGGTCGTCGACCTGTTGCCCAACTATGAGCTCGTGATCGGCAGCGATCCCGAAGCCGACATTCGCATCGACTCGCGCGGCGTCGCAGCCAAGCACGCCACGCTCTTGTGGAACGGCGAACAGATCCTGCTGCATGAAGTCGGCGAGGAAGTGCTCGTGAATGACGAACGTGCAACGGGCACGCTCCGCATCACGCCGGGTGACGAAATCGACATCGGTCCCGCGACCCTGGTCGTGAACATCACGGTCGCGCCGATCAACAAGGGTCGCCGCTCGCTGACGCACCAGGAGTTCGCCGAGCGCGTGGGCGAAGAGCTCTCGCGTGCGGGCCGCAGCAGCCGCACCACCTGCTTGATGATGCTCAAGTCGAAGTCCGGCGACGGCGCGCGCCTGGCAGATGCCGCGCTCAGCACGTTCCGCGCCGGCGACATCGTGGGCACGTACGCCCACGACGAGATCGAGTTCTTGATGCCTGATACGCCGCCGAAGGTGGCGCGCGCGGTCGTGGAACGTCTGCTGGAAACCACCGGCGCCGACAGCGCGCACGTGGGCCTGGCCGTCGCGCCCGGCGATGGCGACGACGCCGACGTGCTCATGCGCGCCGCGCGCGACGCACTGGCCACTTCGATCCGCACCGGCGAGCGCATCTCGCGCACCGGCGTGGCTGGTACCGCGAGCGAAGGTATCGATACGTCGGACGCGCACACCGAGACGACGCGAGCTCTCTTGCGCGATCTGACCGACGCCGCACAGCACGACGAAGCGGTGCTGCTGGTCGGCGAGCCCAACACCGGCAAGCGACACTACGCGGCGCTGGTGCACGCGAAGAGCTCGCGTGCGAGTGGTCCGTGCGTGCTGATCTCGTGCGCTGGCCTAGTCGATCACGAGTCGCTGACGCGTGCGTTTGGCGACGACAAGGGCGTCGAGAACTGCGTCGCGGAAACCGCACGCGGTGGCACGCTGGTGCTCGACGACGTGGGCGATCTACCGCTGCAGGGTCAGCGCCGCTTGCTCAAGCTGTTTGCGCAGGGCAGCGAAGACTACCGTGTCGTAGCCACCACCCACCGCGACCTTCCGTCGCTGTGCCAGGTCGGCGCGTTCATGCGCGAGCTCTACGAGAAGCTCGCCGCGCGCACGATCCACGTGGCCGCGCTGCGCATGCGTGCGGAAAGCATCGTGCCGATGGCGAAGAACTTCGCCGAACAGTACAAGCCCGACCGCCCGATCAAGCTCTCGGCCGGCGCGATCGAGAAGATGCGCATGTACACCTGGCCGGGCAACGTGCTCGAGCTGCGCAACGCCATGGAGCGCGCGGTCACGCTGGCCGATGGCGGCGAGATCCTAGCCGAGCACCTGCCGGGCGATGCAACTGACACCGGCGAAGGCCGCCTGCGCGAGCATGTGGGCTCCGTGGAGCGCGACGCAATCATCAAGGCGCTCGCGGACAACAACTACAACCAGACCCACGCAGCGAAGCTGCTCGGGATCTCGCGCCGTGCCCTCATCTACAAGATGGAAAAGTACGGACTCAAACCCCCGCCCGCTGGCGGGAAACCGTAACGGCTGACGCGCGATCCACTGCGCGATCCGGCTTGGTTCGCTGCGGTGGATATGTTTATTTAACGACGCGCAGATACGGCGGCAGAATGCGGCCGCCTTTGGATCTTGCCGTGGAGTCGGGCTTCAGGGCGGGGAGATCGGCGTGCTTGGTGTTGACCAGGGATGCGAGGGAGACGTCCTCCGAAAGGCCGGCGCTGGCTGCCGCAGCTGACGGCTGCGAAGTGGCGGACTGCGACGAGACTTCGCGCAGCGGCGTGACGGGACGCAGACGATCTTCGACGCTGCGGCGCGCGCGCTGCGACTCGCGATCGACCTCGGCGGCGATCTCGGGAGGCATGCTCTCCGGCCACACCAGGCCTCGCCCATCGTCACCAACCAGCGCGAACACCGCGTTCCAGGGAATGATGCACGCGAACGGACTGCGGCTGAACGACAGCGTTCCGTATACGCCGTCTTCGTCGACCAGCAGATCCGGGATGCGGATCACCATGTCGAAGCCGACTTGCAGCACGAGCTGAGGTTGGTCCTTGAGCCATGCCGGTACGCTCACGCCGGCGGCGCGCGGATCGAGATGCACGAACAGAGACCCCTTACGGAGAAGCGCGTCGGCGACGTCACGCTTCGGAGGCAGAACGCCCTCTGACATGTGTTCCTTGTAGCGGAACGCGCATCGACGCGCCAAGCCCGTTTCCACGTTTTCCCGACTTGTGCGCAGGAAATTCGGGCTTAGAGTGTGGCTACGCCAATGGGGGCGCACCGGTTTCGACGGGGGTGCAGAAGCGCTGGTCGCGTGTCCGTCGGCCCAGAGACGACGTAAATACTTCTGGGAAACCCAATTGCCAACGACAACGCAATTGCTCTCGCTGCCTAATAAACAGTGAAGCCGTCTGCTCGCAGAGCTCCGCCAGTACCTCGCGAGTGGGCGTAATAAAGACCGGCTAGCTGCGTGCTCCGTGACTCGGGTACGTCGCGAAATTTAGAGTCACTCGCGATGAGGCGAGCCTGTCCGTGGGCGCAAATCATCGTCAAAGCAAAATACGGAACACGCACGTAGAAGCCAGAGCGGATCACTTTCGGACGCGGGTTCGATTCCCGCCGCCTCCACAGACTGTCGCGAAAGCGCGACGCACGCAGTCGTGATCACAGCCGGTGTAGGGCTCCAGCTTGCTGGACTTCTACACCGGCTCACGATTCCCGGTTGGCTCTCGGGTCGATGAAGCCGCTTTTTCACGTCGGCGCTTCCGCCCGTGACAGCGCTTCATGTCCTTCGGCGGCCTATTCCGTGGGGACCAGGACGCTGACGGACTGGGCCGGCATAGTGTACTTGAACGCATTGGTCGCCACCTTCGTGAGCGCCGCAGCTGACCTCACCTCCGCTGCGGCCGAGGTGAGCACGTAGACTTTCGCTGTGGTGTACGTCGCCGCTTGATAGAGGCGGATGCCGGCCGTCTTCGCCACGGTCCCCTTGTTGATCGCGACGATCACCGTGCGCTTCGTGTTCGATGCATCGATGCTGGCGTACACGGTGGCGGTCGGGACATCGCTGGACGAGGCCTCGACGGACGTGTCACCGAACGTGGCGCCGTTCCCATCGTAGTTGCGGTACACGCGAAACGCCGCGTAGGGGTACGGCTCGCTGTCGTTGAGTGGCCAGTACGTGGCAAGGCCGACGCCCTCGCGCCCGAAGATGCCGAGCACATCGGCGACGGCGATCGCGCCGCTGATGTGCGCGCTGCCGCCGAAGTTCCACTCCGTGAAGGACAGGAGCGTCCCGGGGTAGTGCGCGTCGATCTTCGCCTCGAGCCAGTGCAAGAGATCGACCGGGCCGTGCGTGATGGAGTCGACGATCCAGCTCTGTTCCGTGTAGCTCGCGTCCCAGAGCGAACGGGGCGCCTGCTCACGCGCGGCCACGACCGCGCTGGAGTCGTCGTTCTGAATGATGCGCGTGCCGCCGCCCAGCGCTTCCGGATACCAGTGCAGGTCGAGGTAGTCGATGACGCGCTTGCCGTCGGCTTGCTCGCCCGCCTTGGCTTGATCGAGATACCACTCGAGGAAGTTCCTGCCAGCTGCGTCGCTCGCGTTCTGCAGATTGACGTAGCCGGTGTAGCCGTAGCTCACGACGCCGAGCACCGGCGCCGTGGGCCAAGCCGCTTTGATCGCCTTGGCGTAGCGGTGATTGCGATCCCACAGCTCCGCGTACGTGACCGGGCTCGGGTGCACCTCGGCGTGCGTGCTCGACCAGAGGTCCGGCTCGTTGTCGAGACTGAAGAGCACGTGATCGTTCGGGTGAGCCCCCTTCAGGAACGCGACGAACTCGTCCTCGTAGACGTCGGCATCGCTGGCGTTGGGCGTGGTCGTGAACGCGGAGCCTTTTGCCTCGTGGTTCTTCCGGAAGCGCGTAGACAAGTAGTTGGCGCCGGAGTTTCGCACGTCTCCACCGCCGTTCTTGTCTGCTGCAACGTAGTCGACGATGGGGATCGTGACGACGGATGCGGCGCCGTGCGAGCTCGCGTCCGCGATACCGTCGCTGATCGGCTTGCCGGGCTCGTTGCTCGACGCGATCAGCCCGTCGTTCTGGAACTGGTAGTCCTTGCCCGCGTTCGAGGCGTTGTTCTCCCAGTTGTACGCGGTCAGGCGGTTGCCGCCCGAGCGAACCACGGTCTGATGGTTCTTCGCGATGTCGGGTGCGCCGTTGGTGCCATAGATGAGCGACGAGATGGCGTGAGCCTTCTGGTCTGCGTGAATGTCGAACGTCAGATCGGCCGCGCCGGGATCGCCTGGAGGCACGATCGGGCCAACGTTCGGTACGCCCGCGTCCGTGCTGCTTGCGCCGCCGGTGCCACCGCCACCTTTTTTGCCAGCGACTCCACCGCCGCTAGTGCCGCCGATTCCTGCGCCCCCAGCACCGGCCGCGCAATTATTGCAGGTGGCAGCATCAGCAGCATCCTTCGTTGCGCTGCAGCCGACAGTCGCAAGCGCGAGCACGAGTCCGGCGACATAGAGAGCTCTCATTGGCATCAAGGTTCACCTCTCGTACGATGTCTCCTCTGTATAGAAGCACGGCCCGGCGTTCTACGGTTCAAGAAACTACGGACGGCCCTCGAAGGCGCCACTTGGCTCCGGGACCAGGCGTGGCTCGCCGAGCTGCGCGTCGCGGGTGCGCAGCTGACAGACGCGGTGCGTGCAGCGGCGAAGCGCGCGAAGGCACCCTTCGAGTTGCTATCGACCGGCGGCTTCTCCGCGAGGCCGATGGGCTCCTCGGCCCGAGCCACCGGCCTCCGCGGGCTCGCGCGCGCGTGAGAGCAGCGGGCACGGGTGTGCCGAGCATGTGTAGGAACGGCCAGATCGCTAGGCCTGCTAGGAGCTGGCGTGTCTGCTGCTGCAGGCCTGCGACCTGTCCCGGGACGCGCTGGGCGAGCGTCTCGGGTATTCGTCGGCAGCGAGCTTCGCGCGGGCGTTTCGGCGCTGGTCGGGCACCAGCCCCGCCACTTATCGACGCGCGGTGACCACGGCGGGCTGATGTGAGTGCCCGTGCACAGATCTCATTTCGTTGGGGGACAGCCGTTTCGCCTGGTTCGAAAACCCGATATCAGGCCGCGTGTGGAAGAGATCCCCTGGCTGAACAGCGCAGATCTCGTCGAGGAGAGCGAGCCCAGCTCCGACTCGTCGCTCGCGCCGCTCGAGCTGGAGATGGACCCCGAGCCAGAGGCGGAGCACGAGACCCACGCTCCGCAGCGTTCGCGTCAGCGCTCGTTCGCGCTGGCCATGCTTGGCACCGCGGCGGCGGGACTTGCGGTCTTCTTCGCGTACCCACGCTCGCCGACGCCCGCGCCGATCGAATCACCCAACGTCGCGGCAGCTCCCTTGACCGCGTTGGCACCAGCTCCAACGAGCACGGCGCGCGAACCCGAACCGGCGGCAGCACCTGCACCGCTCGAAGCGCCCGCACCTGCGAAGGCAGTCGAGGTCCCGCCGGCGCGAGCCGAGACACGCAAGAACACCGTGCACGAGGATGGCCTGCGCGCGGGCTTTGCGAGCCTGAACCGCGGCGACGCCGAGGGCGCGCTGCGGCGTGCCCAAGCCATCGTCGATCGCTCGCCCGAGCGCGCCGATGCCTGGCTCCTGCTCGGCTCCGCCTACGATGCGTTGCACGATTGCGCGAACGCGCGGCAAGCCTTCCGCGCCTGCGCGCAGCGTGGCAAGGGGCCCTCGCTCGCCGCCTGCAAGACGCTCGCTCGCGACTGAGCCAGTCCCCGTGCACGTGTGCGCGTGACTCGGTCACGCCCCACGAGCGCGGCAATTCCGCCGGTGTGACAGCGCGTGTTGCAGTGCGTGTGAAATATCGTAACTGGCCCCTGAGTGCGAGGCTGAATCTTGCTTCCCCGGGAACGCACGAGAGACTCAGCTGACGGCGCGCAGGCGCTCACGGGGCTTTTGGCGCGCGGCGCGTGCAAATCACGGTCGGCGGCCGACGCGCAAGAGGGGTCGTCGCCGGTGCGTTCTCGCTCGCCCAGGCGCTGGGAGCGCGTCATGATGCGGCCCCCGAGGATGAGCAGCCTGCTCTCACGTTGCTATGCAGTCTGCGCCGTCGCGGCCGTGGCCCTGTGGGCTCCGCGCGTGAGCGCACAAGCGTGGTCATTCGACTGGCAGGCACCCGCAGGCTGTCCGGATGCCA
>JADGRF010000056.1 GCA_017881055.1 Sandaracinaceae bacterium
ACCGTGCGCCGTGTAGCTTCCGAGATCGTCGAGCGCACACGCGGAACGTCCAAGCTGGGCCTGGTCGGGATTCAGAGCGGCGGGCCACCGATTGCGGCGCGGCTCGCTGAGGAAATCCTGCGCGCCGAGCAGCGCGTGGTGCCCGTCGGCGCGCTCGACATGACATTCTACCGCGACGACGCCGCGATCGCGTCGCCCGATGCGCACGTCAGCCCGAGCACGATCGAGTTCACGGTGCAGGGCGCGGACGTCGTGCTGGTCGATGACGTGCTGCACACCGGGCGCACCGTGCGCGCCGCGATCGATGCGCTGTTCGACTACGGCAGGCCGCGCCGGATCTGGCTTGCGGTGCTGTGCGATCGCGGCGGGCGTCAGGTACCCATTGCAGCCGACTTCATCGGTCGCGTCTGCGAGGTTCCGGACGGCTACGCGCTCGACGTGCTCGCGGCCGGCGGACCGGAAGATCGTGTGCTGCTGCGTGTCTGGCGACCATCGGAAGCACCGGGAGGAGCTGCGTGAGCGACGGCTTTCGACATCACCATCTGCTCGGCATCGCGGATCTCGATCGCGACGACGTGAACCAGATCCTCGATGCGGCCGAGTCGTTCATCGAGGTCTCGCGCCGGCCGGTGCGCAAGGTGCCGACGCTGCGCGGCAAGACGCTGATCAACATGTTCTTCGAAGCCTCGACGCGCACGCGCACGTCGTTCGAGCTCGCGGGCAAACGCTTGTCTGCCGACGTGGTGAACATCAGCGCGAGCGGGTCCAGCGTCAGCAAGGGCGAGTCGCTGCTCGACACGTGCAAGACGCTCGAGGCGATGCGACCGGACCTGGTCGTGATTCGCCACTCGGCTTCGGGTGCACCGCACTTCGTGGCCAATCAGATTGGCTGCAGCGTGATCAACGGGGGCGACGGCTCGCACGAGCATCCCACGCAGGCCTTGCTCGATGCGTTCGCGATTCGCAAGTCGCTCGGCACGCTGTCGGGGTTGAAGGTCGCGATCATCGGCGATATCACGCACTCGCGCGTGGCGCGCAGCAACGCTGCGCTGCTCAAGCTGTTCGGCTCCGAGGTGCGCTTCTGCGCTCCGTACACGCTGATGCCCACCGGCGCCGAGACGCTCGGGGTGCGCGTGTTTCACGACCTCGCCAGCGCGCTCGAAGGCGCCGATGTGATCATGCTCTTGCGCATTCAGCGCGAGCGTCTCGAAGGGCCTCTGGTGCCCAGCATGCGCGAGTACTCCCGGCAATATGGCGTCTCGCAGCGCCACCTCGCGCTCGCCAACCCGCGCGCCATCGTCATGCATCCGGGCCCGATGAACCGCGGCGTCGAGATCAACTCCGCTCTCGCGGACAGCGAACGCAGCGTCATCCTCGATCAGGTGGAAGCTGGCGTCGCCGTGCGCATGGCCGTCTTGTATTTGCTCGCGAAGGAGCTGCGCGTGCAGACGGCGCGGCAAGCCGCGAGTGACGCGGGCTGACGTCTAATATGACGTCTCGCACGTCTCGCACGTCTCGCGTTCGCACCGGGCTCGATCGCATCGCCCAGGGCGACGACGAGGTGCTGCGCAAGCTGCGTGGGCGGCGCGTGGGCCTGTGCGCGCATCCTGCGAGTGTCGATACGCAGCTGCGTCACGCGCGCTTCGTGCTCGAAGCTGCGGGCGTCTCGGTGTGTGCGCTGTTCGGTCCCGAGCATGGCTACGGCGGCGAAGCGCAGGACATGATCGCGGTCGGCGACGCGAGCAGGACCGAAGACGTGCCGGTGCACTCGCTGTACGGCGCATCGCCCGAGGATCTCAGCCCGCGTCCTTCGCTGCTGAAGGGCCTCGACGCGATCGTCGTCGACCTGCAGGACGTCGGCTCTCGCTACTACACGTTCGTGTGGACGGCCGTGCTCGTGCTGCGCGCAGCAGCGCGCGCCGGCATCGAGACGTTCGTGCTGGATCGCCCGAACCCGCTCGGCGGCGTCGTGGTCGAGGGTGGAGCGCAGCGCGCGGGCTATCAATCGTTCGTCGGTCTGCGCGACGTCGCCGTGCGCCACGGCATGACGATCGGCGAGCTGTGCGTGATGGCGCAGCGCGAGGAAGGTATCGAGCCGGCCGCGCTGCACGTGGTGTCCATGCTCGGCTACCAGCGCGAGATGCTGTTCGAAGACACGGGCCTGCCCTGGGTGTTGCCGTCGCCGAACATGCCGACACTCGACACCGCGCTCGTGTATCCGGGCGGGTGCCTCTTGGAAGGCACGAATCTGTCGGAAGGCCGCGGCAGCACGCGGCCGTTCGAGATCTTCGGTGCGCCATTCCTCGATGCGGCGGCGATTGCCGCGCGCGTGACTGCAGCTGACGGCGGCATCCCGGGCGCCGTGCTGCGGCCGCTCACCTTCTCGCCGACGTTTCACAAGCACGCGCGCGAGCGTTGCTTCGGTCTGCAGGTGCACGTCACCGATCGCCGCGCGCTGCGCTCCTATGCGCTGTACCTGCGCCTGATCGCTGCGGCGTTTCGCGCGCACCCTTCACAGGCACGCTTTCGCACCGAGACGTACGAGTTCGTGAGCGACCGACCGGCGATCGACCTCTTGACCGGTGGCCCAGAATTCCGGCGAGTGGTCGAAACCGGCGGCGACTTGGACGATCTCTTGGCCGGCGACGCGGCCCGTGCGAGCGCGTTTTTCACCGCCCGCGCGCCGTATTTGCTCTATTGAGCCCTACCTGGGCCAGCGCAGGCGAGCGCCAACTCGATTGCGCTTTGCCTCGAAAGCGCCCCATATTACTGGGTGATGGGGCAAGCTAAGCAGACAACCGGGTTGACATCGCGGGATCTCCTGGCCGGTCGCTACGAGTTGGGGCGGGAGCTCGGGCGGGGCGCCCAGGGCCGGGTGATCCTCGCGCTCGATCACGCCGCTGGCATGGCGGAGCGCGTGCTCAAGCTGGTGCCCGAGAGCGAAGCCGAGCGCGTGCGCTGGGAGTTCACGCTGCTAAAGGCGCTCGCCCATCCGAACCTGGCGCGCGTGTTCGAGCTGCTGCGCTTTGCCGAGCCGGTGCCGAAGCTCTCGCTGGCGCGCGGCACGCTCGCGCTGGTCTGCGAGGTTGCTGCTGGCTCACCGGCAGACGTGCTGGCGCGTGCACGCGCGCGTGATCGCGATGGCTTGATCGCGCTGACCTGGCTCGTGCTCGACCGGGTCGCCCGCGCGCTCTCCGCGATCCATGCGCAAGGCTTCGTGCACGGCGACGTCAAGCCCGCGAACGTGATCGTGGCGGACGACACGGGCGGCCCCGCGGACGTGAAGCTGATCGATCTCGGGCTCTCGCGCGCGCCCGGTGCGATCACGGGCGTCTCGGGCACTCTCGGCTATCTCGCGCCCGAGCTGTTTCGCGGAGAGCTGTCTGCAGCAGCTGACATCTACGCGCTCGCGATGACAGGCGTACGCCTGCTCTCCCCCGGCAGCGATCCGGACCCGAGCCTATCGCCTGTGGAAGATCTGCTGCGCGCCTTCGCCGCTGCGTCGAGCGATCCGCTGCCGCAGTTCGTTCCGCCAGCGCTTGCTCGCCTGCTCGGCGAGATGCGCGCGCAAGACCCTGCGCTGCGGCCGAGCGCGCGCGAAGTCGTGCGGCGGATCGAAGACAGCGTCTCCGATGGATCCGTCCCGAAGCCGAGCGCGCGCGCTGAAAGCGTGGCGCCACCCGCGGAGCCGGGTACGACCCGCACGGCTCTCGAACGCGCGCTCTTCGCCACGCAACTGCCGCTTGCCGGCCAGCGCGACGCGCTCGCGGCCCTCCTTGCGGCCCTAGGCAGCTCGGGGTTGGTCGCCGTCGTGGGTCCGCCCGGCTCGGGTCGCTCACGTCTGGTGCGGGAGGCGGTGGGTCGCTTGCAAGTCGAGGCAGCGGCCAAGGGCGCGACAGTTCCCACGTATCGGGTGCACGCGACGCTGCCCGTCGCGATCGACCCGCATCGGGCGATCGTGCACATCACGGCTGGCGATCAGGCTCTGGAGGAGCGCGCGCGCGCGCTGTTGCGCTCCGCGGAGGTCACCGGCGTCAGCTGCACGATCGTGCTGGAGCGCGAGCACGAGCTGCCGTCCGCCGATGCGGGCGTTCACACGACCCCACTCACGATGCTCGAGATCGAGTCACTGCTGACACATGCGCTGCCGGATGCGGCAGTCAAAGCGCCGTTGGCCCGCGAAGCTGCTGCCGTCAGCGGCAGCCTGGCCGGCCGGTTGTGTCGAGTGCTGGGGGCTGCTTTTTCTAGCGGCGACGACCCTGCACGTGCGGGCGTGCTGCGCGCTCACGAGGGCATCGCGGCAGCGCACGCGAGCTTGCCTGCAGGGGCGGACGAGCTGGCACGCCTGCTCGCGGTAGCCGGTGGAACGCTGCCGTGGGCCGCGGCGCTGGCCTGCATCCCAGACGCGGACCAGCTGTCGCGTGCGGCGCACCTCTTGGCCGCGCTCGGCCTGTGCACACGCGACGAGCACGGTGAGCTCGAGCTTCTACCCGCGCTCGTGCACGAGCTTCGCGCGTCCATCGCTCAGGGCGAGCAACGGGCGCTGGCGCAGCGAGTGCCTGCTGCGTTGGTGCGCGGCCGTGCGCGCGCCTTTCTGGCGCACGCGCAGGGCGATCTCGTATCCGCGGAGGCCGCCCTCCGCTCGGAGATCGAGGCGGCGCTCCGACAAGGTGAGCCTGCGCGCGCCGAGCGGCTCGTTGGCGATGCGCTGCTCCTGCTTGGTAGCCTGCCGATCCACCTGCAGCTGATGGCGGCGGACGCGCTTCGGGCCCAAGGTCGCTACGCCGCCGCGCAGCGCGTGCTCGAAGCCGTGAACGACGTTGCTGCGCTCGCGGCGCGCGCCGAGCTCTCGCGCCTGCAGGGTGAGGCCGGGCAGGCGAGGTCGCTTGCCGAGCGCGTGTGCGAACAGGCCGCCGAGCGCTCACCGGCAGCGCGTGCCGCCACCGTCCTTCTGGCGCGTCTAGCGCTCGACGCCGGCGATCCGGCGAGCGCGCTCTCGTTGGCCGAACGAGTCGAGCCCGCGACCGACGATGACGCGGCGCTTCGTGCGGCCGAGGTTGCAGCGCTCGCGGAGCTCTCACTCGGCGAGCCGACGCGTGCGCGCGCGCGCGCGGAGCAGGCCCTCGTGGTCGCGCGCGCGCGCGGGCTGCGTGCCGTCGAAGCGCGTCTGTCCTCCGTGCTGGCTTGCGTGCATCGCGCGTTGCTCGAACCCGTGGCCGCGCGCCGCGAATTCACGCGTGCGTATGACTTGGCGGACGCCGCCGGCGAGCAGCATGCGGCCGCGAGCTTTCTCGTGAACCTAGCGACCTCGCAGCTCGACGCGGGCGAGCTCGGCCCCGCGCTCGAGGCGTGTCGCCAGGGAGCGCGCCGCTTGGCGCAGCTCGGGCGTGAGCGCGACTTGGCACGTGTGCTCTACAACTGGGCTTTCGCGCGCCACCTGTCGGGCGACGACGCAGGCGCAGAGGCCTCGCTCGAGCACGCGCTACAGGCGGCTGAGCATGGTGGTGATGCCTCGGCGCTCGCCTTTGCGCTCATCTTGCGTGCGGAGCTCGCCGGCCAAGCAGGGGATGCAACGCGCGCGCGCGCGACGCTCGAGCAGATCGACGAGCTCGATCGAATCGACGCAAGCGAGCGAAAAGGGCTCCTCGCACGTGCCGCGACCGTGTTCGCGTCGGTTGCCGAGCTAGCCGGCAGTGAAGAATGGCTTGCGTCGGCACGCTCGGGAGCGGCCGCTGAAGACGGCGCGGCGGCAGTCGAGCTTGCGCTGGCGGATACGGCGTTGTGTCGAGCACGCGGTCAGCTGGGCGAGGCTGCGCTCGCGGCGGAGCAGGCGCTCGCGCTGGCACGTGAGCGCGGCGAATACGGGATCGAGGTCAGCGCGCTCTTGGCTGCCGCGCAAGCGGCTGAAGCCGCAGGCGACGGAGCGCTTGCGCGTGGTCGTTATGCCGAGCTGCGTTCCTTGTTGGATGCGGCCGCGCTCACGCTGCTGCCCGTCGATCGCATGCGCTTGCGCGCGGTACCCGCCTACCGCGCCGCGTTTGCCGCGCTGCCCAAGCCTGCTGCCGCTGGCAGCGGCAACGCCGAGCGCTGGCGCAAGCTCGCCGCGCTGGCCAAGCGCCTGGCCGTGCCGCATCGTCCTGCGCGCCTGTACGAGATCGTGCTCGACGCCGCGATCGATCTGAGCGGCGCGGAGCGCGCATACTTGCTCTGGAACGACGCCGAAGGCGTGCCGCGCGTGCGTGCGGCGCGCGGTCTCGGGGAACGTCAGCTGCCTGCGGACGCCGTGTCGCGCTCGATTGCGACGCGCGTGATCGCAACCGGTCAGCCACTGTCCACCGTCGATGCCAGCGCCGATGCGCGGCTGTCGAGCGCGGCCAGCGTGCACGCGCTCGCGCTGCGCTCGGTGCTAGCCGTTCCGATCCGCTCGGCGCTCGAAATACGCGGTGCCCTGTACTTGGACGACCGGCTGCGCCCGTTTGCGTTCGGCGAGGAAGATGTCGCGCTGCTTTCCGACTTGGCCGACCTCGCGGCGCTCGCGCTGGAGTCCTCGGAGCTGCTGCGGCGCGAGCGGCGGGCCGTGCGTCGCTTGTTCGTGGCGCGCGAGCGGCTGGCGCGACGCGTCGAGGCGCAGGCGGTGGAGCTGCAGTCGTTGCGCGAAACCGGCGAGCTCGCGCAGAGCTATCCCGGCATCATCGTTCATAGCGCCGCCATGCACGAGGCCATGCGCCTTTCGTTGCGCGTCGCGCGTACCGACGTCCCCGTCTTGCTGCGCGGTGAGAGCGGGACGGGCAAGGAGCTCGTGGCCAAAGCGATCCACGCCGAGAGCATGCGCAAGGATCGCCCGTTCGTCACGGAGAACTGCGGCGCCATTCCGGAGACTCTGCTCGAGAGCGCGCTCTTCGGTCACGTCAAAGGCGCATTCACGGGGGCGGACCGGCGCAGGCAGGGCCTGTTCGAGATCGCCGACGGTGGCACGCTCTTTCTCGACGAGATCGGCGAGATGACACCCGCCATGCAGGCGCGCCTGCTGCGCGTGCTGCAGGATGGCGAGATCCGTCCGGTGGGCGGTGAGCGTGGATCGCGCGTGGATGTACGCGTGATCGCGGCGACCCACCGCGATCTGGAAGGGATGGTGAAGTCCGGCGGTTTTCGCGAGGATCTCTACTATCGCTTGGCCGTCGTCAGCGTGGCGTTGCCCCCGCTGCGCGAGCGCGGTGACGATATCGCGCCGTTGGTTGCGCACTTCATCGCGAAGCACGCGAAGGGCAAGAAGGTTCGCGTGGAGCGCCGCGCGCTCGACCGCCTGCGCGCGGAGCGTTGGCCCGGCAACGTGCGTCAGCTGGAAAACGAGATGCGCCGCGCGCTCGCGCTGTGCGACGACGTGATCCGTGAAGACAGCTTCAGCTTTGCTCCCAGCGCAGGTGCCGCTATGGGATCCGACGCAGGTACTCCCGCCGAGCTGGATCTACGCGCCCAGATCGACGCGCTCGAACGCCGCCTGATCCGTCGCGCGCTCGACGATTCCAAAGGCAATCAGACCAAAGCCTCCGAGCTGCTCGGCGTTTCGCGCTTCGGCTTGCAGAAGATGCAGAAGCGTCTAAGCCGACTCGCCTAGAGTCGGCCAGGAACCCAGCCGACTCGCCTAGAGTCGGCCAGGAACCCAGTCTATTGAGTTAGAGCGGAAACTCGGGACCCGCAGTCGTGGCACCGTTGGGCGCGTAGTCCAGGAAGCGCGCCTGCCGGGCTTCGAAGTCGAGCACGAGGCAGCACGGGTCTCTGCGCTGCAGCAGTGTTCCCGCGTTGATCATCGTGACGCCTTCGACCACGCGCACCATGCGCCGATGCGTGTGACCCGAGCACATGAGCTTGTAGCGGTGCTCGGCGAGCAGGCTCTGCAGCACGGTGTTGTCGGTGAGCGCGGCGCCGTGATCGTGCGGATACAGCGTGGCCATGTCGTCGTTTCCGAGGCCGTGACCGAACAACAGAAGGCCGAGTGGAGTCTCGATCTCGATCGACGCGGGCAGCCCCCGCAAGTAGTCGCGCGCGACATCGTCGATCTCGGCGACCAAGCCCGCGTCTGGGAGATGACGCATCTCGCCGTCGAGCAGCCAACGATCATGGTTGCCGCTGACCACGTGCGCGCCGCCCGCGCGCAGCAGCTCGCAGCAGCGCGCGACGCCAGCCTCGTGCTGCGGTCCGTCGGCGATGTCGCCGGTCGCGAGCACCAGCTCCACCTCGCGCTCACGCAGCGTGCGCAGCGCCCACGCCAAGACCTCATGCTCCGTATGAATGTCGCCGATCACGCCAATGCGACGTCGACACGCGAGCTTGGGCTGCCCAGCCTGCACCATAGATAGGCGCGAGCATAACAGACGCTTGTGATCTTGTTACCTAGTGACTTGGCGAGGCCTGCTTGTCCGCCTGTTTCGTTCGGTAGGCCGACAGCGCCGCGGCGTACACCTCGCGAATCGATGCGGAGTGGCGGATGGCGGCGCGTCGACAGTCCTCGAATTCCGGAGCGACGGTCTCGGGCAGGTCGTCGCCTGCTGCAACCTTGACGGCAATTTCTCCGAAGCGCGTGGTCACCGTGTGGATGCTGCGCGGCCGCTCGATGCGATCGACGCCGTAGTAACGGACGCCGAGCGTGGTCGTCTCGGACAGCAGCATGCGCGCGACCTCCGCGAAGTTTTCGCGCGGCGCGAGCGCAGAAAGCGTGAGGCCAGGGCGGCTCTTCTTCATGCCAATTGCGATGGACCAGGCGTCGAGCGCACCCGCCTCCAATGCGCGCGACAGCGCGTAGGCGGCGATCTCTGGGCTCATGTCGTCCACGTTGGCTTCGATAACCACGTGCGAGGTTTGCTGCGCGTCATGCGAGGTCTCGGGCGCGCTCGCTTGCTTGCCCAAGACCACGCGCAACACGTTCGCGCGATCCGGAAACTCCTTCGTTCCCGCGCCGAAACCTACGCGTTCAGGATGGAAGGCAGGCCAGCCGGTGAAGGCATCGGCCACCGTCGCAACCAGGCACGCGCCCGTCGGTGTCACGAATTCGCCTTCGCTACCTGCGTCGTAGGTTGGTACGCCCGCGAGGCACAACACGGTTGCGGGTGCAGGCAGTGGAATCACGCCGTGCGCCGAGCGCGTGAAGCCGCGCCCCATCGGCAAAGGCGAGCACACGATCCGCACGCCGAGCGCGTGCATGTGATCGAACGCAATCGCTGCACCCACGATGTCTACGATCGAGTCGACGGCGCCTACTTCGTGAAAGTGCACCTTGTCGGGCGTCGTGCCGTGAATCTGCGCTTCGGCGTCGGCCAAGCGCGCGAATGCTGCGAGTGCAATCGCACGTGCGCCTTCGGAGAGCGTCTTGGCGCCTTGGATCAGCTTCACGATCGTGGCGTGGTCGCGCGACGGCTGGCGCTTGGTCACGAGCACCTCGAAGCGCTTCGCCGCGATGCCCGAGCGCAGCGCGGGGCGCACGTGCGTCGTGTAGCCCGTGAGAGCGAGCCCCGCGAGGCCGGTCGTCACGAGGCGCTCGGGCACACCGAGATCGATCAGCGCCGCGAGCAGCATATCGCCTGCGAGCCCGCTGCCCGCATCGAGATACAGGAGTTGATCGTCGCCTGCCGCTAACGGCGGCAGGGCGCGCTGAGCTGGAGCCCCTTGCACGTGCGAGTGCGTGGGCAGCGCGCCAGAGCGCAAAGGTAGCGAGTCGTGCTGGGCGGCCTCCGGTGCGCGCACGAAGCGAACCGGCTCGCGTTGCGCTTTGTTGCGTCGCGAGGTTTTCAGCTTACGCGTGGCCATCAGAGCATGCCCGCCTGATTGATCAGCGTGGCCGAGTACGCGGCGCCGAAGCCGTTGTCGATGTTGACGACGGTCACGCCCGAAGCACAGCTGTTGAGCATCGAGAGCAACGCCGCGAGCCCTTCGAAGCTCGCGCCGTACCCGATCGACGTGGGCACCGCGATCACGGGCTTGTCCACGAGGCCTCCAACTACGCTGGCGAGCGCGCCTTCCATGCCCGCCACCACGATCACGACGCTGGCCGCGTAGAGCACGGCGCGCTTTGCCAATAAGCGATGCAAGCCGGCCACCCCGACGTCGAACAGCTCCGTCACGTCGTTGCCGAATGCGCGCGCGGTGACCACCGCTTCGCGCGCCACAGGTATATCGCTGGTGCCGGCGGTGACCACGCAGATCGGGCCGCGACCCCGCGTCGTCGGCAGCTCTCCCGGCGTGTCTGTCGTCTCGAGCGCGAGCACGGCCGTGCGCGCCACCGCATCGTGCACGATCGTCGGAAACTCACGGACCAATGCCGCGCCGGTCTCCGGCCCGATGCGCGTCACGAGCACGGGATGTCCCTTGGCGCTGATCTCGCGCACGATCGCGATGATCTGCAGAAGCGTCTTGCCCATGCCGAAGATCACCTCGGGCAGGCCCGTGCGCAGCGCTCGGTGGTGATCCACGCTGGCAAAACCGAGGTCTGAAAACGGCAAGTCACGCAGCGCCTCGAGCGCTTTGTCGACGGGCGTATCTCCACGTCGAACCTCTTCCAGCAGTGCACGCAGCGCCTTCTTTTGCATGGGGGCCGCCAGCCTAAAGCCGATGTGCGCGCGCGGCAACCGGCAGCGCGAGTGCTACGACTGGCTCCGCCGGGAACCACGCGATCACGAGAAGTGATCGTAGCCTCGCACGGACAGGTCCAGTGTGCGGCCGCCGGCATCGAGTAGGTGCACTTCGCCGACGTGCGCGGTGATCGTGCCGATGCGCGTGCCGAAGTCGGGCGCCGCCGCGAGCTGCGGAAGCGTGTACAGAAGCTCGTAGTCTTCGCCACCTGCGAGCGCCAGCTGGAGCGGATCGCGGCCGAGCGCATGTGCGAGCTCGCTGAAGCCACGTGCCGCAGGCAAGCTCGTCGTCTCGATCGTGGCGCCGACGCCGGACGCGCTGCACAGGTGTTCCAAGTCCTGCACGAGCCCGTCCGAGACGTCGATCGCGGCGCTCGCGAGCCCACGGAGCAAGAGTCCCTCGCGGATGCGCGCAGTCGGCTTCTGCCACCTCGCGATGAACGGCTCGGCCCGCGGATCGTGCGCATGCTGCGCGTGCGCTTCGAGCAGCGCGCAGCCGAGGCTCGCCGCGCCCAGAATGCCGGTGACGTAGATGCCGTCGCCGATCCGCGCACCCGCGCGTTGCAGCACCGTGCCTATCACTTCACCGATCACCGTGGTGGTGATCGAGATCTCGGAAGCCGACGAAAGATTTCCGCCGATCACGGGACACGCGTAGTGCTGCGCCGCGCGCGCGATTCCCTGCGTGACCGCCTCGAACGAGTCGTCGCTGAACGCGCTGGGCACCGCCAGCGAAACGAGCGCGGCACGCGGGGTTGCACCCATCGCAGCGAGATCGCTCAGCGCGGCGACGAACGCGCGCTCGGCGAGCAGGTCGAGCGCCCCGTGCTGCAGCGTGAAGTGCACGTTCTCGAAGCTGGCATCCACGCTCACCACTTGCTTCGCGTCGCTCTGGGCGAGCACGGCCGCGTCGTCGCCGATGCCCAGCTCGATGCTGGGCGCAGGCATGGCTAGCAGCTCGCGCAGCCGCGCGATGCGTGTGAATTCCCGGCTCACGCTGTCAGGCTAGCGCACTTACCAGACGCGCGCCCGCGTGGGTCGAGGAACAACCGACTTGTGCCGCTCAGCCGGCGTCCGGCTGCGCTTCCGGCAAGACCACGAAGAACGTCGTGCCCTGTGCAGGCCTGCTCTCGACGCGAATCGTGCCGTGGTGGGCGGCTACCAGGCTCTTTGCAATCGAGAGACCCAAGCCCGCACCGCCGTACTCGCGCGTCGAGCTTCCGTCCACTTGATAGAACGCGTCGAAGATCTTGGCGATTTCAGCCTCGGGGATGCCGATGCCCGTGTCTTTGATCGCGAACTCGACGGCCCGCTCGGGTGCCATCATCAGCGCCGCGCCAAAGCCGCCGTCGTCCTCCTCGGCCTCGTCGCCCTCGGTCCGCACGCGGATTTCGGTCACGCGGATCGAAAGCTCCACGTGCCCGCTGGCCGGCGTGAACTTCACCGCGTTGCCCACCAGGTTGATCAGGATCTGCCGCAGGCGCACCGGATCCGCCTGGATGAACGGCACGTCGTCCGCCCACGCGGCCTCGATCTTCACCTGCTTCTTTTCCGCTTCAGGAACGCACATCTCGCGCACTTCGTCGAGCACCGCGCGCGGGTCGATGTACTCGGTCGAGATCGAGAGCTGTCCGCGTTCGAGCTTGTTCAAGTCGAGCAAGCTCGTGATCAGCAGCAGCAGCAGCTCGCCCTTGGTACGGATCGTCTCGACGAAGCCGGTTTGCTCCGGCGTCATCTCGCCCGCGATGCCAGCCTCCAGCATCTCCGAGTAGCCGATGATCGAGGTGAGCGGTGTACGCAGCTCGTGACTCACGGTCGCGAGGAAGTTCGACTTCAAGCGATCGAGCTCCTTCAGCTTGTTGAACGCATCTTGCAGGCTCGCGTTCTTCTCGGACAGCTCGCGGTAGTTCTCGCGCACGGTCGCAAGGTGCATGGTGCTGGTGAGGCGCGCGCGGTGACCGGAGAACAGAATCAAGTCCAGGATGCCGCGCAAGTGTGCCGCGATGCGGATTGCCGTCTGCGAACGCACACGTGGCATCTCGGAGAGCGCAGCGCGTGCACGCTCGGGATCGAGCTGTGGATCGAGGTTCAGCAGCGACGGCGGTGTGTTGGTGACTTCCGACGGAAGGAAAGGCCCGATCACGATGCGTCCCAGCTGACGATCGTCGTAGATGATCGGCACGATGTGGTAGACGGCGCCCGTGAAGCACGGGTGCACGACCGTCTCGGGGCTGATCGGCAAGCGCATCTGCGCCTGCGCGACCGTCTCGCTGCAGGCGACGCGGCCCTTGTTCAGGCTGTTCACGTAGCGGCAGATGCTGCGCTCTTCGTGCACGGTCGCGAGTAGCGCTCCGCGCGCGGAGAACACGCGGATCGACAGGCCGAACAGGTCGAAGAACGAACGACAAACTTCGCGCAGTGACTCGCGATCGATCAGCTCCTCGAGCTGGGCGATCTCACCGTAGGAAATGTCTGCGGGCTTGTTCTCAGCCTTGTTCTCATCCATGGCGAGGTGCTTCCCCGGGTGGATTGAACCGTCTCCTGAAGTCTTCGCCGATCGTTCCCGGCGCGAGGCCGAAGCGCTTCTGCAAGTCGTGCGAGCGCTCGAGGTTCTCCCAGGTTGCGTCGATTAGGCCCGTGAACGTCTCCGCGACGCCGGTGCCGTGGAACGCAGTCGCCAAGTAGATGCGCTCTTTGCCCTGGCTCGCCATCCGCCTGATCTCTTCTTCGCCGCGGATGTTCGGCAAGTCGCGCTTGTTGTACTGAATGACGATCGGCATCGTGCTCGGGTCGATGCCGTTGTCGCGCAGGTTCTTGCGAAGGTCTTTGAACGACGCCTGATTGGCGCGCACTTCGTTGAGCTGCGAGTCCGCGATGAACGCGACGCCGTCAGCGCCCTGAAGCACCAGGCGGCGGGTCGAGTTGTGGATCACCTGCCCGGGAACCGTGAACAGCTTGATGCGAACCGTCAGGCCGCTGCCGAGGTTCACGGTCAGCGGCAGCAGGTCGAAGAACAGGGTGCGGTCGTCCCTGGTCTCGAGGGTCATCAGCCGTCCCTTGCCTTCCGGCGAGAGCAGGCGGTGGATGGCCTGGAGGTTGGTGGTCTTTCCGCTCAGCGCGGGCCCATAATAAACGAGCTTGACCGTCAGCTCCCGGGCCTGGAAATCCAGTTGCAAGCGGTTCTCCTAAGGGTCCGTGAATTCAAGAGTTTAGGTTACGGGCACAGGGCATCGCAAGGGTGAGAATCGGCCCCGCTCGGCCTACGCTGGTCACCACGGTACGTTCAATCGCTGTGTTTTTGTACAGCACTGAACAGAGTGTCGACGGCTGGTACGACGTGCCCTTACATTGCACTAGGGGGGTCCGAGACAAAAACCTGGATTTTCAACGCGTTATCGACGGGATTCCCGGGGCAAAAGAAGTTGACACCGCTCACCCGTTGCCCGTAGTTTCGGGGCCGGGTGGTAAGAAGTGGTAAGCAGTGCCAGTAACACTGCGGACGCCATCCGAGTTGGGGATTCGCGTTCGCGAATCCCGGGAAGGGCGGAGCCCGTGTGTTTCGAGGCAGGTACGAGCACGCGATAGACGATAAGGGCAGAACGTCCTTGCCGTCGCGTTTTCGGGAAACCCTCGCTGGGATGGGCGAGTCGCGCCTGATTCTCACCACGGGTCTCGATGCGTGCGTCGTCGCGTATCCGCTGCCGGAGTGGAACGCGTTCGAAGCGCGCCTGTCGCGCCTGCCGCAGTTCGACGCGTCGGTGATCATGCTGCGTCGCATCTACGTGTCGGGCGCCGTCGAGTGCGACGTCGACAAGCTCGGCCGCATCTTGATCCCCGCCACGTTGCGCAAGCACGCGGCGCTCACGCGCGAGGCGCTGTGGGCCGGAATGGGGCCGAACATCGAGCTCTGGGACAAGGCCGCGTACGAAGCCGTGCGCAACGACGTGCTCGACGACCCCGAGAAGCGTCAAGCGATGGCACGCCGCCTTGCGGACTTAGGCCTGTGATGGACCCTGCGATGGACGCTGGGATGGAGCCCGTGATCAACGCCTTCGTGCACGAGACCGTGATGACGCGCGAGACGATCGCGTTTCTGAAGCCGCGTTCGGGCGGCGTCTACGCGGACGCGACGCTCGGTGGCGGTGGGCATACGGCGGCGATCTTGGAGGCGAGCGCGCCAGATGGACGCGTCGTTGCAGTCGACCGCGATCCGAGCGCGATCGAGCACGCAAAGCAGCGCCTAGCGCAGTACGGCGATCGCGTGCGCGTGCTGCACGGCGAGTTCGCCGACCTGGCGACGTTGCTGCGCGCGGAAGGTCACGAGCGGATAGACGGCGTGATCGCGGATCTCGGCGTGAGCTCGCCCCAGCTCGACAACGCCGAGCGCGGGTTTTCGTTCTCGCACTCGGGCCCGCTCGACATGCGCATGGACACCACGCGCGGCGACACCGTGGCCGAGCTGATCGACCGGCTCTCCGAGAGCGAGCTGGCCAACGTGATCTTCAATTTCGGCGAGGAGCGCCGCTCGCGCGCGATCGCCCGCTCGATTCACAGGGCCCGGGAGCAGGGTCAGCTGCACACCACGGAAGACTTGCGCATGGCCGTGCAGCGTGCGGTCGGTCGGCCGCCCGGCTCGAAGACGGACCCCGCGACGCGCACGTTTCAAGCGCTGCGCATCGCCTGCAACGGCGAGCTGGATCAGCTGCGTGCGCTGATCGACATGCTGCCGGATGTTCTGGAAGACGGCGGCGTGGCGGCGCTGATCTCGTTTCACTCGCTCGAAGACCGGATCGTCAAGCACGCGTTTCGTAACGAGCCGCGGCTCTCGGTGCTGACCAAGCGTCCGGTGATCGCCGGTGACGAAGAGCAGGAGCAGAACCGACGCTCGCGCAGCGCGAAGCTGCGTGCAGCCGAGCGCAAGCCGCGCGCGTGCGACGGGCAGCACGAAGACCACGAGCGCTACGGCAAGTACGAGGTGGAGGCATGAAGGGCCGCTTCCTCACGCTCTGGACCGTGGCGGTGATGGCCACCGCGCTCTCGTTCATCGTGCATCTCACGCTGCGCTTCGAGACGGTGCGCCTGGGCTACGACGTGGGTAGGGCGCGCGAGCAGGAGCGCATGTTGATCGAGCAACGGCGCCTGCTGGCGATCGAAGCCGCCACGTTGCGTGAAGCCGATCGCGTAGAGACCGTGGCGCGCAGCTCGTTTCAGATGGACGTGGTCACGCCGCCGCGCGTGATCGCGGTGGGCAAGTCCGGCGAGACCAGCCGGCCGTCGGGGAGGACCGAGTGAAGACGCCCGCCGATCGACGCAGCACGTTCATGCGCGCGCGCATCGCCATGCTGGCGACGCTGCTGTGCGCAGGTGCGGGTGCCGTCGTGTACCGCGCGTACGATCTGCAGGTGCGCAGGGCCTCACAGCTGCGCGAGATGGCGGAAGAGCAGTACCTGCGCGACGTGAACCTCGCGCCGAAGCGCGGCACGATCTACGACCGCGACGGCGCCGCGCTCGCCGTGAGCGTCGATGTCGACAGCGTGTGGGCGAACCCGCTCGCGTTGAGGAAGGCCGGCGCCGACCCGCGTCAGGTGGCGGAGCGCTTGACCGAGCTGCTCGGCGTAGACGCCGAAGTGATTGCGCAGCGCCTTTCGAGCGAGCGGCACTTCGTGTGGGTGAAGCGCCGTGTCACGCCGGCGCAGGGCAAGGCGATCGCGCTCTCGAAGCTGCCCGGCGTCTCGATCTCGCAGGAGGCGCGTCGCTACTACCCGAACCGCGAGCTCGCAGCGCACGTGCTCGGCTTCGCGAACCTCGACGGAACCGGCATCGAAGGCATCGAGCTCGCGCTGGAAGACAAGCTGCGCGGGCCGACGGCGGCGATCCCTGCTGTGCTCGATCGCCGCGGTGAGGTCGTGTTCTCCGATCGTCTGCTCGATGACCGCGCTTCGCTTGGCGACGAAGTCACGCTGACGATCGACAAGACGCTGCAGCACTTGGCGGAGCGTGAGCTGGAGCTGGCGATTCATACTTCGGAAGCGCGCGCGGGCTCGGTCGTCGTGCTCGATCCGAACACCGGCGAGATCTACGCCATCGCGAACTACCCCACGTTCAACCCGAACGAGCCTAACAAGGCGAGCGGTACGGACCGTCGAAACCGCGCCATCACCGATCGGTTCGAGCCGGGCTCGACGATCAAGCCGTTCACGATCGGCGGCGCGATCGCCGCGTCGGCGGTGTCGACGTCACAGATCTTCGATTGTGAAAACGGCTCGACGCGCGTCGCGCAGTACACGATCCACGACTCGCATCACTGGCAGCTCTTGGCGGTGCCGCAGATCCTCGCGGTCTCGAGCAACATCGGTACCGCGAAGATAGGCCTCGCGCTCGGACGCGCGGGCCTGTATCGCGCGCTGACGCGCTTCGGTTTTGGACAGTCGACGGAAGTTGGTTTGCCTGGCGAGACGGCCGGCATTCTGCGTCATTACAAGCGCTGGTACGACATGGACGCGGCCACGATCGCGTTCGGTCAGGGCATGAGCACGACCACGTTGCAGCTGGCAACCGCGCTCGGCGCAATCGCCAACAAGGGGCGCTTGCTGCAGCCGACGGTGGTCCGGCGCATCACGGATTCGACCGGCAACGTGCTCTTGCAGGCGTCACCGCACGTACGCAGGCAGGTGATCCCGGAGAGCGTGGCGCGCACGATGACCGAGATGATGCTCGGCGTGACTGCGCCTGGCGGTACCGGCACCGAAGCCGTGATCGACGGCTACCTGGTGGCGGGCAAGACCGGCACCGCGCAGAAGGCTGACTACGTGCACGGCGGCTACTCGGACGACAAGTGGACCTCGTCGTTCATCGGGTTTGCACCTGCGCAGAAGCCGCGCTTGGTCGTCGCGGTCGTGCTCGACGAGCCGATGATCGCGCATCAGGGCGGCACGGTGGCCGCACCGGTGTTTCGGCGTGTCATGGGTGCGGCGCTGCGGCATCTGGGCGTCTCGCAGGAGGCGGCCGGTACGCTGGCTGCGCTGCCGCGCGACAAGCCTGCCGCCGACAAGCCTGCGAAAGACGCGAAGACGGCCGCGGGACAAGCCGAAGCGCAGGCGCAGGCTGCGGCGGAAACGTCGGCTCGTGAAGCGGCGCTGGCCGGGGGCGAGTTGCTCGTGCCGAACGTGCTCGGACGCGGTGCGCGCGCGGCGATCGCGCTCGCACGCCAAGCGGACTTCGACGTGCGGCTCTCGGGCAGCGGACTCGTCTCAGCGCAAGAACCTGCGTCCGGAACCGTGGTCGCGCGCGGCACCGTGCTGATGTTGCGCCTTGCGCCTCCAGGCGAGATCGCCGCTCCGCCGACGTCAGCTGCAAACGACTCGGCCGTCTCGAACGCGAAAGCGCCAGCTGCGCAGAGTCCCGCGGCAGCAACGCCGCCTGCTAGCACGCTCGGCGCGGCCGCCCCTGCCGCCGCGCCCGTGCAGCTGTTCGCGCGCGCGCGCGAAGGAGGCCGCGGTGGCTGAGCTTGCTCTGTCCGAGCTCGTGCGCTCTGGTGTCGCCTCGCGTGTGCAGGGCGACGAGCGCGTGATCGTGCGCGGCGTGAAGCATGACTCGCGGCGCGTCGAGCCCAGCGACTTGTTCGTGGCGATTGCTGCGGGTCACGGTGCGATGCGTGACGGCGAGAGCTTCGTGGCCGATGCAGTGCGTCGCGGTGCGGTCGCGGTGCTCGCACAACGCGCCTTTGACGCGACGGTGCCCGTGCTCGTTGCGGACGACGTGCTGGTGGCGCTCTCGCGCGCTGCAACCTTGCTTTACGACGATCCGACCGCGGATCTCGAGGCGGTCGGCATCACCGGCACCAACGGCAAGACCACCTGCGCGTATCTCGTCGAAGCGCTGCTGACGGCTGCGGGCAAGCAGCCGGCGGTGATCGGCACCGTGAACTTTCGAGGTCCGTTCGGTGTGCTTCCTGCAACGCACACCACGCCCATGGCCGACGACTTGATGCGCCTCGCGCGCCTGTCGAAAGACAGCGGTGCGACGCACTTGGTGCTCGAAGTCTCGAGCCATGCGCTCGCCATGCACCGCGCCGACGGCGTGCACTTCCGCGTGGCTGCGTTCACGAACCTCACCCAGGATCACCTGGACTATCACGGCGACTTCGCGAGCTACGAAGCGAGCAAGCTCCGGCTGTTTACCGAGCTTGCTCCTGCGGCCTCGGTCATCAACATCGACGACGCCGCGGGTGCGCGCTTTGCTACGCGCGCTTCGGGCCGTGTATTGCGCTGCAGCAAGCACGCGCGCGCCGCGGCCGAGATCCGTACGCTCCGCTGCAGCTCGGACCGCCAGGGCATCCGCGCTCGCGTCGCGACGCCGGCTGGTGAGCTGGACCTCGCGAGCCCGCTGATCGGCGAGCACAACCTCGAGAACTTGTTGGTCGCGATCGGCTGTGGCGTGGCGCTCGAGCTTCCGCTGGTTCAAATCGCGCAGGCACTGTCGGTGGCGCAAGGCGCGCCCGGGCGCTTGGAGCGAGTCGAGCATCCAGGTGACGTGCTGGTGTTCGTCGACTACGCGCACACGCCGGATGCGCTGGAGCGTGTGCTCGCCACCGTGCGCAAGACCACGCGCGGACGGGTGCTCGTGGTATTCGGCTGCGGTGGCGACCGCGATCCCGGCAAGCGTCCGCTGATGGGACGCGCCAGTGCCGAGCTCGCCGACATTGCGCTCTTGACCAGCGATAACCCGCGCTCGGAGGCGCCGGAGAAGATCCTCGCCCAGATCGAAGCGGGTGTGCGCAGCACGACGATGCCGAAGCTCGCGCTGAGCGCGCTGCAGAGCGCCAGCCGCGGGTACGTCGTGGAAGCCGATCGGCGCGCAGCGATCATGCTGGCCATGTCAGCTGCAAACGACGGCGACACGGTGCTGCTCGCGGGCAAGGGCCACGAGAAGATCCAGATCGTGGGCGACCGCCAGCTTCCGTTCGACGACTGTGCCGTGGCGCGCGAAGCCATCGCCAGCACGCGGAGGGCGAGCTGATGGCCACCGTCATCCCCACGAACGAAGCAGGCTTCGTGCTCGGACAGATCGCGGCGACGTGCGCCGGGCGAATCGATCCGAGCTTCGCGGGCCGGCGGGTGCGCGGTGTGGTCACGGATTCCCGCGCGGTCACGCAGGGCAGCCTGTACGTGGCGCTGCGCGGTGACAACCACGACGGTCATCGCTTTCTCGCAGACGTGCATGCACGCGGAGCTGCGGCAGCCATCGTGGAGCGCGCCGAGCAAGCGCCGCGTGAGTTGCCGGTCGTGGTCGTGGCGGATGCACGGCGTGCGCTCGGTGAGCTGGCGCTCTTGCACCGCACGCGCTGGGCCGGCAAGGTCGTAGCGATCACTGGCTCCGCGGGCAAGACCACGACCAAGGAGCTCACGGCGGCTGCATTCGCAGCGCTCGGCCATCGCGTGCTGCGCACGCAGGGCAACCTGAACAACGAGATCGGCTTGCCGATGACGCTGCTTGGCCTGACTGCAAGCCACGACTTGGCGGTGGTCGAGATGGGTACGAGCGGCCACGGCGAGATCGCACGGCTCGCACGGATCGCGCGCGCCGACGTGGGTGTGGTCACGACGGTGTCGCTCGCGCATACCGCGGGCCTCGGCTCGCTCGCCGAGGTAGCCGATGAAAAGTGTGCGCTCCTGCGTGCGCTCGGCAAGGACGGCGTCGCGGTGTACAGCGCCGACAGTGACGTGCTGCACGAGCGCGTCGCCACCTTCGGTGCTCCGCGTGTGCTCTCGTTCGGCGAGCACGAGAGCGCCAGCGTGCGCTTGATGCGCCATGCGCTCAGCGACTCGCTCACCAGCCATTGCGCGTATCGCGTGCAGGGACGGGCGCTGCCGCTCGTGCTCGAGCTGACGCTGTCTGGCATCGGGCCGGCGCTCGACGTGGGCGCCGCGCTCGCGGCCGTGCTCGCGCTGCACGACGTAGCGGCGCTCGAGACGGCAGGCGAGGGCATCTGCGCGGTGAAGCCGCTTGCGGGCCGGCTCGCTCCGCGCCGTACGCCCACCGGCGCGCTCGTCATCGACGACACGTACAACGCGAACCCCGCTTCGATGCTGGCGTCGCTGCGTACGTTGGCGGAGCTCTCGCATGCGCGGGGTGGTGCGGCGATTGCCGCGCTCGGCGACATGGCGGAGCTCGGTGCGCATGCGCAGAGCGAGCATGAGCGCGTTGGTCGTGACGCGGTACGCCTCGGGATCTCCGCGCTGTTTCTGTGCGGCAGCGAGATGCTGCACGCGGCCGAGGCTGCACGTGCCGAGGCCGCCGAACACAAGCTGTCTCCGCGCATCGAGCACTTCGCCGACCCGGCTCAGAGCTTGCCGCTGCTAGCAGCAGCGCTCGGCGCGCGCGATGCGTTGCTCGTGAAGGGCTCGCGCTCGATGCGCATGGAGCGCATCGTCGATGCGCTTTGCCCCACATCCGGCGTCGGAGGCAGAGCGTGATCTACTACCTCCTGTACCCGCTTCACACGAACCCGGCGCTCTCGTTCCTGAACGTGCTGCGTTACGTGCCGTTTCGCGCGCTGGCCGCGACGATGACCTCGATGCTGCTGACGTTCGGGTTGTACCCGTGGTTCATCCGCGCGCTGCAGTCCAAGCAGATCGGCCAAGTGGTTCGTGCCGACGGTCCGGCCTCGCACTTCAGCAAAGCCGGAACGCCCACCATGGGCGGCTCGTTGATCCTGCTCGCGCTGATCGGCTCGACCGTGCTCTGGGCTGATCCGCGCAACACCATGCTCTGGCTCGTCGCCGCGGTCACCGTGCTCTACGGCGCGATCGGCTACGTCGACGACGCAGCGAAAATTCGCAAAAAGCACAGCGGCGGCCTCGCCGGTCGCTACAAGCTGCTGTTCCAGTTCGTGATCGCGTTCGCGGTCTGCGGCTACCTCTGGTACGGAAAGACCGGTCTGCCAGAAGACTGGCACGCGCTGCGCGACCGGCTGTCGGTTCCGTTCGTCGCGTTCGACAAGCACCCGTTCACGATGCCGAGCGCGCTCTACGTGCTGTTCGCCGCGTTCGTGATCGTCGGCACCTCGAACGCGGTGAACCTGACGGACGGTCTCGACGGTCTCGCGATCGGTCCCGTCGTGATCAACGCCGGCACGTACCTCGTGCTGTCGTATCTCGCGGGCGTCACGTTCTTCGGCCACGACCTCGCGCACTACTTGGACATCCCCGCGATCTCCAGCGCAGGCGAGCTCGCCGTGTACTGCGGCGCGATGATCGGCGCAGGCGTGGGCTTCCTTTGGTACAACACCTACCCAGCGCAGGTGTTCATGGGCGACGTTGGCTCGCTCGCGCTTGGTGGCGGGCTCGGCGCGCTCGCAGTCGTGACCAAGAACGAGCTGCTCTCGCTGATCCTGGGCGGCATCTTCGTGACCGAGGCCGTCAGCGTGATCGGCCAGGTGTTCGCGTTCAAGGTCTTCGGCAAGCGCATCTTCTTGATGGCCCCGATCCATCACCACTTCGAGAAGAAGGGTTGGGCGGAGCCGAAGGTGATCGTTCGCTTCTGGATCATCTCGATCATGCTCGCGCTCGCGAGCCTATCCACGTTGAAGCTCAGGTGATGGCGCCATGATCATCGAGCTCAAAGGCAAGCGCGTCCTCGTGGTGGGTCTCGGCAAGAGCGGTCTCGCCGCCGTGCGGCTGCTCGCCTCGCGCGGCGCGCACGTGATCGGCAACGATCTGCGCTCGGAAGAAGAGCTGGGCGACACGGCGAGCGCCGCGCGTGCCGCAGGTGCCGAGCTGGTTCTGGGCGCGCACGAGCCCGCCCTGTTCAGATCCGTCGATAGCATCGTGGTCTCGCCCGGCGTGCCGCCGATGCCGGCGCTCGCCGCCGCGGATGCGGCGGGCATCCCTGTCGCGAGCGAGGTCGAGCTGGCGTCGTGGTTCATCGATTCGACCGTGATTGGCATCACCGGTACCAACGGCAAGAGCACGGTCACGACGCTGGTCGCTGAGATGTGCAAAGCCACGGGCAAGCCGACGTTCGTAGGCGGCAACCTCGGCACGCCGTTCGTCGATGTGGTCGGCAGTGAAGCCAGTAAGCCGGGTGGCTACGTGGTGGTGGAGCTGTCCAGCTATCAGCTGGAACGCGTCGAGAAGTTTCATGTGAACGTCGCTGTGCTGCTCAACGTCACCGACGATCATCTCGATCGCTACTCGACCTTCGAGGCCTACGCGCAAGCCAAAGCCAACATCTTCCGCTGCCAGCGCGCCGGTGATGCCGCGCTCGTGCCGCAGGGCGACGCGCTCTGTGCTCGGCTCGCGAGTCAGGGTCCAGCGCAGCTGCACACGTTCGCCGGCGAGCAGGCCGAAGTGTTCGTGCGCGACGGCATGATCGTGGATCGCGTGACCGGTCCGGTCTGGCCGGTCGCCAAGCTTCGCATCAAAGGCGCCCACAACGTGAGCAATGCGTGCGCTGCGGCGCTCGCCGCGCGCCTCGCGGGTGTCGGTCAAGAGCACATCGCGTCGGTGCTAGCCACGTTCGCAGGGCTCGCGCACCGCATGGTGCACGTGACCGAGCTCGACGGTGTCGCGTACTACGACGACTCCAAAGCGACGAACGTCGGCGCTACGGTGGCCGCACTCGAAGGCCTGGCGCCCACCGCCACGCGCATCGTGCTGATCGCCGGCGGCAAGGACAAAGGCGGCGACTACGGACCGATGCGTGACCGTCTGCGCTCGCTGGCGCGCGGGGTCGTGGTGATCGGCGAAGCGACGCCGCTGATCCGTGCCGCGCTGCGCGACGAGAGCTACCCGGTCGAGCTGGCCGATACGCTGGAAGCTGCTGTGCTCGCCGCACGTAAGCTGGCGCGACCCGGCGATGCCGTGCTGCTCGCGCCAGCCTGCGCGAGCTTCGACATGTTCAAGTCGTACGCGCATCGGGGCGACGTCTTCCAAGCGGCAGTGCAGGCGATGCGCAGCGCATCGACAAGCAAGGCAGGTGCATGATGGGCTTTCTCTTCAAGACGAAATCGGTCCCTGCAACCACTCTGAGCCCAGCGTCAGCTGCAGCGTCGGTTGCCAGCACCTACCCTAAGATCGTGGGCCCGGCGGACCCCGTGCTCACCGCCACCGCGCTCACCCTGATCGCGTTCGGCGTGGTCATGGTCTACAGCGCGAGCGCGGTCTTCGCGCATCAGCGCTACCACAGCGGTCAGTACTTCCTGCTGCGCCAGAGCGCATTCGCCGCGATCGGCCTTGCGATCATGATCGGCATGGCGCGCATCGACTATCACCGCTTGCGCGTGCTCACGTATCCGTTCTTGTTCACGTCGCTCGCGCTGCTCTGCGTCACGGCGGTCGGCTTCGGTCACGCGGCCGGCGGCGCGGCGCGCTGGATCAGCCTTGGCCCGATCCACATCCAGCCGGCCGAGATCGTGAAGGTCGCGATGATCGGCTGGCTCGCGTACTCGCTCTCGAAGAAGACCGAGCGCATTCGCAGCTTCTCGGTGGGCTTTTTGCCGCACGTGCTCGGCGCCGGCATCGTGATGCTCTTGTGCTTGAAGCAGCCGGACTTCGGCAGCGCCGTGATGATCGGCCTGATCACGTTCTTCATGCTCTTCACCGCGGGTGCTCGCCTCGGCTACATCCTGGGCGCCGGCATGCTCGCGCTGCCGGCCGTCTACTTCTTGGTCGCCGGCTCCGAGTACCGCATGCGCCGCATCACGGCGTTTCTCTCGCCGTTCGAGTACCGCCACACGGCCGGCTATCAGATCGCCGAGTCGCTGATGAGCTTCGGCGCAGGCGGCATCACCGGCGTCGGCATCGGCGACAGTCGCCAGAAGCTGTTGTTCTTGCCCGAAGCGCACACTGACTTCATCAGCGCGATCATCGGCGAGGAGCTGGGCTTCATCGGCTTTTGCGCGATGGTGATCGCGTTTCTGATCTTGCTCGCGCGCGGCCTGCGCACCGCATTCGCCGCGGTCGACGAGTACGGCACGTACTTGGCCGTCGGCATCACGCTCTTTCTCGGCACGCAAGCCTTCACGAACCTCGCCGTCGCGGTTGGCCTTCTGCCGACCAAGGGCTTGGTCCTGCCGTTCATCTCGTACGGTGGCTCGTCCTTGCTGGTGAACTGTCTGGCGGTAGGTCTGCTCTTGAACGTATCGCGACCTCGCGAGGCCGTGCCCGAGAGCTCGCGCGAGTCGAACAAAGATTCCCCATCCGACAGGCCGAGCGCGCGCGCGAGTCGTGCCAGTGCTGTGCCAAGTGTCACTCGCGTCACTCGCGTCACTCGCGTCACTCGTGTCACTCGTGTCGTGGGAGGTGCCGCATGATCGAGCGCATCGTCGTAGCCGGAGGCGGAACCGGTGGTCATCTGTTTCCCGGCGTGGCAGTCGTCGAAGAGCTGCGTCGTCGCAACCCGGACCTGCAGGTGCTGTTCGTCGGCACCGAGCGCGGCATCGAGACGCGCGTCTTGCCCAAGCTGAACGAGAAGCTCGAGCTGATCGACGTAAAGCCGCTCTTGGGTCGCTCGCCGCTGCAGCTCGTGAAGAACCTCTCGCTTCTGCCGCGCTCCGCGGCGCAGGCGCTCGCGCTGCTACGCGCACACAAGCCGCAGTTAGTGCTCGGCCTCGGCGGCTACGCAGCGGGACCGATGCTGCTGGCCGCGGCAGGTCTGCGCATTCCGACGGCGCTGCTCGAACAAAACGCGCACGTCGGCTTCACCAACCGCATGCTGTCGCGCACGGTCGGTCGCGCGTACCTCACGTACGAACAGACCGCATCACACTTCGGCGCCAAGGCCCGCGTGCTCGGCAACCCCGTGCGCAGGACCTTCGTCGAGGCTGCGCAGCTGGCGAGCCACGATCCCGCCGGCGTCGAGGCGCGCGCGCGCCGTGTGCTCGTGCTCGGTGGCTCGCAGGGCGCGAAGACGCTGAACGAAGTCGTGCCGCTCGCGCTCGCCCTCGCGAACGTATCCGCGCAAGGCGTCACGGTGCTGCACCAGACCGGTGAAGCGATGGTCGACGAGGTGCGTAAGCGATACCGCGGGCAGGGCGTCGATGCGGACGTCGTCTCGTTCATCGACGACATGGCCCGCGCGTACGCGTCGGCGTCGCTCGTGATTGCGCGTGCGGGCGCCACCACGCTGGCTGAGCTGTGCGCGATCGGTAAACCCTCCGTGCTGATCCCGTATCCGCACGCCGCGGAAGACCATCAAGCGAAGAACGCGTTCGCGATGGAGCGTGCCGGCGCTGCGCTCGCGCTGCGCGAGGAAGAGTTGACCGCCGAGGACCTCGCTGCTCAGGTGCGCGACCTCTTGCGCGCGACCGCGAAGCGCCGTGGCATGGCCGACGCGGCGCGCCGCCTGGGCCGTCCCGATGCCGCTGCTGCGATCGTCGATGACCTCTACGCGTGGCTCGGTCTGCCGGTCGACGGCGTCCCCGAGGCCGGCCCCGGCTCCAACGCAGCCGCTCCGTCAGCTGCCTCGGTGCCTCCAGGAGCCGACGCGTCCGCCAGCAACACTTCCACGCGCCGTCAGAGCCGCCGTCCCAAGGTGCGGCGTGCCGAGCTGCGCCTGCGACCGCTCGACGTCTCTCTCGACATCACGGGGTGATCTCTCATGTTCCGCGGGCGCATACGTTCCATTCACTTCGTCGGCATCGGCGGCATCGGCATGAGCGGGATCGCCGAGGTGTTGCTCGCGCACGGCTTCTCCGTCAGCGGCTCGGACCTCGCGGAAGGTGAGACGACCCGTCGCCTGGCGGGTCTCGGCGCGCACATCCAGATCGGTCATCGCGCCGCCAACGTGCGCGACGCGGACGTGGTGGTGTTCTCTTCCGCCGTCGTGCAGACCAACCCGGAATTGGTCGAAGCTCGCGCGCGCTCGATTCCCGTGATCCCGCGCGCCGAGATGCTCGCGGAGCTGATGCGCCTGCAGGACGGCATCGCGATCGCTGGCTCGCACGGCAAGACTACCACGACATCGTTAGTTGCCACGGTCCTGCGTGCCGCCGGCCTCGATCCGACCGTGATCATAGGCGGCAAGCTCAACGTGCTGGGCTCTGGTGCGGCTCGCGGCCACGGTGAGTTTCTGGTCGCCGAAGCCGACGAGTCGGACGGCTCGTTCCTACACCTGGTGCCAGTCGTCTCCGTGATCACCAACGTCGATCCCGAGCACCTCGATCACTACAAGACGCTCGACGCCGTGAAAGATGCGTTCGTCGCGTTCGCGAACAACGTGCCGTTCTATGGTCTCGTCATCGCCTGCCTCGACAACCCGCACGTGCAGGACATCCTGCCGCTGATCGAGAAGCGTGTGACCACCTACGGCTTCGGCTCGCAAGCGGATTACTCCGCGAAGAACCTCACGTCGATCGGGCTCGCCAGTCGCTTCACGCTCGTGCAGCGCGGCACGCCGCAGGGCGAGTTCGAAGTGCGCATGCCTGGCGTGCACAACGTGCAGAACGCGCTCGCCGTGATCGCAGTCGCGGACGAGCTCGGCGTGGACCGGCAGATCACGCGCGAGGCGCTCGCGAGCTTCGCCGGCGTGCAGCGGCGCTTCACCGTGCGCGGCGAACAGGCTGGCGTCACCGTCGTCGACGACTACGGCCATCACCCGACCGAAGTCGAAGCCACGCTCGAAGCCGCACAGCGTGCGTACGGCCGCCGCATCGTGGTGGCATTTCAACCGCATCGTTACAGCCGCACGCACCACCTGTTCGACGAGCTCACGCGCGCGTTCAACTGCGCGGACGTACTGTTCTTGACCGACGTGTACGCGGCTGGCGAAAAACCGATCGCGGGCGCCGACTCGGAGCACCTGCAGCGCGCCATCCATGCGCACGGCCATCGCGATGTGACGTATGTACCGAAGCGCGCCGATCTCGTGTCCGCGATGCTGCCGCGCCTGCGTGCCGGCGACATCGTGATCACGCTCGGCGCCGGCAACATCACGCTGACGGGGCCCGAGCTGCTGACGGCGCTCGCGGCAGCCGGCGTCGGAGGAGCAACCAACCATGGTGCGTGACGAGCCGAAGAAGCTGCAGAGGTCTGCTGCGGCCGCGAGAAATCGGCGCACCACGCCGCCGGAGAACCGTCGCTCGGTGAAACCTGTCGTGCGCGTGCCGCTGGCCGCACGCCTGCACGTGTTGCGCGAGCGCCTGCGCGCGCGCCTGGCGGGCTGGAAGCGCGTCGGTCAGATCGCGGGCGGCACCGTCGTTGCGGCCGCCGGCGTGGCAGGGCTCTTCGCGGTTTCGAAGTTGATCCAGCGCCACGTGCACAGCTCGCCTTCGTTTGCCACGCAGGTGATCGAAGTGCATGGCGGCAGCCACCTCTCGCACGACGAGATTGTGCATGCGGCCGGCCTAGCGCTCGGCAAGAACGTGTTCGAGGTCTCGCCCGCGCAGGCGGAGGAGGCGCTGCTGCGCGAGCCCTGGATCGGATCCGCCACAGTGCGCCGCCACTTGCCGGCCACGTACACGATCGAGGTGCAGGAGCGCCGCGCGATCGGCTTGCTCGCGCTGGATTCCACCGAGCCGCCTTCGGCGCTCGGCAGCCAACTGTATCTGGTGGCGGACGACGGCTTCGCGTTCAAGCCACTCGGCCCCGGCGACCCGTCCGACCTGCCGGTCGTGACCGGCCTCGACCCCGACGAAGTGCAGCGTGACCGACGCGGCTCCGCGGGCGCGCTCGTGGCCGCCGTCGCGCTGCTTCACGACTACGAAGACGCGGGTCTAATTCGTAAAAATCCGGTCTCCGAAATTCACGTCGAAGACGACGGCACGCTCTCGCTCTATGTGGGCGGTGAGCCGACCTACGTGCGCCTCGGCAAGCCGCCGTTCCGATCCAAATTGCTGCGTTTGCGCGAGGTTTTCAGCGAATTGAAGAAGCAGGAAGCGCGCGCGGCTTACGTGTACTTGGACAACGAGCGTCGCCCCGACCGGGTGACCGTGCGCCTGCGCTGAAACAGAAACGCGGAAGAAGTTGCAACTATTTTGGTGACCGCAAAGTTCCTCTGTATTTCTCGTGGTGGGCACTAGCCCGGAGCACTCAGGAAAGACCATGGCGGACAGTCAGCTGATTGCAGGTTTGGACCTCGGGACCACGAAGGTGTGTGCCATCGTCGGCGAGCAGATCGACGACAGCATCGACATCATCGGCATCGGTTCGGCTCCGTGTAAGGGTCTGAAGAAGGGTGTGGTCGTCAACATCGAGTCGACCGTGCAGGCCATCAAGGCTGCCATCGCGCAGGCCGAGACCATGGCCGGCTGCCAGATTCAGACCGTGTACGCCGGCATCGCCGGTTCGCACGTGCGCGGCATGAACAAGGAAGGCGTCGCTGCCATTCTCGACCGCGAAGTCGGCGATGCGGATGTGGAGCGCGTGCTCGAGCAGAGCAAGGCGATCCCGCTGCCCGGCGACCGCCAAGTGATTCACGTGCTCCCGCAGGAGTACATCGTCGACGATCAGGACGGCATCACCAAGCCCGTCGGCATGAACGGCGTGCGCCTCGAAGCGCGCGTGCACGTGGTCACTGCGGCCACGACCAGCGTGCAGAACATCATCAAGTGCGCCGAGCGTTGCAACTTGCACGTGGCTGAAGTCGTGCTCGAGCCGCTCGCCAGCGGCTACGCCGTGCTGACCGAAGACGAGAAAGAGATCGGCGTCGCGCTGATCGACATCGGCGGCGGCACCACGGACATCATCGTCTACGTGGACGGTGCCGCCGTGCACACCAGCGTGATTCCGATCGGCGGCCTCTCGCTCACGAACGACATCGCGCAGGGCCTGCGCACGCCGGTGGCGGAAGCCGAGCGCATCAAGATGAAGTACGGCTGCGCGGCCTCCAGCATGATCGACGCCGAAGAGACGATCGAGGTTCCGTCGGTCGGTGGTCGTGCGCCGCGCATCCTGCAGCGCGAGATCCTCACGCAGATCATCGAGCCGCGCGTGGAAGAGATCTTCCAGGCGGTGCACCACGTGCTCAAAGAGACGGGCTACATCGACATGCTCGCCTCGGGCCTGGTGCTGTGCGGCGGCTCGACCTTGCTCGAGGGTATGCCGGAGCTCGCCGAGCAGATCATCGGCTTGCCGACTCGTCGCGCTACGCCGATCGGCGTCGGCGGCTTGGCGGACGTCGTGAGGAGCCCCGCGTATGCAACCGCCGTGGGTCTCGTGAAGTACGGCGCGGAGCGCCTGATGCTCGAGCGCATCAAGCGACCGGTTCGGGCAATGCCGAAGCAAGGCGCGTCCCTGCGCTTCAAGTTGGGCGATTGGTTTCGGGAGGTCTTCTGAACGAGGAGAGCCGCAGGCTGCTCCGAGGGGAACTAGATTCTTGTTTTTGAGTGACTGGCGACTGACAGTCACTCGCGTGAGTTCGACACGTGACGAGGGGGCGACCTCACACGTGAAGGCAAAAGAAAAGCAAAGGGCCGCAAGCGCTTTGCATGAACTAAAAAGAGGCAGGCGATGGGTATCTCGATCGATTTCGCGGACGACGCGGAGCTTCAAGCTCGAATCAAAGTGGTGGGCGTGGGTGGCGCTGGCGGCAACGCCATCAACACCATGATTCACAGCGGTCTCGACGGCGTCGAGTTCATCGCTGCCAACACCGACACGCAGGCGCTCGCGGGCAACGCGGCAACCGGCAAGATCCAGCTGGGCGTGAACCTCACGCGCGGCCTCGGCGCCGGCGCTACGCCCGAGGTCGGCCGCAAGGCCGCTCTGGAAGACGTGCAGCGCATCGCCGAAGCGCTTCAGGGCGCCGACATGGTGTTCGTGACGGCCGGCATGGGCGGCGGCACGGGCACCGGAGCTGCTCCGATCATCGCGCAGATTGCGCGCGACCAAGGTGCGCTCACGGTCGGTGTCGTGACCAAGCCGTTTGCCTTCGAAGGCAAGCGCCGCATGAAGAACGCGATGCTCGGCCTCGAAGAGCTGTCGCAGTCGGTCGACACGATCATCACGATCCCGAACGAGAAGCTGCTCGGCGTTGCCGACGACGACATGTCCATGCTCGACGCGTTTCGCCGCGCCGATGACGTGCTGCTCCAAGCCGTGCGCGGCATCAGCGACTTGATCGTTCGCTCCGGCGTGATCAACGTCGACTTCGCCGACGTGCGCACGATCATGAGTTGCACCGGCAAGGCGCTGATGGGCACCGGCTACGGCCGCGGCACCAACCGCGCCATGGAAGCAGCTGACGTGGCGATCAACTCGCCCTTGCTCGACGAAATCTCCATCGAGGGCGCCACGGGCATCCTGATCAACTTCACGGCCGGTCCGGACGTCAAGCTCAGGGAAGTCCGCGAAGCGGCCACCATGGTTCAGGAAGCCGCGCACGAAGATGCCAACATCATCTTCGGCTTGGTCACCGACCCGAACATGGAAGATGTCGTGAAGGTCACTGTGATCGCGACCGGCTTCGACTCGCGCATGATGGCCGCGGCCGACCCGGCGCACACCGCGCAGGTTGCAGCTGCTGCTCGCCAGAGCTCGATGCCCGGACTGCATTCCGGTCACCACGGCGTGCAGACCGTGCGCTCCGCCGCTCAACAAGTTCTCGCGCGCAACAGCAGCATCTCGGTGCCGCCTGCTCCGCGCCAGAGCCAACCCCGCGACGCGATCGCGGCTTCGCGCAGCAGCCGTCCCGGCATGGAGCCGGCCGCGCAGGTCTCGATGCCCGAGGTCCACGCCGCACGCGCCTTCGGTGCCTCGGCGATCCACGACGAAGCGGTGCTGGACATTCCTGCGTACCTGCGTCGCTCGAAGGTCTGAGGCGTTCGCCCCCAGTCGGGCGCGCATCTCCGCAGCGAACATGGGACCTACGTCAGCTGCACCGCTCTGGTGTGGTGTGGTGTGGTTTCGCCGTGATCGCACTGACCACGTCCGCGATCACGAGCAACGTGTTCGATCTGCGCGTGGACTTGATCGGACGCAGGTACTGGGAGCCGCGACCGACTCCCGCGCAGTGGCTGGAGTTCGGCTTTGTCGCCGTGACGGCAGTGCGCTGCGCGCGGTGCGCCGCTCGAGCCTGATCGCTGATCGCGAGTCTCGGCGTGCGATCCGTGTCGGCGTCGCGCTGCTGATCCCCGTGATTCACGGCGCTCTACAGGAGTCGTTCATCGCGATCTCAAGCCGGAGAACACCTTCGTCGAGACGCTGCGTACAGGTCGCTCCGTGACGAAGGTCGTGGACTTCGGCATCGCGAGCGTCGCGCGTGACACGCTGCGCTCCAGCACGATGCCCGGGATGCTGTGCGGCACGCCGCAGTACGTGTCTCCGGAGCAAGTTTGTGGCGGCGACATCGACGGTCGCTCGGACATCTATGCGGCAGGCATCGTGCTCTTCGAGTTGCTCGTCGGTCGCGTGCCGTTCTCGGCCAAGACACCCACGAGCACGGCCCTGTGTCACCTGCAGGACGCCCCCCCCGATCCGCGTGAAGCGGCGCCCGCGCGGCGCATCCCCGACTGGCTCTCGGAGATCACGCTGCGCGCGCTCGCGAAGGAGCCTGCCAAACGCTTCCCACGCGCAGCGGCGATGGCGGATGCCCTGCGCGCCGGCCTGCCGATGCTGGACGACCCGCGCACCTCCCACGTGCGCCCGAGGCACGCGGAGCCTGCGAGCCACGATGCGACCCACGAGGACCCTGCGCCCGCGTTGCCGTTCGTGGGGCGCAGTGTTCAGCTGGCAAAAGCGTCTCTCCCCGCTGTTCCTAGAACAGCTGCGCTTTCTGCAGCTCGGAGCCGACGAAACCCTGCCCGCCGACCTGGCAGACGCCGTCGCACGCACGGTTCAGCGCCTCACGCCAGCCGCGCAGCACGTGCTGCAAGCCGTTGCGGTGCTCGGTCTGCGCACCACGCAAGATGCCATCGTCGCGCTGGTGGGCTCGTCGATCACGGGCGCACTCGCTGCACTCACGGCGCAAGGGTTACTCACGCAACAAGCGGACCTCGTCGGCTTTTCGCATCCGCACCTGCGCGACTTGGTCGAGGCCGCGGTGCCTGCGCAGACCCGGCGCGCGCTGCACGCGAAGGCACTGGCGTTCGCGACCGGCGCGGGGGAAGCGCTCGAAGCGCGTGCGCACCACGCGGTCGCCGGCGGTAATCTGCTCGCGGCCTGTGCCCTGCAAGAAGTCACGGGTGCTGCCGCACGCGCTCGAGGCGATCACGACCTCGCGCTGCTTGTGTTCCGTCGTGGCTGGGAGCTGGCGCGACGCGAGGTGATGCAGAACGGCGAGCCGGTCGCGCTCGGCGCGCTCGCCGCGATGAGCCGTGGTCTGGTCGCGGCGCTCGTGGCGAAAGCAGGAAGGTTGGGAGGTTGTTGAGCGTGCGCCTCGCTGAGTCCCGAGGATCACGGGATGGCGATGACGTACGGAGAGAGGCGCTGAGCCAGCGGTTGGCCCACTTGTCCGAAGGAGTTGTCGCCCCAGCAGTAGAGCGCGCCACTTCGAATGCCGCAGTAGTGCGTGTCTGGAGCGGAGGAGATAGCCGTCCAATCCGTCGCGGTGCCGATCTGGACGGTCCCACCGCTATGCGCGCCCCAGCAATACAGCCCACCCCCACCGATCATGCAGGCGTTGTTACCAACGCTCACGGCGCTTACCGCAAGCGGACCCGTGGCGTAGGGAGAATAGTTCCCGGAGCCCCAGCAGTAACCGTTGCCCGCGCGAGCCCCGCACACGAACGAGGAGCTGCCGACCGAGACGGTATCCCAGTCGTTGAACGAGCCGATCAGCGTGGGCTGGTTTCGATCCGTAGTGGTTCCATCGCCGACTTGCCCCGAACCGTTCTGACCCCAGCAGTAGAGCGAACCTGATCGGGTTCCGCAAGCGTCGCCGAAATTCACCGAGATAGGTCAACGCCGACGGCGCGATGTCGTTCACGGCGATCATGAGCGTGACCATGGTCGATCCGCCGCTGTTGGTGGCGGTCACGATGTAGCTGGCGTTCGGGCCGAACGTGCTCGGCGTTCCCGTGATCACACCGCTGCCGGTGTTGAGACTGAGGCCT
>JADGRF010000316.1 GCA_017881055.1 Sandaracinaceae bacterium
ACGCCGAAACCCCGTCCCACCGATTCCCCCACTCGTGTATGATGCTGCACATGAGCGGGGCCGGTGAGCAGAGCGATCCTTGGCTCGGTCGAGTCGTCGATGGGCGCTTCAAGGTGGAGGCCTTCCTAGGCGTCGGCGCCGTCGGGGCGGTGTACCGCGCCGCCGACCTGCAGCAGCAGCGCCCTGTCGCGCTCAAGATCTGGAACGGCCGCGCGCTCAACGCGCAGACCCGCGGCCGCTTCGCCCGTGAAGCTGCCGCGCTGATGACGCTGCACCACGTCAACATCGTGGACGTGTACAGCTGCGGCATGGTCGACGATGTGCCCTACGTCGCGATCGAATTCCTCGATGGTGAGACGCTCGAGAAAGCGCTCGACAGCGGCGAGCCGCTCGACTCCGACCTGGCGTTCGAGCTGGCCCGCCAGATGCTCGGAGCGCTTGCGTACGCGCACGGTCTGGGCGTGATCCACCGCGACCTCAAGCCCGACAACGTGTTCCTGGTGCGCGGTGAAGGCGGCAAGCCCGTCGTGAAGCTGCTCGACTACGGCCTCGCCAAGTTCCTCGCGCCCGGCGACGACCCTGCCAAGGCCGTCGCGCTCACGATGACTGGCATGGTGATGGGTACGCCGCTCTACATGGCACCCGAGCAAGCCGCCGGCAAAGCCGTGGATGCGCGCGTGGATGTGTACGCGACCGGCTGCATGCTCTACGAGATGCTGAGCGGGCAGCCGCCGTTCCTGGGCGAGACCAACATGGAGCTGTTTCGCGCGCACATGATGGCGCCCGTGCCGAAGCTCGCCGAAGCGCGTCAAAACGCAACGGTCGCGCCCGCGCTGCAGGCGCTGCTCGAGAAAGCGCTCGCCAAGCAGCCGGAGAAGCGCTTCGCGAACGCTGGCGAAATGCTGGCCGCGCTGAACGCGATCCCCGAGCCGGCCGTGAAGAAGCGGCGCGTGTCGATGGACTTTCGCGCCAGCGCGACCAGCGGCGACGCAGTGAAGGGCAAGCGCCCGAACACGGCTCTGCTAGTGATGGCCGGCGCGGTTGCAGGCGCCGTCGTGCTGCGCGCGTTCGTGTATTTCTTTCTGCGCTGACGCGTTCTCTTTCCGCGCGTGCTGCGATCGCGTAGAACCGCCGCATGTCGCTGGTCTCGCACGCGGGCTCGCCGATTCACACGTTTGCCGGACCGTTCGGTGAGGTGCGCCTGCGCGTCCATGCACCCGCGCAACACGGCTCGGGGGCTTTGATCTTCTTCAACGAACCCGCTGCGGGCGCTGCAGGTGTCGATGGACGTGTCGACGGACACGTGGGTACGGAGCAGCGCTGCGTTGCGTTGGCCAACGCCGCGGCGTGCAGTGTGCTCGCAGTGGATTCCGCGTTGATCGCGGAGCCCAGGTTTCCGCGCGCGGTCGACGAAGCGTACTTCATCACGTGCTTTCTGCACGAGCATGCGGACGAGCTCGGACTCGATCATCGTCGCATCGCGCTCGGCGGGCAGGGCTTCGGCGCCACGCTGGCAACCGCGGCTGCGCGCCTCGCCAAGGAGCGGCGCAACCCCGATTTGGCGTTCCAGCTGCTCTTGTTCCCCGTGCTCGATCTGGGTTCGGGCGCAGCGCCGGGCCGCGCACAGCTCGCGGCGAGCTACCTCCGCCACGCGGACGATGCCGTCGATCCGCGCGCCTCACCGCTGCTCGCGAAGAACCTGATCGGCCTACCGGCTACGCATCTGGTCGCGACGCCCGAGCCGGCACAGCAGCATGAGGCCGAGTCGTACCTGGCCGCGCTCGAGAAGGCCTTCGTCCCGGCCACGCTCGCGCTCGCCGAAGATTTTGCGAGCGCGCTCGCCGAAAGCGCCCGGCGTCTGCGCAGCGTGCTCGAAGCGCGCGGCTGAGCTCGTCAGTCGAGATCGCGGTCGTCGAGCTCGAGCACCATCGGGCAGTGGTCGCTCAGGCGCGTGAGCGCCGTCGGTGTACCGCGCAGGTGCCCGCAGCCGAGCGCAGCGCACACGCCGTGCGTCTCCACGTGCGCATCCGCGGGCAGCTCGCGCGTGCCGCGCGTGACTAGAACGTGATCCAAAAGGCCTCCGCGACCGCGGTAGTACTCGCTGCATGCAGCTGACGGAGGCACGCGTCGAAAATCGGAGAGCGTGGCATCGAGCGCCAGAAGCTCGGTCTCCGCGCTGACCGCAGGCACGCACGCTTCGCAGCCCATCGTGTTCCAGTCGCCCAGCACGATCGCGTCTTCTTTGTGACTGGTCAGCTGCGGCAGAAGCTCGCGCACGTGCTCCACGCTGGTCTGGCGATGCGTGTAGTCGTGCTCGGCCGAGCCGCTGTCGAAGTGCACGCTGACCGCTCGCAGGTCGAGCCCGCCGTGAAAGCGAAACAGCGCGGACAGGCCCGGCCGCAGCCGCAAGTCGCACGCGCTGCGCCCGGGATTGAGCGTGCGCAGCACCGTCACGTCGCTCACGGTCACACGCCTTTTGTCGTACAGAAAGCCGACGTGCTGGCGATCGTCGTCCGGGCACTCGTCGAACACGGAATCGTAGTCGCCGCCCGTGCGCGCGGACAGCTCGCGCTCCAAGTCGAGCAGTGCAGCACGTCCACGCGTATGTTGCACCACCTCTTGCACCGCCAGCACATCCACGTCGAGCGTCGCGATCACGCAGGCCAGCCATGGGATGTCGTGCTCGCGCTCGGCCTTGTCGTGATGCGCCGTGCCATCCGGAAACCACGCCAGGTTCCAGGTGCCGATGCGTGCTTTGCCTGCCGCTCGATGCGCAGGCTTGCCGCGTAGCGCTGCCTCGCAAGCCGCGCGCGAGAACCACGGTGAGCTGGGCTGAAAGACGCGATCGGCATGCGTGGGCCCTGCCGCGTCCATGGGAGTCTCGGGGGCCGGTTCTACCAGCGCCGTGGGTTCCGCCGGCTGCGCCTGCGCGCTGCGCTCACTGCTCGTGCGCCGCCGATCGCCGGTCTGCACGCGCCGCGCGGGCCCAAACAGCTGCGCGAGCACGAGCGCAACGAGCACGCCGAGCACCGCGAACATCGAGCGCTTCCTGCGTCGTCGAGCCATCTCTACGTATCACAGTACATGCTCGGGTGCTGGGATGGGAGTTAACTTAACGGTGCCGGTGAGGCAGTGACGTGCTCGCCGCTCGCGGCAACGGCGTTGGTGCCGCGCGCTGGCCGAGGGCTGTGGGCCATTTGGGTCGCAGCTGACGCCGTAAGCGTGGTGCGTCCGCTGGTCGTTCAGCACTTCCACGCCCGGCTGCGCGCGTCACTGTCTCCCCGGCACCTGCGCCGCCCATCACAGCGCCACTCGCTCGCGGACGGCTGACACATGTCAGCTGCAGCAGCTCGTCAAAGGCGTTGGCGATTGCGAGCGACGCTGAGGTGTTCGCCAGTCCAACCACCAAGGGCGGAGCGAGATTGCAGCTCGCGATGATGCGAGGGGGCGGGCGTGGGTCGACGCGCACAGCCGGGCGTGGAAGTGCACAAGGCCCGCGGACGCGCCAAGCACAACGTCTAAGCCACACCACAACCGTTACCAGCCCCGGTCCAGCGCGGGCCACCAACGCCGTTGCCACGAGCGGCGAGCACGACGACCCGCGCACGCATCCGGCACTCAACCCCAAGCAGGATCTTCTCTCAAATCTCGATCCGCACGCCGATTTCCACTACGCGCGTGCTGGGCAGTTGGTAGTGCGTCGAGGCGGGGCGGGCGTTGCGGTTCATGAAGGCGAACAGGTTCTTGCGCCAGAGCGCCATGTGCGACTCGCCGGTGGTGACCACGGTCGAGTGACCTACGAAGATCGTCGAGTCCTCGAGCGACACGGGCACGCCTTGCTTCTCGCACTCGTTCAGCACGTGACCGAGATCCGGCGACTCCATGAACCCGTAGCTGGCGCGCACACGGTAGAAGCCTTGTCCTGCGTCCTCGGTCTGGATGCGACCCTCGTCGGGCACGCGCGGTGCGTGATCGATCTGTACCGTCAACAGAATTACGTGTCCCTGCAGCGCCAAGCTGTGATCCACGTAGTGCACGAGCATGGGCGGCGTGCCGAGCGCTTCGCGTGTCAGGAACACCGCGGTGCCCGGCACGCGCGCGATCTTGCGGGTGACCAGCTGTTCCAGGAACGACGTCAGCGGTAGCTCGAGCGCGCGCAGCCGCTCGCTCACCACCTGCGTGCCGCGCTGCCAGCTGGTCATGATCGCGACGAAGATGGCGGCAACCGCCAGAGGCACCCAGCCGCCCGACGCGATCTTCGGCACATTCGCGCCCAGAAAACCGAGATCGACCACCAGGAATAGGCCGCTGATCAAGCCCGTCCGCAGGTTGCCCCAGATCCGGTGCATGGCCGCGAAGAACAGCACGCTGGTCAGGCTCATCGTGCCGGTCACGGCGATGCCGTACGCAGAGGCCAGCGCCGAGGAAGAGCGAAAGCCGAGCACGAGCGCAATGCACAGCACCATCAGCACCGAGTTCGCTTGCGGAATGTAGATGCGGTTCTCGATGTCGGTCGACGTGTGAACGATCGTGACGCGCGGCAGATACCCGAGCTGCACCGCTTGATGAACCATCGCGAACACGCCGGTGATCAACGCCTGCGACGCCACCACGGTGGCGACGGTCGCGATCGCCACCATCGGGAAGAGCAGGGAGAGCGGCACCATCTCGAAGAATGGATTGCCGATCGGCTTGCCCGCTTGCAGCAGCAGGTACGCGCCTTGGCCGAAGTACGAGAGCAAGAGCGCCGGGAACACGCCGCAGTACCAAGCCCAGCGGATCGGACCGCGGCCGAAGTGCCCGAGATCCGCGTACAGCGCTTCGCCGCCGGTCACGCACAACACGACCGAGCCGAGCACGAAGTAGCCGTGGGCGCCGCTCACCAGAAAGCGCACCGCGTGCACCGGATTGAGCGCGGCGAGCACCTGCGGAGCGCGCACGATCCAGATCAAGCCGACCGAGCCGATGCTGAGAAACCAGAGCAGCACTGCGGGGCCGAAGAACGCGCCGATCTGACCGGTGCCCCGGCGCTGCGCGACGAACAGCACGATCAGGATGCCCACCGAGATCGCGGGCATGATGTCGGCGTGCACGCTCGGCGCGGCAATTGAAATGCCTTCCACGGCGCTGAGCACCGAGATGGCCGGCGTGATGATGCCGTCGGCGAAGAGCAGCGCGGAGCCGACCAGGCCCGTCATCAACAGCGCAACGCGCACGCGCGGGCTCTTGGTGTGCGGCGTGGCGAGCGCGAGCAGCGCCAGGATGCCGCCTTCACCCCGGTTGTCCGCGCGCAGCACGAACGTCAGGTACTTGAGCACCACGACGAGCGCGAGCGACCAGAAGAACAGCGACACCACGCCCAGAATGCCTTCGGGTGTGGGGCTGCGTTCCAGGAAGCACTCGCGCATCGCGTACAGGGGCGAGGTGCCGATGTCGCCGTAGACCACGCCGAGCGCGCCGAGCGAGAGCGCCGCCAAGGCCTTGGCGCTCGGGTGCAGCATGGCCTCATGCAAATGCGTGTCTTCCAATTCGACGGGATCGTCGTGTGCGCCGTTGTCACTGCCGGTCATGATTCACTCGTCTTCTCCGGTTCACGATCAGCGAAGCGACGACACCGATCGTCAAGGCCGAGAAGATCACCGCGAGCGATACCACGGTATCGATGTGTAAGTAGTGAGCGATTAGCATCTTCACGCCCACGAAGCCGAGCACGAACACCAGGCTCACCTTCATGTAGCGGAACGCATTCATCGCCGCTGCCAGCGCGAAATACAGCGAACGCAGGCCGAGAATCGCGAACACGTTCGAGGTGAACGCGATGAACGGATCGTGCGTGACGCCGAACACCGCGGGCACCGAGTCGACGGCGAACACGATGTCGCTGCTCTCGATCAACGCGAGAGCCACGCACAGCGGCGTCGCAAAGCGCTTGCCGTCGATGTGAACGAGCAAGCGATCACCGTGGTACTCGCCGGTGATTGGCACGTAGCGACGTAGCAAGCGCACCAGCGGATGCTTGTCCGGCTCGAGGTTCGCATCTTCGGAGACCAACAGCTTCGCGGCCGTGAACACGAGCAGCGCGCCGAAGACGTACGTGGCCCAGGTGAACCAGTTGATGAACGCGAGCCCTGCGCCGATGAAGATGCCGCGGAACACCACCGCGCCCAAGATGCCTAGGAACAGCACCTTGTGCTGATACGCCGCGGGCACGGCGAAGAAGTTGAAGATCAGCGCCATCACGAACAGGTTGTCGACGCTGAGCGACTCTTCGACCACGTACGCGGACAAGAACTGCAGCGCCGCGTGCTTACCGCTCAGGTGATGCCCGATGGTCTCGCCGATGCCGAGCCAGTGCTGCTCGTAGGCAAAGTAGATCAGCGTGTTCCACACGAGCGCGAGCGCCACCCAGAGCAGCGTCCAGCGCAGCGCCTCGGGCGCGCTGATCGCGTGCGAGCGGCGATTGAGCACGCCGAGGTCGAGCGCGAGCAGCGAAACGACGAGCGCGACGAAGCCGATCCACGGAAGCAAGCTCATGGTCGTACGTTCGCGCTCGTGAGAGGCGCACCGCCGCCTCGGGGGCCGTTACTTACCGCTAGGTCAGAAATGGCGCAAGCGTGCCTCTACGCGCTCCGCCACCCGCTCGGCGAAGGCCATGATGGTGAGATAAGGGTTCACCTTGGTGCTGGTCGGGAACAGCGACGCATCCGCTACGAATAGGCTGGGGTGGCCGTGCACTTGGCCAAAGGCGTCGGTCACGCTGCTGCGCGGATCGCCCCCCATACGGCAGCCGCCCATCGGGTGCGCGCTCGAGACGACCACTTTGCCGGGCACGAGCGAGCGTTCCGTGATCGCGCTCGCTAGCTCGTCTGCGCTCGTGATCGAGAAGCGATCGCTGACCAGCGAGACGTACTCGAGCGCACCTGCCGCGAAGTAGATCTCGCCTGCGCGTCGTTGCGCCTGCACCAACGCCTGCCGTGAGCTGTCGGACAGGTGGTACTCGAGCACGCGTTGCCCATCCTTCACGCGGATCCGGTTGTGCTCCTCGGCCTCGTCGTGCACGAGCGCGATCGTGCAGGCCAGATGATCGTAGCTGCGCATGAAGCGCGTGGGCTCGGGGCCGAAGCCGGGCAGTGACTTGGCCGTGATGAACGGAAAGTAAAACGCGGTCTCGAGGTAGTAGTGCTCGGACTCGCTGTAGGCATCGGTGTAATACAGCTTGGGAAACCCGTCGAAGCCGCGCACGGGCTGGGGCATACGTGCAAACGACGTGAGCGCCGGATGCAGCGTGATGTACTTGCCGCAGGCGGGGCTCAGGTTCGCGAGCTGCGAGCGCAAGAGGAGCGCGGACGAGCTGAGCGTGCCCGCTGCCACGACCACGATCTTCGCGCGAAACTGCACGGGGCCTGGCGCGTGGCGACTGGCCTGTGTGCCTGGCGGCGCCCCGCCGATCGTCGCCTCGGCTCCGCCGTCGTACACGCGCGTGATCGTGCAGTTGGGGATCAGCTCTACACCCCGCGCCACTGCCTCTGGCAGCTGCACCTCGAGCGTGCCGCGCTTACTGCCGTAAGGGCAGCCGAGATTGCAGAACCCGCAGCGCTGGCAGTCTTTGATGTTCAAGCGAAACTGCTTCACCGGTAGCCCGAGCGCTTCGCAGCCACGGCGAAACACACGGTTATTTTCGTTCTCGTAGTCGAGCCCCGGCACGTGCGCGTCGATCTCGGTCTCGATGCGCGAAAAGCGCGCTTGCACGTCGTCTTCGCGTAGCTCGGGAAGGCCGAAGTCCGAAGCCCAACCCGCGACCAGCCCCTCGGGCGCACGAAACGTGACGCCCGTGTACACCGACGTGCTGCCGCCTACGCACTGCGCCGCCGTCACCGCGATCTCGAAGCTCGTGCTCGGAACGGCGCCGCGGTCGACGAACATGCCGAGCATGTCGGGCTCGCGCATGTTGAAGTCTTCGCGCGTGTAGAAGGGGCCGGCCTCGGCGACTGCGATGCGTACGCCCTCACCGCACAGCTTCGACAGACGCGCCGCGACCGTTCCGCCGCCCGCGCCCGAGCCGATGATCAGCACGTCGTAGTCGAGCCTGCGTGTCACTGCTTCGCACCTTCTGTCCGAGCGCGCAGCACGTAGTACGGAGCATCGCGTCGCGGGCCCGGATAGTGGAGCGCGCCGAAGCATTCTTCTCCGCCGTAGTACCCGAGCAACGCGAACGTCTTCACGCCGAAGAAGCCCTGGCGCAGCTTCGGTAGCGCGCGGTTGCTCTCGAGGAACGCGAGCACGCTGCGTTGTTGCTCGGGCCGCAAGCGCGAGAATGGCTTGCCGTAGCGCAGCACGGGCAAGAGCTCCACGACCTTCAAGAACAGCGCGATCAAGCGGCCATCGCGCGCGGGTCGCTCGGCAATCGCGCGATCGGCGAGGGCGATGGCGGCGTCGCTGTCCGCACCTTCGTGACCTCCGGGGCTGGCGTCGCCGGGCACGATGCACGCGGCGATCGCGCGAAAGATCGCTGCAGTGCGCGGTGTGAAGAAGCGATGCGGCGAGGGTTCGGTCATGCGAGCTGTCGCGAGAATGTCAGAAAAGCGTCGTTGTGGCACCGGGCTAGGCGGCGCACACGCTCGCGCAGGTCCGTGTGTTGCGAATCAGGCGCGCGGTGCGCCACAATGTTGATTGCCGTGGGTCCGAACCGCGCCTGCCAACGTGGCCGCGCCGCTCGCGCTGATCGCCAGCGTCGCTGCTTGCAGGCGATCAGCCGTGATTTCTGGGCAACATCGGCAAGAACATGGAGAAGGGCGTGAACCTGGTGGTCGACTGCGACTCCGGCGAGCCCCATGAGCCGTACGGTTGCAGCTGACTTCATGAACGCCGCATCGCTGGGCCGATAGCCGAACGCCGGCGTACGCCTACACACCAGCACGCGGATGTTTCGCTTCGGACGCAGGGTCACGACCGGCGCCAGATCGACCACTTGCCCCGGCACGAGTGACAGCTCCTGCACGATCGCGGCCAGCACCGGCACTGCCGTCCTTGGAGCCCAGCAACGCGAAGCGGTTCGGCCCTTCTTTGCGTGTGACGGGATCCGCCGTGCACCTGTGGTACCGGGCCCCGGCCTGACAAGCAAGCAGCAGCCGCGCCCCTGGAATGCGCGGTTTTTTTACCGGCTCCACCGTTGCCAGGACCGGCATTTGATCTCATAAAGCTGACCACGCCGCTTACGTCAGCTGCAGGTTTCGCCATGTCCGACACGCTCTCGACCGATCTCGCCTCGCTGAAGATCGACCGCTCCGCCAAGTCGGCGCGGCCGGATCGCGGCGGGCCGCTGCGCGTACTGGTCGTGCTGGCCATCGTCGGCGCGCTCGGCTTCGTCGCGTACCCGCAGGGCAGCGAGTACGTGCAGGCGAAGTTCTTCAAGACCGACGTCGAAGTCACCGAGATCGCGCTGGTCTCGCCCGCGCAGGCCTCGGTCGAGCTCACGTCCACCGGCTACGTGGTGCCGCAGGTCAAGTCGCAGGTCGGCGCCAAGGTGCCAGGCCGCGTCGCCAAGGTGTTCGTGCGCGAGGGCGATCACGTGAAGGCCGGCCAGGTGCTGCTCGAGCTGGAGCGCACCGATCAAGTCGCTGCCATGCAGTCTGCCAAGATGCGTGCCGCCGCGGCGCGTGCGCGCGTTGCAACTGCGCGCGCGGGCGTGGATGAGATTCAGCGCCAGGCCGCGCGTCAGAAGGCGCTCGTCGAGCGCGGTGCGGCCGCCAGCTCGGTCGCCGAAGACTTGGCCTCGCGCGTCACGTCGCTGACCGAGCAAGTGCATGCCGCCGAGGCCGAGGTTGCTTCAGCTGACGCCGAGGTCAACGCGCTCAAGGTCAACCTCGAGAACATGACGGTGATCGCGCCGATCAGCGGCACCGTGCTCGACAAGCCCCCCGAGCCCGGCGAGCTGGTCGGCACCGAGTTCAGCGCGGGCGCGGGTCGCACGATCGAGATCGCCGATTTCTCCACGATCGTGGTCGAGACCGACGTCGCCGAGGGCCGTCTGCATCTCGCGAAGCTCGGCTCGCCCTGCGAGATCGTGCTCGACGCGTATCCGACCAAGCGCTACCGCGGCGAAGCCGTCGAGGTCATGCCGCGCGTCAACCGCGCCAAGGCCACCGTCGGCGTGAAGGTGAAGTTCCTCGACGACACGACCGGCGTCCTGCCGGACATGGCCGCGCGCGTGAGCTTTCTGGCTGCCGCGCTCGACGAGAAGTCGATGCAGGAAAAGCCGAAGACGGTGGTGCCTGCCTCCGCGCTCGCCGAACGCGGCGGCGCAAAAGTCGTGTTCGTGCTCGACGGCGACGTCGCGCGCATGAAAGCCATCACGCTGGGCCCTGCCTTCGGCGATGGCTTCGAAGTCACGAGTGGTCCCGAGCCCGGTACGAAGCTGATCAAGTCACCGTCGGCCACGCTCGCGGACGGTCAGAAAGTGAAAGAGAAGACCGCATCATGAGCGCGCTGATCAAGCTCGAGAAAGTTGGCAAGACGTATTTCCGTGGCAAGGAGCCGATCGAGGTCTTGAAGGATCTCGATCTCGAGATGCCCGAAGGCGCGTTCGAAGCGCTGATGGGCCCGTCCGGTTCCGGCAAGAGCACGCTGCTGAATCTGATCGCGGGCCTCGACAGCGTCACGAGCGGCACGATCTCCGTGTCAGGTGTGAACCTCGGCGCGATGAGCGAAGGCCAGCGCGCGCACTGGCGCTCGCAGAACGTCGGCTTCATCTTTCAGACGTACAACTTGCTGCCGGTGCTCACGGCCGCCGAGAACGTCGAGCTCCCCTTGCTCCTTGCGCCGCTGTCGTCCGCCGAGCGCAAGACCCGCTCGCTCACGGCGCTGCGTGCCGTCGGCCTCGAAGAGCGCGGGCATCACCGCCCCGATCAGCTCTCGGGCGGTCAGCAGCAGCGCGTCGCGATCGCGCGCGCGATCGTGACCGACCCGAAGATCATCGTGGCCGACGAGCCCACCGGCGATCTCGATCGCGTCAGCGCGAACCAGATCCTCGAGCTGCTCGTGAAGATGAACAAAGAGCTCAAGAAGACGATCGTCATGGTCACCCACGACCCGGCCGCTGCCGAGCGCGCCAGCATCGTGCGTCATCTCGACAAGGGTCAGCTCACATGAACCTCGCGTCGATCGCGATCAAGAACACGCGCCGCAACATCTTCCGCACCGTGCTGACGGTCGTCGGTGTGGCGGTGGCGATGCTCGCGTTCTTGCTCTTGCGCACGGTGCTCTCGGCCTGGCTGGTTGGCGCCGAGTACGCTGCGAAGGATCGCATCGCCACGCGCCACAAAGTCACGTTCGTGATGTGGTTGCCGAAGCACTACGCCGAGGACGTGAAGCAGATCCCGGGCGTCGGCGCCGTCACGTACATGAACTGGTTCGGTGCGCACCTGCCCGGCAAAGAGAGCCAGTTCTTCGCGAACCTGGCGACCGACCCGAAGACGTTCCTCGACGTGTACGACGAGATCTCGCTGCCCGCGGACCAGAAGCAGAACTGGCTCGAAGATCGGCGCGGCGCGATCGTCGGCGCCGTGCTCGCGCGGCAGTTCGGCTGGAAGGTCGGCGACAAGGTCACGCTCGAAGGCTCGATCTACCCGGGCATGTGGGAGTTCAACATCGACGGCATCTACAGCGCCACGCGCAAGTCGATCGACCAATCGAGCTTCTACTTCAACTGGGAGTACATGAACGAACTCGCGCCCGGTCCCGCCAAGGAAAAGATCGGCTGGATCTCCAGCAAGGTCCCGAACCCGAGCGAAGCCGGCCGCGTCTCGAAGGCCATCGACAAGCTGTTCGACCCGCGCGACATCCAGACGCTGAGCATGAGCGAGCGCGCGATGAACACCTCGTTCCTCGGCATGATGTCCACGCTGCTGACCGCGATGCAGATCGTGAGCCTGGTGATCCTGCTGATCATGATGCTCATCCTCGGCAACACGATCGCCATGGGCGTGCGCGAACGCACGCACGAATACGGCGTGCTGCGCGCGATCGGCTTTCTGCCGAAGCACCTGACGGCGTTCGTGCTCGGTGAAGCCACAGTGCTCGGCTTGGCTGGGGGCCTGCTTGGCCTCGCGCTCGGCGTGCCGCTGATCAACCAAGGTGTCGGCCGCTTCATGGAGGAGAACTTCACGGGCTTCTTCCCGTACTTCCGCGTGGCCGACAAAGACGCGATCATCTCCGTGGTGCTGTCGATCGTGCTCGCCCTGATCGCGGCCGCCGTGCCCGCGTACCAGGTGAGCCGCCTCAACGTAATCAACGCGCTGCGCAAAGTCGGATGAAACCCCGGATTCGGACGAAACCCACGGATGCCGATGAATAAGGTCCTGCGATGATTCCGATCAGCTACAACGTTCGCTCGCTCGCGGTCCGCAAGACCACCACCTTCGCCACCGGCTTCGGTATCGCGCTGGTCGTGTTCGTGCTCGCGGCCTCGCAGATGCTCGCGCTCGGCGTGCAGAAGACGCTCGGCAAAGCCGGCGATCCGTCGCACGCGTTCGTGATGCGCAAGGGCGCCGACGCCGAGCTGTCGAGCGCGATCGAGACGCCGAAAGTCGGCTTGATCCTCGCGGGTCCCGGCGTGAAGAAAGACGCGTCCGGCAAAGCCGAAGGCGTCGGCGAGATCGTGGTCGTGCTCGCGCTCAACCGCGCCGATGCACCGGATCAGATCTCGAACGTGCAGCTGCGCGGCATTCCGGACGACGGCCTCGGCTTTCGCGACAACCTCCACATCATCGCCGGTCGCCCCGCCAAGCCCGGCGCCGACGAGGTGATCATCGGCAAGCGTCTGCGCGGCGTGTTCAAGGGCCTCGATCTCGGGCAGAAGTTCGAGATCAAGAAGAACCGCCAAGCCGAAGTAGTCGGCGTGTTCGAGGCGGGCGGCGCGTCGTACGAGTCCGAAGTGCTCGCCGACGTCGAGACCGTGCGCACCTCGTTCGGCCGCGAAGGCATCGTCTCGTCGGTCACGGTGAAGCTCGAAGGCCCCGAGAAGTTCGACGCGTTCAAGGCCGCGATGAACAGCGACAAGCAGCTCGGCCTGAACGCGATGCGCGAGACCGAGTACTACGAAAAACAGAGTGAAGGCACCGCCAAGCTGATCACGTTCTTGGGAGGAGCTATCGTGTTCTTCTTCTCGATCGGCGCGATCATCGGCGCGACCATCACCATGTACGCCGCGGTGTCGCATCGTCGCAAAGAGGTCGGCACGCTGCGAGCGCTCGGCTTCTCGCGCCTCACGATCCTGTCGTCGTTCCTGCTCGAATCCACGATCCTGGCGTTCCTGGGCGGAGCCGTCGGTGCGTTATGTTCGCTAGCCATGGGCCTAGTTCACTTCTCGATGATGAACATGGCCTCCTGGTCCGAGATCACGTTCTCGTTCGATCCCTCGCCGCAGATCATCGCCCGCGGCTTGGTCATCGGCGCGCTGATGGGCGTAGTCGGCGGGTTTCTACCCGCGTTCCGCGCGTCGAGAATCTCACCCGTCGAAGCGATGCGGGATTGAGCCCGCTCGGGCGCTGAGCTGGTCAGTTCGCTTAACGGTGCCGGTGAGGCAGTGACGTGCTCGCCGCTCGTGGCAATGGCGTCGGTGGCCCGCGCTGGCCGAGGGCTGTGGGCCGTTGTCGGTTGGCTGATGCCGCAAGCGTGGTGCGTCCGCGGGCCGTGCAGCACTTCCACGCCCGGCTGTGCGCGCCACTGCCTCCCCGTCACCTGCGCTGCCCATCGCAGCGCCACTCGCTTCCTGACTGCTGACAGATGTCAGCTGCAACACTCGCCAAAGCTTTGGCAACTGCGAGCAACACTGAGGTAGCCGCCCGTCCACACCAAGGGCGGTGCGCGGAGAGTGCGGCTCGGGATAACTTGAGGGGGCGGGCGTGGGTCGACGCGCACAGCCGGGCGTGGAAGTGCTGCACGGCGAGCGGACGCGCCAAGCACCACGCCGCAGCGTTTGCAGGTGCAGTTAACAGCCCCCGTCTAGCGCGGGCCGCCGACGCCGTTGCCACGAGCGGCGAGCACGACGACCCACGACCGCCCCCGTCAGCAGGCCCCAAGAAGGATCTCCCCGCGACGCCCGTCAGCGGCCCTGTGTTAGCATCCCATGGTGGATACTCCGGAGCTCTTGCCGCCGTCGGATGGCGAAGTGCGTGACCTGGAGATCCTCGTTCGTGCGCACCACCCGCTGATCATCCTCGAGAGCGATGAGCCCGAGCGCGGCGAAACGCTGATCCGCTGGGTCGCCGATCGGCTCTCGATCGCCTACGCGCATTGGGGCCCCGGTGAAGGCCTGCGTCGCGCCGATTTACCAAACTTCGTGGTCGACGGAAGCGAGGACGCCGTCACGTGCCTCGACTACATCTTGGAAGCGCACGGCGAGTGCCTGTATCACTTCGAGGCGTTCGACGACAAGCTGAGCGATCCCAAGCTCGCGTACAAGCTGGTCGAGGTCGCGCACAAGCTCTTCAACAACCGCGGCGCGATCATTCTCACGACGATGGGCGTCGACGTACCGCCCGAGCTCGCGCGCGTCGTCACCATCATGCGCCTGTCGGCGCCGACCAAAGAGCAGTACTACGAGTTCGTGCGTCAGCTGCTACGTGACACGCACGAGCGCACGAACGAAGAGGTGAAGCTGTCGAGCGAAGACATCTCGCGGCTGTTGCAGCTGCTTCAAGGTTTGACTTTCTTCGAGGTGAAGAAGGTGATGACCAAGATCTTCGTCGAGGAGCATGGCTTTCACGCCGATGCCATCGCCAAGGTCGCCGAGGCCAAGCGCGAGATCATCGATCGCTCCGGTGTGCTCGAATACTATACGCCGGAGGAAACCATGGACGAGGTGGCAGGCCTCAGCAGCCTCAAGCTCTGGCTCGCGAAGCGCAAGCTGGCGTTCACGCAGCCCGAAAAAGCGCGCAAGTTCGGGCTCACGCCGCCGAAGGGTGTGCTCTTGCTCGGCGTGCAGGGCTGCGGCAAGAGCATGTGCGCGAAGGCGATCGCGCGCGAGTGGAGCCTGCCGCTGATTCGGCTCGACCCGTCCAACCTGTACAACAAGTACTTCGGCGAGAGCGAAAAGAACTTGAAGCGCGCGATTCACACCGCCGAGGCCATGGCGCCCATCGTGCTGTGGATCGACGAGATGGAGAAAGCCTTCGCGCACAGGGACGGCGAGGGCGATGGCTCCGGCACGAGCACGCGCATCTTCGGCACGTTCCTGTCGTGGCTGCAGGACAAGAAAGCCGGCGTGTTCGTGGTCGCAACCTGCAACGACATCGACGCGTTGCCACCCGAGCTCGTGCGCAAAGGTCGCTTCGACGAGATCTTCTTCGTGGATCTGCCGCGCGTCGAAGTTCGCCGCGAGATCCTGGCGGTACACCTGCGCAAGCGCGGTCGCGATCCCGCGCTTTTCGATCTCCAAGGCCTCGCCTCACGCATGGAAGGTTTCGGCGGCTCCGAGATCGAGCAGGTCGTGATCAGCAGCTTGTACTCGGCGTTCGCACAGAACCGGGAGCTGACCACGGCGCTGATCGAGGAG
>JADGRF010000057.1 GCA_017881055.1 Sandaracinaceae bacterium
CTGCTTGGCGACGCGATTGAGGATAGTCTTGAGCTGCATCGTGTTGTGTGGTGTGTTGGCTTAGACACCTCGCATCCTGACACGATGCACCTACTTCCGGAGCGCTCATGCGCTCGCTACGCTCGCCAAGCCCGCTCGCTCGACAGCCCTCGAAACTCGCACCACACGCGCCACGCACCCACGAATTGTCGCGGAGAGCCTGCTTTTCGAGCACATCGTCGAGCGGTTGTGCCCGCAGGCGCCAAGGGCGGATAAGCTTGGATTTCCCTGGGGCTGTGTCAAGCGATGACGGTTGGGGAACGCGCCGGTGGCGGTCCGTGAGCACGCACCGCAGTGAGCGAAGCCGGATCGCGCCGCGGATCGCGCTCCAAACGTTACTGTTTCAATGCGCGCTCTGTTTGAAGGCGGCCACTAGATCCGTCAGGACTTTCTTCGCATCGCCGAACACGAGCATCGTCTTGTCGAGATAGAAGAGCTCGTTGTCTACGCCGGCGAAGCCGGGGTTCATGCTGCGCTTGATGAAGATGACGGTGCGCGCCTTGTCGACATCCAGGATCGGCATGCCGTACAGAGGCGACTGCTTGTTCGTGCGCGCCGCGGGGTTGGTCACGTCGTTCGCGCCGACCACGATCGCGACATCGGCTTCCGGGAATGCGGAGTTGATGCGCTCCATCTCCCAGAGCTGGTCGTACGGCACGTCGGCTTCCGACAAGAGCACGTTCATGTGGCCAGGCATGCGGCCCGCGACCGGGTGGATCGCGAACTTCACGTCGGTGCCCTGCTTGGCGAGCACGTTGGCGAGCTCTTTCACGACGTGCTGCGCCTGCGCGACCGCCATGCCGTAGCCCGGCACGATGATCACGGAGCGCGTGTCTTCGAGCACGGCCTTCGCGTCTTCGATTGAGAAGCCCGTGATGACTTTGCCGTTCGGAGCCGCAGCGGGGCCGCCCGCGGCAGGTGCGCCGCCGACGCCCGCGAACAGCACGTTCAAGAACGAGCGGTTCATGGCCTTGCACATCAGGATGGACAGGATCAGGCCCGAGGTGCCGTCGAGCGCGCCCGCGACGATCAGCAGCTTGTTGTTCATCACGAAGCCCATCGCCGAAGCCGAGAGGCCGGCGTAGGCGTTGAGGATCGCGATCACGGTCGGCATGTCCGCGCCGCCGATCGGGATGATCAGCAAGACGCCGAATAGCAGCGACGCGCCGATCAAGAGGCCGAACGCGAGCGTGGAGTCCGGATTGATGGTCAGGAAGATCGCCGAGCCGATGCTGAGCGCGAGTGTGCCGAGACTGACCAAATTGCGACCGGGATAGACCACGGCCTTGGTCGTGATGATCTCTTGCAGCTTGCCGAACGCCATCAGCGAGCCCGTGAACGTCAGAAAGCCGAGCAGCATCTCGGCGGAGAGCGCACCCATGATGAAGGTGCTGACGCCCTCATGAGCGGCGTGACTGCGCATCTCCATGTACTCGCAGACGCCGACGAGCGCTGCGGCGAGACCGCCGAACGCGTGCGAGAGCGCAGTTCGCTGCGGCACGGCGGTCATCGGCATCACGATCGCCATGGGCAAGCCGATGGCGCCGCCGATCACGATGGCTACCGCAGCCCACAGAAAGCCGGTGCCGCTGATGCCGCCGCCGACGAGCGTGCCGATCACCGCGAGCAGCATGGCCGCGGTGCCGGCCCAGTTGCCGTGTCGCGCGGTCTTCACCTGCCCCATCCACTTGATGGAGAGAATGAACAGCGCCGCGGACGCTAAGTAGATGTACTGAACGAAGGATTGAGGTTCCTGCATGACGTCACCCGCCTCGCTTCTTGAACATCTTCAAGATGCGTTCGGTAATCAGGAAGCCGCCCACCGCGTTGATGGTCGAGCAGGCGATGGCGACCGCGCCGAGCACGGTGATGAGTTGATTCTCGTGCGGGCGACCCGTCACCAGGAGCGAACCGACGATCGCGATCGACGCGATGGCGTTCGTGAGCGACATGAGCGGCGTGTGCAGAAGGCGCGACACACCCTTGATCAGCTCGAGCCCGAGGAAGCTCGCCAACACGAACACGAAAAGGTTTTCTATGAGTCCCGACGGTTGCATCGGTACGTGCCTTTCCTTCAGCCACCAACCGCAGAGCCGGAGGCTGCTGCGCGTTTACCAACCGCAGAGCCGGAGGCTGCTGCGCGTTTACCAAAACCAACCCAGGTCGGGTTCGGTCCCGGCCCAAGCTGCGAAAGCCTTGGCGTTTCGGCGTCCGCGGACCCAATCGCGCCGTGCTCATACCAGAGGCTGTTTAGGGACGCAATGACGGCTGCGGCGGGCCTGGAAATGAGCACGAAACCTTTGCGCGCAGGGCTCTCACAGCGGCGATCACGAAGGTTGATGGCCGCTGTCAGCGCACCCGCGCGGTGAGCGTGATCTCGTCCCGGTCGTGGTAGAGCTGGCGACAGCGGACGCCCGTGAAGCCGGCGGCTTCGAGTGTGCTCCGTAGCTCGCGCACCATCTCTGCTTTGCGCTTCATGGGCAGCTTGAAGTTCGCGACCAGCAGCTTGGTGTCGCGGCGGCGGGCCCAGCGACCGAGCATCTGCGCGACCTCGATCGGGCGCCAGACCATGTCGCAGAACAGCCAGTCGACCGGCTCGTCCGGCGTGAACTTGAACGCATCGCCCTGCACGTGACGCAGCCGGCGATCATTGGCCAGCTTCTCGTCCATGCGCGCCGGGTCGACGGCGATCACGCGCGCGCGACGTTCCAGCAAGAGCCAGCTCCAGCCGCCCGGCGCCGCACCGAGATCTATGCACAGCTCTCCGGGCCCGGGCGAGACACCCAGCCACGCGAACGCCTCCTCGAGCTTGCGCGCCGCGCGTGACGGGAACGCGCCACGCAGGTGCATGCGTGCGCGTCCGCCAGGTGCGAGTGACAGCGCACGATCGGAGCCGATCACGCCTGCGGCCGCACGCTCGCGTTCATAGAGGCAGATCTGCGCGAGCGGCAAGCTCTCGCGTCGCAGCGCGGCGTCATCTACGCGGGCAGCGTTCGGAAGCGCCGCGAGCAAGCGCGCAGCCACCATGTCGTGCACCGCTTGGGCGCGCGACGCGAGCCGGTTGCCCTCGGTGCTGTCGGGCACGAACACGTGCAACGCGTACTCGCGCGCCTGCGCGAGCGCAGGCACGAGCCCCGCGGCCAACGTCTCCGCGAGCGCTTCGAGCTCACCGTTCTGCGCAGCGGACAGCACCTGAAACCCTTGTCGCGCGAACGTGAGCTCGACGCGATCCTGCGTCCCGCCGGGCGCGAGGCGACTCACGACCAGCGCTTCGGCCATGCCGCGCGGATCGAGCTTGCCTGCTAACAGCAGCTCTTCGATCAGATCACGCTCCGAGCCTTCGCGCGTGGTCCAAAGCCATTCACCTGCGCGCAGCGGCGCGTGCGCGGCCAAGCGTGCAGCCGAGTCGTGCACGCGCTGCGCTGCGAGGTCGCGCTCGCCGCTCGTCGTGGCCGCCGCGTGGGCGTGGCGTGGATCGCGTCCCTGCGCGTGCTGCGTGTGTTGTGGGTGCTGCGCGCGTTTGTCACCGCGCTGCGGATGCTGGGTCCGCTTGTCCGCGCGCTGCGCTGGCTCGCGTTTGGGTCCGTGCTTGGGCCCGTGCTTGGGCCCGTGTTTGGGTCCGCGTGCCGGTCCCTGCTTCGGACCGCGCCGGCCGCCACGTTTTTCGCCGTGCTTCGGCCCTGCGCTGTTGCGTGAGTTATTGCGCACGGCCCAGTCCGTGGCTTGCGACGTAGCTGGCGATCAGCACACCGGCTGCGACCGAGACGTTGAGCGAGTCGATCGCGCCGCTGCCAGGAATGCTGACCAGCGTATCGCAGCAGGCGCGCGCGGCTTTCGACAGGCCATCGCGCTCGTGACCGAGCACGAGCACCGAGCGCTTGGGCCAGCGCAGCTCCGAAAGTGGAACCGTGGCGCGCGCATCGGCGCCGATCACGCCGAAGCCGAGCGCCTTCAGCTCGCGCAACGAGACCTCGATCTCCGCTGCAGCTACCAGCGGCACATGCTCGGCGCCGCCTTCCGCGACGCGCCTGGCTGCGGCGCTGATAGGATTCTTTCCGTCGCGGCTCTCGCTGATCAACGCAGCCACGCCGAAGTACGCCGCGCTGCGCAGGATCGCGCCGATGTTGTGCGGGTTGTCGACGCCGTCGAGCGCAACCACCAGGCCCGTGCGCGTGATGCGCTCGGCGAGGCTGCTCGAGTCGACGGCTGGCGGCGGGTCGACGAGCATGCACACGCCTTCGTGATGCACCGACTCAGCCATGCGCGTAAGTGACTCGTCGTCGACCTCGCGGTAGGCGATGCGACGCTTGGCGGCTTCTTTCAGTAGCGGCCCGAGTGATTTTCGCGCGGCCACGGTGTGCGCGATGCTGAGCACGCTCTCGGGGCGATGCTTGAACAGGGCCTGCACGGCCGACAGTCCGTACACGCGCTCGGCGCGCTCACGCGGCTTCGCCAGATGCTTGGGTACGCGCTTGTCCTTGGCCTTGTCCTTCACGCCGGCCTTGTAGCACGGAGTACCGGCGGGAATGCGCCCGGAGGCTCACAGCCCGCAGGCGCGCACGACGTAGTACGTGATCACGGCCATCAGCGCGGACGCCGGAATCGTGAACACCCAGGCCCAGAGGATGCGAGCGGCCATGCCCCAGCGCACGCTGCCGGGCTTGCTGACTGCGCCAACGCCGACGATTGCGCCGGTGATCGTATGCGTGGTCGAGACCGGAATGCCGAGCGCCGTGGCCGCGAAGATGGCGACCGAGCCACCGGTTTCCGCCGCGAAGCCGCCGAATGGCTTGAGCTTCGTGAGGCGCATGCCCATGGTCTTCACGATGCGCCAGCCGCCGAGCAACGTGCCGATGCCCATCGCGGCGTAGCAGCTGAACACGATCCACATCGGGATGTCGTGGCCCTTCGGGAAGGTCGGCCCGAGATAGCCCTGCGAGAACAAGAGCACCGTGATGATGCCCATGGTCTTCTGGGCGTCGTTGCCGCCGTGGCTCAAGCTGAACGCCGAGGCCGAGAGCAGTTGCAAACGTCGGAACCAGTGGTCTACGCGACCGGGCGTGCGGTTGCGCAGCGCCCAGGCCAGCGCGACTGTCATCAGGCCCGACACGACCATGCCGACGACCGGGGAGACCACGATGAAGATCGCGGTCTGGATGATCTTGGGCCAACCGAGCACGGCCATGCCGCCCTTGGCCATGCCTGAGCCGATCAACCCACCGACCAGGGCGTGCGACGAGCTGGAGGGCAGGCCCCACCACCACGTCAGCAGGTTCCAGATGATGGCGCCGGTGAGCGCGCCCAGGATCACAGCGAGATCGATCACGGCGGGATCGACGATGCCTTTGCCGATGGTGTCGGCGACGTGCAGCGGAAACACGAAGAACGCCAAGAAATTGAAGGCCGCCGCCCAAGCCACCGCGACGCGCGGCGTGAGCACGCGCGTCGACACAACGGTCGCGATCGAGTTCGCTGCATCGTGGAAGCCGTTGATGAAGTCGAAGGCGAGCGCGATGAAGACGATCGCGATGACCAGTAGAAGATGATGATCCATAAGCTTCGTCAGCTCAGGAGTTCTCGACGACCACGCCTTCGATGATGTTCGCCACGTCTTCGCAGCGGTCCGTGGCGGTCTCGAGCAGCTCGTAGATCTCTTTCCACTTCATGATCGTGATCGGATCTTTTTCCTCGCGGAACAGCTTGGCGAGGGTCCCGCGCAGCAGCGCATCGGCCTCGTTCTCGAGTCGGTTGATCTCGATGCACTTCTCCAAGATCACTTCGGGGTGCTTGAGATCGCGAAAGCCGGTGACCGCTTCGAGCACACGCTCCGAGCTGGACAGGAGCACGCGCGCTAGGTCGCACGCCTCCTTGGTCGAGTCCTTGATGCCGTAGAGCGACATGCGCTCGGCCGCGGCTTCGACCAAGTCCATGATGTCGTCCATCTTGGTGATGAGACGATAGATGTCGTTGCGGTCGAGCGGCGTGATGAACGTCTTGTGGAGCTTGGCCACGACCGAGTGCGTGATCTGATCGCACTCGTGCTCGATGTCCGAGATGCGCTTGGCCTGCGCGGGGATGTCGCTGCCGGGCGTTTCAACCATCGCCAGGAACGCGCGGCAGCCCTCGACGGTCTTGCGGCCCTGCTTTTCGAACTCGTCGAAGAACGATTCGTCTCTCGGCAGAAGTCTCATGGCCCGCGTGTATGAAGATTCCGGGGGCGTCTGTCAACAGGACGACACATTCGTGTCACGCGACTGTCATCGAGACGTGCTCTGGGCGTGAAACTCCGACAGGTGAATCACGTACCAAAGGCCTTCCCACGCAATGACTACGCGCACTTCCAGGCTGCGCGGCGTGTTGCCGACGCGGTAGAAGAGCCGCGAATGCCGCGACGCCCAGTACGGCAGGCGGTTGCCCTCTTCATGGACGTTTACGTAACCTCCGCGGCGCGCCAGCTCGAAACGCTCGAACTGCGCACGCTCGAGATCCGGCGTGTTCACATGCAGCGCGTGAATGTCGCTGTCGAACCGTGCGCGCAGGCGATCGTAGTAGCGCCCCGGATCCACGATGTCCTTGATGTGCACGAACGGCTCGCGTGGGAAGAACGCGTCCTTGGCGAGGCTCGGGTCGTCGCGCACGATCGCGTCCCACACGTGGCGGATCTTGTCGTGGACGTCGCCATCGGCTGGGCGCACCGCGGCCTCCGTCAGAGGTGTGCTCTGCGCAGCTGCAGGCTGCAGAAACAGCACGATGCCAAGGGCGACCAGCAGTACGGCGAGCCAACGCGCGAGCTGGAGCATGCCCGGTTACGCTAGCACGCCTCGGACAGCGCAGGCCCTTCGTGGTACATAGGCGTCATGCCGTTTGCGAACGCCGATGGAGCGAAGATTCACTATCAGGTCGAGGGTGGGGGCCACGGTGGCGGCAACGGCGAAGACTCAGAGACCCTGCTGCTGATCATGGGACTCGGTGGTCATGCGACCGAGTGGGGCACGCAGTTTCCGGCCGCGCTCACGGAACGCTTCCGCGTCGTGCGCATGGACAACCGCGGCATCGGACAGTCGACGAGCGACAGCGCGAAGTGGACCATGCAGGACATGGCCAACGATGCGTTAGCGGTGCTCGACGCGCTGTCGGTGGAGCGCGCGCACGTGGCCGGCACATCGATGGGCGGGATGATCGCGCAGCAGCTGGCGATCTCGTCTCCCGAGCGCGTCTCGCGTCTCGCGCTGATGGCAACGACCTGCGGTGGCCCGCAGGCCGTGCCGCCTATGCCCGAAGCGATCGCGCTGTTTGCACCTGCGCCAGAGCTCTCGATCGCCGAGCAACGGCGTCGTGCGCTGCGCGTGATCACAGCGCCCGGCTTCGCGGACAAGCGCCCGGACCTGATCGAACAGCTGGTGGAGCTGCGCCTCGCCGTGCCCACGCCGGGCCGCGTGTTTCAGGCACAGCTCGAAGCCATCTTCACGAGCGATCGCAGCGACACGGTTCGAGGCCTCCAGATGCCGACGTTCGTGTTGCACGGCATCGACGACACGCTCGTGCCTGTCGGCAACGGCAAGCTGCTGGCCGAGCGTATTCCCGGCGCGCGCCTACTGCTGCTCGACGACTGCGGGCACTTGCCGCACTTGGAACGCTCCGCTGACAGCGCCGCCGCGCTGCTCGAATTCTTCGGCGGGAGCTGAGCCAGCACACGATGCGCGTCGAAGCCTTCAGCGATTCGTCGTCGACGTGGGCCGGAAGTCGCGTGTTGCTGCGCGCGATGACGCTCGCGAACTTCGAAGGTCGCGTCGGCGATGCATTGGCGGCGCTCGAGGGGCTGGCCGCGATGCTACCCGACGAGACCTGCCCGTGGATCTGCGTGAGCGCGATGATCGACACGCTGATCATGGCTGGCCGCTACCGCGAAGCGCTCGCGTTGCCCGATACCTGGTCCAGCGAGGCGCGCGAGCGCGGCGCGCGACAGGATCGCGAGTACTTCGTGCTGGCGCGCGTGAATGCGGCCGAGGCGTTGTACAACGTGGGGCGCGTCAGCGAGGCCGCGCAGCTGGTCGAGACGCTCGCCGCAGAGTGCGAGTGCGCGCCGCGCGACTCGTATGCGCTCGCGGGTGTGTGTGTGCAGCAGGCGTGGATCGCCGCGCTCATGGGTCAGCCGGAGCGCACGCTCGGCCTGCTCGAACAGCCGCGCGAGCTGCCAGCGGATTATCGCGCCGAGCTTCATTACACGCGCGCGTTGGCGCTCGGTCTGCTCGATCGGCATGCGGCAGCGCGGCGTGAGGCAGAGCGCGGCTTTCGCTTGGCTGTGCGCGTCTCGAGCTTTCGTAACGGGCTCTTCTTGCAGGGCGTGCTCGCGCAGCGCGCAGGCGAGCTGCGGCGCGCGCTCGTGAGCTTCGAAGCGGGCGCCGCCCATCCGTACCGTGAGCAAGGCGGTGCAGCCCTTCTGTGCTACGGGGATACGCTCGCGCGCCTGGGACGCGACCATGAAGCGCAGACCGCATGGCGCTGGGTGCTGGAGCGGGATCCGCAGAGCTCCGCGTGTGCCGATGCGCGCATGCGGCTAACCGACAGCTGCAAACCTTAGCTCTGCCTCGGTGCGTCCGGCTGCACGTCCGGGTGGGCGCGCTCGAACGCCTCGAGCTTCGCGCAGCGGGCGTCGATCGCGACGAGCAGCGGATACGGCGCGAGGTCCATCGCGAAGCGCCGCGCATTCATGAGCTGCGGGACGAGGAACACGTCGGCGAGCGTGAGCTCGTCGCCAACCGAGTAGCTGCCGCCGTGAGCGGCAGCGTGGGCTTCGAGCGCGGCCAGGCCGCGTGCGATGGCGTCCGTGGCAAACGCAGTTGCAACGGGTTCGCCGCCGACGCGTCGCAGCGCTTCGAGGGGGCGCGTGTTCTGCAGTGGCTGAATCCCGGAGTTCACGATCTCCACGGCCTCGCGTACGCGCGCACGCACGAGCGGGTCCTTCGGCAGCAGCACCGCGCTTGGGTACCGCTCTTCGAGCCACTCCACGATCGCGACCGACTGTGTCAGTCGGTGCGTGGCACCATCTTCGATCCACTCGAGGCAGGGCACCTGGCTCAGCGGATTGATCACCGCGAACTCGCGTGAGTGCTGCTCGTTGGCGGTCGTCTCGATATTCACCGGGACGAGCTCGAACGGAATGTTCTTGAGGTACAGCGCGCTGCGTACGCGCCACGCGCAGCTCGAACGCCAGAATGAGTAGAGCTTCATGCGCCCATTCGTAGCATCTCGCGCGCGTCTTCTGGGCATGCAGCACCGGCCGTTCCAGGTGGCTTGACGCTGAACGCGGGATCAGTATACTCGCCGACCCGCAAGCCACTGGAGGTGCGACGTGACGGCTGCCTGCAAGCTGTATCTGACCTACCGCACGGAGTACCTCGTGCTCGCCGATCTCTGCGTGGGCGTGCGCGATCGGCGCACCAGCGCGTGGCTGCCGCTGCACGCAGCAGCTTGCGCGCAGCTCCTCGGACCGCTGCGCGCGCCGGATGGAACACTCGTGCCGAGCGCGGGTGCTCGCATCGGGGAGCGCTTGTGTCTCGGTGTACCGGCGCGTCAGCTGGTAACCGGGCCTGTCGTTGCGATCGAGCAGCCGAGCCCACGCTTGATGCAGCGCGCCGAGCGCCAATGGCTGGAGCTGTTTCAGCCGAGCGACCCGAACCACACCAAGCTCGTGCTTGGCTCGGAGTAGCGCTCGCTGCTCATTTTTCCCAGCCGCCGTTCACGCCCGACAAGCGGAACACGAGAATCACGATGATGATCGCCGTGAGCGCGGACGCCCAGGCGCCTGCATCGAAGTGGCCGATGATCAGGATGCCGAGCGCGAGCCCTGCGACTGCGAACGTGCAGCCGCAACCCTTGAACAGGCGCGCCGCGGTGCTGGGCTCTGCCTCTTTGATTTCAGGCGTCGCCTCGGGAGTGGGTAGTTCGGGAACGGTCATTTAATTGCGCAGGTGGTGGCAGTTGTATCCGTCGGGGTTTTTGACCAAGTAATCCTGATGGTAGCTCTCGGCCGGGTAAAACGGACCGGCAGCCGTGATCTCCGTGACGACGGGTGCGTTCCACTTGCGGGACTTGTCGACGGTCGCCTTCACGCGCTCCGCGGTCTTCCGCTGCTCTTCGCTGCCGTAGAAGATCGCCGAACGATACTGCGTGCCGACATCGTTCTCTTGGCGATTCTTGGTCGTGGGATCGTGCATGCGGAAGAAGTAACCGAGCAGGGCTTCGTAGCTGAGCACGCTCGGATCGAAGGTCACGCGCACCGATTCGGCGTGACCGGTCGTGCCCGTGGTGACGTCTTCGTAGCTCGGCTCGAGGTACCTGCCGCCGCTGTAACCCACCTCGGTGTCGATCACGCCCGGGATCTTGCGCAGGATGTTTTCCATGCCCCAGAAGCAGCCGCCCGCGAGGATCGCGGTTTCGCGCGCGGCCGTGGGCTTCGGCTTCGCACCGAGCTGCTTCACGTCGGGGAACAGCTTCGCGAATTGCTCGTAGCCTTCGGCCGTGAGCTTCTCCGCGGGCACGAAGCGCAGTGATGCGGAGTTCATGCAGAAGCGCTGGCCGGTGGGCGCGGGCCCGTCGTCGAACAGGTGACCGAGGTGCGAGTTGCCGTGCTTGGAGCGCACTTCGTTGCGCGACATGCCGAGGCTGTCGTCTTCGTGCGTCACGACATTCGTCGCGTCGAGCGCACGCGAGAAGCTGGGCCAGCCGGTGCCCGAGTCGTACTTGTCGAGCGAGCTGAACAGGGGCTCGCCCGTGACCACGTCGACGTAGATGCCCCGCGCGTGGTTGTCCCAGTAGGCATTGTGGAAGGGCGCTTCGGTGCCTTCGTGCTGCGTGACTTCGTATTGTTCTCCGGTCAGGCGCTTCTTGAGCTCTGCGTCGCTCGGCTTGGTGTAGCTGTCGGTGCGGGTGACCGTGCTGGGCTGCTGCGCGGCTTTCGGGCTCGGCGCGTCGGCGTGCACGGAGCACGCAGTGAGCAGTGTGATGAAGAGAGGGATCGAACTACGCGGGAGCATGATGAACCTCGTTGTCTCGGCCCAACACGGGTCGGTATCTACCTGTGTCGCGGGAGCTCGCGGCGTTTCAGCATCGCCATCACGTGACCGGGCTGCGGTGTCAGAACCAGGCGGCCGCAACACGCTTCGTGCCTAAGATGCGCGCCGCGAGCGTACCGAGCAATGCGCCGGCGGCGACCACACCGCCGACGTGAAACACCAGCGTGTGACCCAGCGACTCGGTCCCGGGGCAGGTCACGTGCAAGGTGGCGTCCCCGGCGAGCGCACCGGCTGCGGCCACGCCGATCAACGTCGTCTTGCGCAACAGCACGTCGCCGCGTGAGAGCACGAGCGCGCCGAGCGCAAGCGCGCCGGTGATGAGCTCGTGCAGCGTGCAGAACGTGCCGGCCGGCGTCTCCATGTTCGTCGCATTGAGCGCGGCGTAGGTTGCGGCAGCTATCGTGGCGAAGGTGCCAGCGAGCAGCCCGTATCGGCGCGCGAGCACGACCATGCCGCACGCGACGAGCGCGAGCAGGGTTGCTGCGAACCACGTGGCTTTGTCGGGCGCGTAGCGGTGCGCGCCGAGGCCGCCGAGCACCGCCGCCGCGGCGGTCACACCCAGCGCGACAGCGATGTTGGGCAGGCGCTTGTCGAGCGAGGTTCCGAACAGCGACTGCACCGAGAGCGCGACCTCGCCGCGCTGACCCGAGGCAAACTCACGAAACGCCTGGATCGCTTCCGACTTCGATTTTGGCGGTAAGGCTTTGTTAGGTCCGAAGTCCCGCATGGCTTTCTGAGTCTGTTCGAGGGCGAAATAGGCTCGGCCCGGGCGCCACCGTATACGGTGGCGCACGCGCACGAGACGTTACACGATGGCGCGAACCAGCGCGATTGCACGGTCTTTCGTAGATTGTGACGAAATCGTGGAACGAGCTGGACCCGCCCCCCGTGCTCGCGGTATTTGCTCGTGACCCATGAGCGCAGGCCTTCGAACCGGTATCTTCGTGCGCCTTGTCGGCGTGACCGTGGTGCTCCTCGGATGCGGACAGGACGCGGCGGCGGGTCGTGCCGACGCAGGCTCCGGGGGTACGGCGGGCGCGCTGGCGCGTCGCGATGGCGGCGCTGGCAGCGGCGGTACGGCAGGTCCCACGGGGTCGGCGGGTGACGCGGGCGGTCGCGATGGTGCGGTGAGGGGCGGCGCTGACGCCGGCGCTTCGAGCGCCCGCGATGGGGGCCTGGTGCGCAGCTACTCGACGGATCGTTCGGAGTTCGGCTTAGGTGGCGCGAGTCGCTGCGCCGCGGCCGACGTGCTGCTGTGCGAAGACTTCGAAGCCGACCAACTCGACACCAAGACTTGGACGCTCGACACCTGGGGCATGGGCTCGGCCACGATCGACGGCACACGTGCGGCACGCGGCAAGCACGCGCTGCACATCAGCGAGCCCAGCGCGGTCAGCCGCGTGATGGTGCGCGAGACCAAGACCTTCGCTGCCACGGGCAACCACTTCTTCGGTCGCTTCTTCCTCTACCTCGACGCGGTGCCCGATGCGCTGCAGTGTCCGGGTGGCACATGCACCAACCTCGTGCACTGGACTGCTGCCGCTGCCGGCGGCAGCTACGTCGAGAATGCCATGACGTATCACCCCGACGTGCGCGCGGTTGGTGCGGTGAACCAGCGGCTGCTCGTGAACTTGGATAGCGGGCCGAAGGCCGAGGTCGGCGTGAACGATGACAAAGCGGCGCCCGTCGGTTACACGGGCGTCGACGCGTCTCACGTGAAGCAGTGGCTGTGCTTCGAGTTCGAGTACGCAGGTGAGGGTGCGAGCGCGGAAGTGCGCGTGTGGTGGGACGGACAGGAGCATCCGGACTTGCACTATTCGAGCGCGCATCGCGGCGACAAAGGCGAGCTCTGGGCGATCCCGAAGTACGACCACCTCGACTTCGGCTTCACGCACTACCAAGACTACGGCGCCTTCGTGAGCAAGTTCGACGCGTGGATCGACGAGATCGCGGTCGACGATCAGCGGATCGGCTGCGGGTTGTGATGATTTGGTGACTCTCAAAGCCGCCGCGAAGCGCCGGCTGAGGTTTGTTTTGTAACTCAGCCGCCGCTCAGGGCTTGCAGGATCTGGATCTCGTCCGTGCTCGCGAGCGCGAGGTCGATGCGTAGCACCTGCTCGCCGTTGACGAAGACGCGCATGTGCGGACGGATCCCGTCTTGCTCGTCGATCATGCGAAAGCGGATGCCGGGATAGCGTGCATCGAGCGCGTGCAAGAGCTCGGCGAGGGTCCTGCCTTCCGCTTGCACCTCGGCCTTTCCGCCCGTGTACGAGCGCAGCGGCGTCGGAATGGTCTGCGGCGCAGCCTGCATTCAGAGGTTTCCAGGTGGCGCAACCATCGGTGGTTTCGAACACGCCGCCGCTGCTCGCGCCCAGATACATGTGCTTCGGGTCGCGCGGATCGATTCTCGCCTTCTGCGGCCTTGGGAAACGCCGGAGGCTTTGCGACCTCGTGCCAGGTCTTGCCAAAGTCGGTGGAGCGCTGAATCGTCGGGCCGAGGTGACCGGTGCGCGACGCGAGCAGCAGCGTGCGCGGCTGACGCGGGTCGTTGACCACGTGATACACGATGTGACCGAGTAGGATCGGTCCTTTGAGCTGCCAGGTCTTGCGCGCGATGTCGGACGTGAGAATGAACGCGCCTTTGCGCGTGCCGACGAGCAGCGCGACGCGCTTCTTGGTGAGGGAAGGGGGCATCGAAACCTCTCGGTGGGAGTCGGAACTGAAGTCGAATACCACGAGCCCTGGGCGGCTGGACACGATGGTGTACGTGTAGGAGGCTGCGGTTAGCTCGATGCCTCCGCGTTCCAATCTTCTCGGCTGGGTGCGCGCGCTCGTGGTTGGGCTCGCGTTGATCGTGGGCGCGTCTGCCTGCGATCGCGGCGCACCGACGGTCGCACCCGTGTCGTCGCTTGCACCCGCGGCAGCGCCCGCTGCGCCGACCGAGCTGGTCGTGTTTGCAGCGGCGTCGTTGCGCGAGCCTTTTCAAGCGATCGGCGAGCAGCTCGTGAACGCGCATGCTGGTTTGCGGATTGCGTACAACTTTGCCGGCAGCCAAGAGCTTCGCACGCAGCTGGACAACGGCGCGCACGCGGATGTGTTTGCCTCGGCCGATCAAGCCAACATGGCGCCGCTCGAGAAAGCGGGCCGCGTCGGGGCGGCGATGGCGTTCGCACGCAATCAGCTCGTGATCGCGGTAGCTCCCGAGAGCGCGACGCGGATTCGTGCGCTCGCAGACCTTCCGCTTGCGCAGCGCATCGTGATCGGCGCGCCCGAGGCGCCGATCGGTCGTTATACGGAGACGGTGCTCGACAACGCGCAGCGCGCGTTCGGAGGGCAGTTTCGCCGCGCGGTCGACGCGCACGTGGTCTCGCGCGAGCTCAACGTGAAGCAGGTGCTCGCCAAGGTCACGCTCGGCGAGGCCGATGCTGCCATCGTGTACCGCAGCGATGCCGTGGCCGCGAAAGGCAAAGTCGTCGTGGTCGCGATCCCTCCGGAGCTGAACGTGGATGCGTCCTATCCGATCGCGAGCGTCACAGGCGCCACGAACGCGACGCTTGGGCGCGCGTTCATCGAGCTCGTGCGCAGCCCTGCGGGACAGACGCAGCTGGTGCAGGCGGGTTTCCTGCCCGCGGCGCCTACCTTTGCGGGCCCGTGATCGGGCACACTGCGCGCATGCTGCGCAGGCGCGGGTCGTTCGGTCGAGCACTCTTGCTGGTGCCGGGTGGCGCACTGCTGGTATTTCTCGCGCTGCCGCCGCTGTCGCTGCTGCTCAGCACGGACGTTTCGCAGCTGTTCGCCGCGCTCTCGCATCCGCTCGTGGGCCCCGCGCTGCGCTTGAGCGCGTTCACGACGCTCGTAAGTCTCGCGCTCGTGGTGCTGCTCGGCACACCTCTGGCGTGGCTCTTGGCCCAAGCGCGCAGCAAGCCTGTGCGCGCGCTGGAGACGCTGGCGCAGCTGCCGATCGTGATGCCACCGGCGGTCGCGGGCATCGCCCTTCTATTCGCGTTCGGGCGACGCGGCCTGCTCTCGGGTGTGGTCTATCCGCGCGGGCAGAGCGTCGCGTTCACGACGCTGGCCGTGATCATGGCGGAGACATTCGTGTCGGCGCCGTTCTTCGTGCAGGCCGCGCTCAGCGCATTTCGGCGCATCGATCCGGGCCTTTTGCTGGTGGCGCGTTCGCTCGGGGCCTCGCCGCTGCGCATCTTCGTCCGCGTCGCGGTGCCGCTCGCGCTACCTGGCCTCGCCGGTGGCGCGGCGCTGAGCTGGGCACGCTCGCTCGGCGAGTTCGGCGCAACCTTGATGTTCGCGGGCAACCTCGCGGGCAAGACGCAGACGTTGCCACTGGCGATCTACACCGCGCTCGAGTCGGACTTGCCCGCCGCGCAGGCGCTGTCGGTGCTGCTGATGGGCTTCGCGTTCGTGCTCTTGGTCGTGATGCGCGCCGCGCTGCGGCGCTCGGGAGCCGAATCGTGATCCGCGCGCGGCTAGAGCTCACACGCGGTCCGTTCGCGTTGCGCGTGGAGCTAGCGACGAGCACAGGGCCGCTCGTGATCATCGGTCCGAACGGCGCGGGCAAGACCACGCTGCTGCTCGCGCTGCTGGGCGCGCGGCGGCCGAATGTGGGGCGCATCGAGATCGCGGACGCATGCGTGTTCGATAGCGCTCTGGGGGTAGACGTCTGTGTGGAGCAGCGCGGGGTCGGGTACTTGCCTGCGGACTACGCGCTCTTCCCGCATTTGTCGGTCGCCGAGAACGTGGCGTTTGCAATCGCGTCGCAGCCCGGCGTTTCGAGTGAACAGCGTGCTGCACGTATACAGGAGCAGCTGCAAGCCTTGCAGATTGGCGAGCTACGCGAGCGCCGTATCCACGAGCTGTCCGGTGGGCAGAAGCAGCGCGTAGCGCTGGCGCGCGCCCTCGCCGCGAAGCCGCGCGCGCTCTTGTTGGATGAGCCGCTTGCCGCGCTCGATCTCGGCTCGCGCCGCGCCGTCCGGGAGTTTCTGCGTGATCACGTGGCCGCGCTCCAGTTGCCGTGCGTGATCGTCACGCACGACCCGGCCGATGCGCGGGTGCTCGGCGCCACGATCGCGGTGCTGGAGGCAGGCCGCATCGCCCAGCGTGGCACGTGGTCGGAGCTGGTTTCCGCACCGGCCTCCGATTTCATCGCAGACTTCGTGCGGAGCTGACGCTCTTCCAAATCGCGAAGATCGCCGGGTACACCGTGAGCTCGAGTAAGAACGAGGTGACCAGGCCTCCGACCATGGGCGCCGCGATGCGTTTCATGACATCCGCGCCGGTACCGGTGTTCCAGAGCAGAGGCAGAAGGCCTATCAGCATCGCGGCCACGGTCATCAGCTTGGGGCGCAAGCGCTTGGCGGCGCCCTCGACGATGGCTTCGCGCAGATCCGCGTGGGTTTGCAGCTTACCCTCGCGCTCGAAGCGCGCGTGCGCCAGCGACAAGTACAGCAGCATGACCACGCCGGTCTCGGCATCGAGCCCTGCCAGCGCGATCAGGCCCACACCCACGGCGACGCTGAGGTTGTAGTGTAAGAAGTACAAGAGCCAGACTGCACCCACGAGCGAAAACGGCACCGCCAGCATCACGATCAGCGCCTCGACCAGCGAGCGTGTGTTCCAGTACAAGAGCAAGAGCACGATCGCGAGCGTGAGGGGAATCACCCAGGACAAGCGCTCCTTGGCGCGCTCGAAGTACTTGAACTGCCCGACCCACTCGATGCGCGTGCCGGGGGGCAGCGTGACTTCTCTTGCCACGCGCTGCTTGGCCTCTGCCACGTAGTCGGCGATCGGGCGATCGGTGTCGACGAAGACGAAGCCCACGAGCTTGCCGCCTTCGCTGCGGATCATAGGCGGGCCGAGCACGGTGTGAATCTTCGCGACCTGCGAGATCGGCAGCTGCACACCCATCGGGGTGGCGATCAGCGTGCGTCCTAGCAGCTCCGGGCTGTCGCGCATCTCGCGCGCGTAGCGCACCGAGATTGGGAAGCGCTTGCGCCCCTCGACCGTCTCGGAGACGTTCTCGCCGCCGATTGCGGAAGCCACCGCCATGTTCACGTCGGCGACGGTCATGCCGTAGCGCGCGGCCTGCACGCGATCGACCTCGAAGTCGATGTAGAAGCCACCCGTCGAGCGCTCTGCGAAGGCGCTGCGCGTGCCGGGGATCTTGGCGAGCGACTTTTCCACCGTGAGCGCCGCGCGTTCGATGGCGTCGAGATCGTCGCCGAATACTTCCACACCGAGCGGGCTGCGCACACCCGTCGCGAGCATCTCGGTGCGCGTTTGGATCGGCATCCACCAGACGTTCGGTAGACCGGGGAAATGCAGCTTGGCGTCCATCTCGCGGATCAGCGCGTCCCAGGTCATGCCCTTGCGCCAGTGGGAGCGCGGCTGGAGCGTGATCGTGATCTCACCCATGCCGAGCGGCGCGGGATCCGTGGCCGTCTCGGCGCGGCCCATCTTGCCGAACACGCGAGCGACCTCGGGGAGCTTCTTCAGCTCACGATCGATCGCCTGCAACACGACGGCAGACTCGTTCTCGGACATGCCCGGCGGCGCCGTGGGCATGTAAAGGATCACGCCTTCGTTGAGCGGTGGCATGAATTCGCTACCGAGTCGCGCGAGCGCGGGCCAGGTCAGCAGCATCGCCAGCGCCGCGAGACCGAGCACGAGCCAGCGCTGATCCACGACGAAGCGCACGACCGGCGCATAGAGCGTCGTGAGCAGACGGTGAACGGGGTGCCTCGAGTCGTCGTGGATCGTGCCGCGAATGAACAGCACGGCGAGCGCTGGCGTGAGCGTGATCGCAAGGATCGCTGCAAAGCCGATCGAGTACGTCTTGGTATAGGCCAGCGGGGAGAACAGCCGGCCTTCGGTGCCCTCGAGCGTGAACACGGGCAAGAACGACACGGTGATCACGAGCAGCGAGAAGAAGATGGAGGGGCCGACCTCCTGCATCGCCTGGATCATCACGTCGGTGCGCGATTCGTGGAGTGGCACACGCTCGCCGCGCAAGTGCCATTCCGCCAGCCGGTTGTGCACGTTCTCGATCAAGATGATCGACGCATCCACCATCGCACCGATCGCGACCGCGATACCGCCTAGCGACATGATGTTCGCGGTCAGGTGCTGCTGCGCCATCGGAATGAAGGCTAGGAGCACACCGAGTGGTAGCGTCAGAATCGGGATCAGCGCGCTCTGCGCGTGCCAGAGGAACAAGAAGATCACGAGGCTGACGACGAGCATCTCCTCGAGCAGCGTGTGGCGCAGCGTGGCTACCGCGTCGCGGATCAAGCCGGAGCGATCGTAGGTGGTCACGAGCTTTACGCCCTCGGGCAAGGTCTTCTTGATCTCTTCGATCTGGCGCTTCACGGCGTCGATCACGTGCAGCGCGTTCTCGCCGTAACGCATGATGACGACGCCGCCCGCAGTCTCGCCTTCGCCGTCGAGCTCGGCCAAGCCGCGACGCAGCTCGGGGCCCACGCTCACCTGCGCCACGTCGCGCACGCGCACGGGCGTGCCATTGACGACCTTGAGTGGGCTCTCGGCGATGTCACTCGGAGTCTTCACGTAGCCGCGTCCGCGGATCACGTGCTCGTGTCCGGCAATCTCGATCACGCGGCCGCCTACCTCTTGGTTCGATTGCTTGGTCGCGCGCACCACGTCTTCCATCGTCACGCCGAACGCGAGCAGCTTGCTCGGGTCGACGTTGACCTGGTACTGCTTCACGAAGCCGCCGACGCTGGCGACCTCGGCCACGCCAGGCACGCTGCGCAGCGCATAGCGAACGTTCCAGTCCTGCAGCGTGCGCAGCTCCTCGAGATCGTGCTTGCCGGTCTTGTCGACGAGCGCGTACTCGAACACCCAGCCCACACCCGTGGCATCGGGGCCGAGCGTTGGTGTGGCACCGGCGGGCAGGCGCGCGCTGACACCGCTCAAGTACTCGAGCACGCGGCTGCGCGCCCAGTAGATGTCGGTGCCCTCGTCGAAGATCACGTTGACGAACGACATGCCGAACATCGAGATGCCGCGGACGTGCGCAACTTTGGGTGCAGAGAGCAGCGCCGTCGAGATCGGGTAGGTGATCTGGTCCTCGACCAAGCTCGGGCTCTGGCCCATCCACTCGGTGAACACGATCACCTGCACATCCGACAGATCCGGGATGGCGTCGAGCGGCGCGTGCTGCAAAGACACCCAGCCCCACGCGCTTGCTGCGAGCACGGCGCCGATCACGAGCAGGGGAGCACGCGCACAGCGATCGATGATCGTGGCGACGAGGCCCGTGCCCTCGCGCGGTTGCGTGGTCATGGCGCAGGCTCCGGTTTCATCGGGACCAGAGTCATGCCGCACTTGGGGCATTTGCCCGGCACGGGGCTGCGGATCTCCGGATGCATGACGCAGGTGTAGATCACGGGTTTTTCGGCAGGCGCGTTCGCCGGCGCCGCGGAAGAGCGCGCGTCTTCTGGCGCCGCGAGCGCAGCTGAGGGCGGAGGCGTCGCGCTGGCTGTCGGTCGCGGGGTGGCAGCTGACGCGCGGCGTGCGGCGCGTGTGGGCGGTTTCGGCAGAGCGACCGCGGGCTCGGCTCTCGGCATCGCGTCCGCCACGGGACTCGCGGCTGGCGTGGTTTCTGCGCCGGCGGGGGAGCTCTCCCAGTACTTGGCGGCGCTGCCGATTCGCGCTTCGGCGGCGATCAGAAACACGCCCGAGGTCGCCACCATGTCGCCCTCCGACAGGCCTGAAAGCACCTCGTAGTTGCCGGCGGCCTCGGCACCGATCTGCACCTCGGTAGGCTTCCAGCGGCCTTCACCGAGATCGACGAAGACCAAGCGGCGCGGCCCCGTATAGACCACGGCGGAGCTAGGCACTTGCAGCCGTGTGCCGCGGTCGTTCTCGAGCAGCACGCTCGCGTACATGCCGGGACGCAGCTCGCCCTCGGCGTTGTCGAGCTCGAGGCGTACGCGGCCCGTGCGCGTGTCCGGGTCGACGTACGGGTAGATGTACGCGATGCGCGCGCTCAGCTCGTGTTCCGGCCGTGAATCGATCTGGACGCGCGCGCTCTGGCCGACGCGCACACTTGCGAGATCACGCTCGTAGACGTCGGCTTCGATCCAGACCTTCGTCAGCGCCGCGATCCGGAAGATGCGCATGCCAGCCTCGACCGCCGCACCCTGCACGACGTTCTTCTCGATTACGAAGCCCGAGGCGGGTGCGAGGATGGTCACGTCGTCGAGCGGGCGTCCGTTCTTCGCTACGGCGTCGATCTGGTCGTCGCGCAGATCGAGTAGGCGCAGGCGCTGGCGCGCGGCCGCGATCATGGGGCTTGGGCGTTCGGCCCCGCCGCTGACGGCGGCAGGCATCGGGCTGTGCTGCGCGAGCAGGAAGTCTTGCTCGGCCGCGTAGAGCTCGGGGCTGTACAAGCTGAACAGCGGGTCGCCCTTCTGCACGCGCTGACCGGTTCGATTCGCGAACAGCTTCACTATGTAGCCGCGCACCTTGAGCGTGACGTCCGTCAGCGCCGCTTCGTCGTACGTCAAGCGACCGGCTGCACGCACGGTCTGCACGAGCCGCGCCGAGCTCACCCGTCCAGTACGCACGCCGATCAGCTGTTGGCGCGTGGGCAAAATGGTCACGATGTCCTGCGCGAGCTGCTGCTTCGTGACGGGCACGAGCTCCATGCCGCAGATTGGACACTTGCCTGGGTGCAGCTGATGCACCGACGGATGCATCGTGCACGTGTAGTGGTCGATGGTGTCGTCGGCGGTCTTGCCGCTGTCAGCGGCAGACTCGGCGCTGCCGGGTTCGGTATCCGCGCCGTTCCACCATGTGCCCAGCTGCTCCCGATACACGACCAGCGCGACGGCTACGGACGCTGCGATCACGATGCCGATCACGCGTGACGAGCGCGAGGCCTGCGCGGTGGAGGGAGAGGTAGTGGTCGTCGTTGGTTCAGTCATGGCACTGCCTCCGCGCCGGTGAGGCCAGGAATTGTTCCGAGCGCCGCGTCCAGCTCGGCGCGTCGCTTCTCGTGATCGGCGCGTGCAGCTTGCAGCTCGAGCTCCACGTCGCGCAGGGCGTGCTCGGCCTCGAGCACGTCGCCCACGCCGTTCTGCTCCGTCGAGAGACCCGCGCGTGTCGCTTCGATGCGCCTCTGCGCGATCGGCAGCAAGCGTTCTTCCAAGAGCGCGATCACCTGGTGTGCGCGCTCGACTTGGCGGCGCGCGACTGCGATCTGACTGGCGGCTTCGTCGTGCATGCGGGCGGCGTCACTCTCCGACATCGCGCGCGTCGCGGATGCTTCATCGAGCGCTGCCTTTCGCCGCTCGCGCTCGAGTGGGATGCTCATGACTACGCCCGCCATGAAGCGGTGCTCTGGCATGTCCCACATCGAGTTGTACGAAGCTTCGAGCGTGAGATCAGGCACGAAGTCGTCGTCGGCCAGTGCGACGCGTGCGCGTTCGGCACGCACGCGGGCGTCTGCGGCCTCGAGATCCGGGCGCCGTGCCGGGCCCGTCGCCGCGCTGTCGCTGGCGGTAGGTAGATCCTTCGCATGCAGCTCTGCCGCTGATGGCGGCGGAGCGAGCGGCGCATCGGGCGCGCGGTGCAAGAGTGCGTTGAGCTCGGCCACGAGCATGTCGCGGTCGGCCTCGAGGCCCACGGTTTGTTGCTGCAGGCGCGCTAGCTCGGCCTCGGCGCGCAACGCGTCTCGGGTCCCGCCGCGGCCGGACGCGTAGCCCGCGACCACGTTGGCTTCGACGGCAGAGACGATCTTCGCGTGCTCGGCGGCAACCGTGAGCGACCAGGTCGCGACGCAGTAGTCGTCGTAGAGTTGCGAGGCTGTCAGCCCCAAGCGCAGACGCGTGGCACGAAGATCCGCGCTCTGCACCTCGGCTTCTGCGAGCGCCAACTGAGCACGTGCATCACGCTTGCCGCCGAGCGAGATCGCCTGACGTAGGCCCAGCTCGTAGCCAAAGCGCGCGTCGTGCGAGGCGACCGACAGCGGTGCGATCTGCACCATGGCCATCGGGTCGTCGTACGCGCCAGCCTGTCGATAGCGTGCCAGCGCAGCGCGGAAGGCTTGCTTTGCGCTTTCCACGCTGGGGTTTCGCTGCAGGACCGCGCGTACCAGGGCGGCTCGTTCCAGCTTACCGCGAGCAAGCTCGCCGTCGTCGTGGGAGCGCGCCGGCATAGCGGGCATTTCCAGCTCACGGTAGCTTGCGGCTAGGGTGTCGTAGCGGGCGCGTCCCGCCGTGGCACAGCCTGCCGCAACGCACGCGAACATGCCCAGGTGCACGAGCGGGGAGACTCGAAACGAACGGAAACCCGAAGGGCGTGACGGAAGCATGAGGCTCGTCTCCGGGCGCGTGTGCGCCGGGTTGCATGGGGTACGTGCGTCCGCGGCGGCGCAAAGCCAGCCGACGGACAGCGACGCGCATGGCTGTGCGCGGTTCCGCGATGCGGTTACGAGCCGGAAATCAGACCTGGAAGACCATCAGGCGCGCGCGGGCGCGCGTGGGCGGAGGCCCTGTCCGCATGCGCCCGTCGCTCGGCGCACGGGTGACATCCATGAGCAACGGCGCCACGTCGGTGTTTATCCGAAGCAGCGCGAGCACCGGGGCGTGCACTTTCTGCCCGCGCGGAGGGTTGGTCGACGGCGCCAGCGCCTGCACCTGGTGCGTTTGGCAGCAGTCCGAGCTGGTTTCCAGCTGCGCCGCGCGCTCGGGCTGCTGCGCATGGCTGCCGCAGCACGCATGGCCCATCACCGTGTCCATCGCGCGGCAGTACACGTAGCTCGCGCCCGCCTGGGACACGTCGGCGAACAATACGAGCCCGAGCAGAGCTGCAATCAACGCGTTGGGCGTGCTGCGGAAGCGAGTCGCTCGTGTGCTTGTGGCCACGGGCGAAGCCTAGCGCCTCGCGCGCCCCTGGGGCAACGGCACGGCCGGTACGTCTGTGGCCTTTAAGGGTCAACGGCGTGTCCGCGACCGTTTCCTTCGGCCTCGGACACGCCGTTGCGCGTTCCCCGTATCGCAAGCGCCCGCGAACCCCCACTTAGAGTCACTTAGAGTGCATTTATGAAATGCACTCTAGCGTTGGCCGCTAGGCGTCACGCACCTTGGCCGGCTTCGCCGCCGGCGCCCGAGCTGCCCGCTGCGCTGTCGCTGTGTTCGCTGTGACCGCCCTTGTCGCCGCCGCTGTCGCCGCCACTCGCGCCGCCCGCGGCGTTGTCTGGGCCGTCGCCGTCGTTGTGGTCTTGGCTGATGCAGTTGAGCTTGAAGCCACCGTTGTCACCCTGGCTGCCACTGCCACCGTGATCGTCTTCCTTGGACCCGCCGTCAGCCGGCGCGCTCTCCGCTGCGGCATCGTGATCCTGGTCGCTGGCGCTGTTCTCCGCGGCTCTTCCGTCGCTGCTGCCATGATCTTTGGCTTCGTTGCACGCGTCGCGATGCTCGCCGGCTTCGTCGACCTTGCCGTCGTTGTCTTCGTCCTTGCCCTCATCGGACTCGTCGATCTTGCCGTCTTTGTCGTCGTCGACCTTGTTGGTCAGTGCCGCGGCGTTGCCGGCTGACACGCCCGTGGTCGTGGACCTGCCATTGCAGGCAGGTCCGAAGACCAACACCGCGACGCAAAGTCCGAGGGAGATCAGCTGCTTTTGTTTGCTCAAGGTCATCTAGAGGCCTCCTGGCTCCGTGCCGTCTAGACGGCCGGGCCCGAGCGGTTCCGTCCGTCGTCCATCACTCTCGGCCGCCGGCACCGCCGGCACCCGCGCTGCCGCCGATCCCGGCCTTGTTGTCGGAGCGCCCGTCGTCCTGCGAGCCTCTGAGACTGCCGTCGGGCGCCGGCGTGATCGCCCCGTCATGATCGGGATGCAGGTCGGGCACGCCGCCGGCATCGTTCGAGCCCGCGTCACCGCCGGCGAGCTGCGCCGCGCTGCCGAGCGAAGCCGAGCGTACGTCCTGGCAGCTCGCAGCGCCGAGCAGCCATGCGCACAGAAGCAGCTGACGCGCGTGCGCATTGCGCATCATGACCCGTTCCCGAGCTTGCATGCGCGTGCGATACGCTCCGCGAGCACGCCGTCTGGTGCAGTACGCAGATACGCGCGCGCATCGGTTACCGCGCCGGTGTCGGCCGTCATGCAGTGCGCCAGCGTCTCGAGCCCACGGCGCTCCTCGCCGAGCTGGCCGTGTGCGAACTGCGCACGATGTGCTTGCAGAAGGCCGCGTGCACGCACGAGCTCTCCGCGCGCGAGAGCGCTCGAGGCTTCGGCCAAGAGTGACATCTCCGCAGCGAGCGCCGAGGGTTTCGCTGCAGGCACGGCGTGCGTGGGCTGGCGAAGGGGTCGGACCCGCGTCGCCGGCTTGGCAGCTGGCGGCGCAGTCACCGCGGCCGGTTCTGCTGCCGACGTTGCAGCTGGTGCGACTGCTTCTGCCGCTGACGGCGGCAACACGTCCCGAGCATCTGCCATTGCACGAGGCGACGGTGCAGCCGACGGGGCCGCGACATGCGACACTTGCGGGCGTGCCGCCTGCGCAGCGAGCAGCCCGGTATCGTGCGGTACGGGCGCATGACGCAGCGCAACGCCCGCTGCGCCGATCGCGACCACGGTCCCACCCGCGACCAACAGCTTACCCGCCGTGCCGGCCAGCCAGCCGACCTTGGCTGC
>JADGRF010000317.1 GCA_017881055.1 Sandaracinaceae bacterium
AATCAGAACGCCAGGTGCGCGTCGGCGATGCCCATCAGGTTCTCCGACCCGGAGAGCATCGTCTGCACGAGGCCGCGTGTGCGCGGCAAGATGCGCTGGAAGAAGAAGCGCGCGGTGTAGATCTTCGCGCGGTAGAAGTCGGCTTCCGAAGAGCCGGCCGCAATCTTCTTCTGAGCGACGGCCGCCATGCGCGCGAACATGAACGCGAACGTGACGTAACCCGAGTAGCTCATGAAATCGTACGAGGCGGCGCCTGCTTCGTCCGGGTTCTTGATGGCGAGCTGCAGGATGTTGCCCACCAGCTCGTGCCATTCCTTGGTGAGCTTGCGCAGCTCGAGCGCCATGTCCTTGAGCTCGGCGTTGCCTTCGTTCGCGGCAGAGAACGCGTCGATCTCGTTGGTGAACGTGCGCAGCGTGGCGCCGCCGTTCGCGAGCACCTTGCGACCGAGCAAGTCGAGCGACTGAATGCCGTTCGCACCTTCGTACTGCTGAAGGATGCGGCCGTCTCGGGCCAGTTGCTCCATGCCGTGCTCACGGATGTAGCCGTGACCGCCGAGCACCTGCATGCCGAGGTTGGTCGATTCGAAGCCGGTGTCGGTCATGAAGCCCTTGCAGATCGGCGTGAGCAGCTCGAGCATCTTCTCGGCCTCGTGCGCCTCGGGGCTGCCGGGCAGCTGGTACACGACGTCGGCCAGCGTGCCGCAGTAGTACGCGAGCGCGCGCGAGCCTTCTGCGAACGCCTTCTGCGTGAGCAGCATGCGGCGCACGTCCGGGTGCACGATGATCGGGTCGGCCGGCTTGTCGGGAAACTTCGGGCCGGTGAGCGAGCGCATCTGCAAGCGGTCACGCGCGTAGGCCAGAGCGCCCTGATACGACGCTTCGCCCTGCGCCATGCCCTGCATGCCAGTGCCGATGCGGGCGACATTCATCATCGTGAACATCGCGCGCAAGCCCTTGTGCGGCTCGCCGACCATGAACCCCTTGGCGTCTTCGAAGACCATCACGCACGTCGCGGAAGCCTTGATGCCCATCTTGTGCTCGATCGACGAGCACTGCACCGCATTGCGCTTGCCCACACTCCCGTCGGCAGCCGGCAGGAACTTCGGCACGATGAACAGCGAGATGCCCTTGGTGCCCGCGGGCGCATCGGGCAGACGTGCGAGCACCAGGTGCACGATGTTCTCGCTCATGTCGTGCTCACCGGCCGAGATGAAGATCTTCTCGCCCGTGATGTTGAACGAGCCGTCCGCGTTCGGCGCAGCCTTCGTACGCAGAAGGCCGAGGTCGGTGCCGCAGTGCGACTCGGTCAAGCACATCGTGCCCGACCAGGTGCCGGAGATCAGGTTCGGCAGGTAGGTCTTCTTCTGCTCGGCCGTGCCGTGGGTGCCGATGCAGGCGATCGCGCCGTTGGTCAGACCCGGATACATGCAGAACGAGTTGTTCGCCGACGCGGCCATCTCGGCCACGCACAGACCGAGCGACGGCGGCAGACCTTGGCCGCCGAATTCGGGATCCGCCGACAACGACGTGAAGCCCGCGTCGCAGTACTGCTTGTAGGCCGCTTTGAAGCCCTTCGGCGTGCGCACGCCTTCAGCCGACCACGTGCAGCCCTCTTCGTCGCCGCTACGATTGAGCGGCGCCACGACCGTCTCGATCAGCTTGGCGGCTTCACCGAGCATCGCGTCGACGAGCTCTTCGTTGAGATCCGCGCCGCCGGGCAAGCGAGCGTAGTGTTTTTCGACCTCCAGCAACTCGTGGAGCACGAAACGGATGTCGCGAAGGGGGGCTTTGTATTGCGGCATGGCGAGAACAACTCCGTGGCCACGTTGTGGCTCTGATGGGGCCGTGATGGCTCCCGAAAGGGAGCGTGCGAGCTAGCACATTCTGTGAAGGTTTTCACGCCGCGGTCTGGCGACGAAACGCGAGTATGATGTCGCGCGTAGGCCGGACCCGCACGTGCAATCGCCCCACCCCAAGTCAGATCCAAATGGACATGAAGCGGCCGTCCCCGCCGTGGGCGAGGCCCCGACCGCGCTCGGGCTGTCGGCTCCCCCAGGGCTCGACGGATGGCTAGGTCGCGTGCTGGACGACCGCTACCGAATCACCGAACGCCTGGGCGAAGGCGGAATGGGCGCGGTCTTCGTCGCCCAGCACCTGAAGCTGCACAAGCTCGTGGCCTTGAAGGTGATCCGCGCCGAGCTGGCGGGAAATGGCGAGGTCGCGGCCCGGTTCGCGCGCGAAGCCATGGCGACCGCACAGTTTGAGCATCCGCACGTAGCCAGCGCCATCGACTACGGCACGCTGCCGGAGGGCGGCGCGTACCTGGTCATGCAGCTCGTGCGCGGGCGCGCGCTGCGCGATGTGCTCGGCGACCAAGGCCGGATGCCCTGGCCGAAGGCCTGCGAGCTGCTGGCCCAAGTCGCGGACGCGCTGTCGGCCGCGCGCGCCGCGGGCATCGTGCACCGCGACTTGAAGCCCGAGAACATCCTGGTCGAGACACGCGAGGACGGCACGGAGCTGGCGAAGATCCTCGACTTCGGCATCGCCCACGTCTCCCCGCATCAAGCGCCGGCCGCCCCGGGCGCGCACACGACGCGCGAGCTGACACGCATCGGCACGGTGATGGGCACGCCCGGGTACATGTCGCCGGAGCAAGCGGTGGGCGACAAGATCGATCATCGCACGGACCTCTATGCGCTCGGGGTGGTGCTCTGGGAGTGCGTCGCAGGCCAAGCGCTCTGGGACGGCCCAGACGTGACCACGATCATCGCGCGCCAGCTGCAAAACCCGGTGCCGCGCCTGCGCGAGCAGCTCAAAGATCCCACGCTCCCGCGCGCACTGGACGACTTGGTGCAGAGCCTGTGCGCGCACTCGGCGGATGCGCGGCCGGAGCACGCCGGCCAGGTACGCGACACGCTGCGCGCGCTCGTGCATCGCTACGCGCCGCAGCAAGCAAGTCTTCGGCAGAGCGCGGCGCACGGTCTGGGGGGCGTCTGGCTACGCTTTCGCGCCCTGCCCTCCGTCGCGCGCGCGCTCGTGCCGCTGGGCGTCGTGGCCCTCGTGCTCGGTGCTGCCGCCTTTCACGCAGCGACCGGTCACGTGGGCATCTTGGATCGCGCGTTTGGCGCGCCGCCAGCACAGCCCAGCGCGCCGAAGTACACGATCCCGCCCGAGCTCGACGCCGACGTGAAGACGATGCTCGACGCTTCGAAGGCGAGTGAGCGCCGCAAGGCTGCGCAGAACGTGCTCGCGTTCCGTGAGCCAAAGCAGCTCGAGCCGTACCTGCTTGCCGTTGCGCATCTGGAGAGCTCGCGCGGCTGCAAAGACCGCAAAGACGCGATCCGCGAGATCACCGAGATCGCAGACGCCCGCGCACTCGATGCGCTGCGCCGCCTCGCGAGCGCGAGCAAGACCGGCTGCGGCTTTCTCGATCTCGAAGACTGCTACAGCTGCGTCCGCGCCGACTTGCGCCGCGCCATCGACACGATGGACGCGAAGACCAGCCCGAAGCCGAACGCGCATTAGGACACGCGCCTTTCAATCGACGTTCTACCACCCGATGACCCGTGGTAGTCTCTGACCATGTCGAAGAGCCGACGGCCGACGCTGGAACACCGGCCTGCCATCACGGTGATCGTGATCGGCGGCCCCGAGACACTGGTCGAGGCCGTGCGTCACGTCACGATGACCACCACCAACGCGCGCGTCACCCAGACCGACCTGCCCTCGGCCGCAACCAACGTCGCCCGCTCGCGCCCGTTCGCCATCGTGATCAGCGAAGAGATCTACGCGTTCGATGCTGCCGAGTTCGACGCGCTCGCACGTGACGTGAAAGCCGAGCTGATTGCGCTGCCGACCGATGGCGTCACGCAGAAGACACTGCAGGATCGGCTGATGCCCCTGATCGCCGAAGCCTTCCGCAGCCATTTCCGCGAGTAGTAGTAGTAACAACAACATACCCGCCGAGCAGCCTTCGGCTCTCGGCGTATGGTATATGCCCGGCCGTGGCAGCTTCCATGGACGACATCGTCGCGCTCTGCAAACGGCGCGGCTTCATCTTTCCCGCTAGCGAAATCTACCAGGGCATCAACGGCTTCTGGGACTTCGGACCGCTCGGCGTCGAGCTCAAGAACAACCTGCGGGACGCGTGGTGGAACGCCATGGTCAAGTCGCCGCCGCTTGGGCCAAGCGAGCTGAACGGCGGCGAGCCGCTGAGCATCGTGGGTGTCGACACGTCGATCATCCAGAACCCGAAGGTCTGGGAAGCGTCCGGTCACGTGGGCGGCTTCAACGACCCGATGGTCGACTGCCGCGAGACCAAGCAGCGCTATCGCTACGATCACCTGTGGGTGGCCGTGCTCGAAGGCGCCGACGACGTTCCCATGTTCGCGTTCATGCAGGGCGAGTCGGACGCCGCCGAGAAGAAGCTCGAGAAGGTCGCGAAGAAGAAGAACCTGCCCGTCTCGATCAAGAAGTTTCCGCTCATGGATCTGAAGACGCACGACTTCTCGCGTGTGATCGGCCCCGACACCGAGAAACCCGGCACGCTCACCGAGCCGCGCCAGTTCAACCTGATGTTCAAGACCTACGTCGGCGCGGTGCAAACCGAAGACTCCGCCGCGTATCTGCGCCCCGAGACGGCGCAGGGCATCTTCCTGAACTTCAAGAACGTGGTCGACACCTCACGCGTGAAGGTGCCGTTCGGCATCGCGCAGATCGGCAAGGCGTTTCGCAACGAGGTCACGCCGCGCAACTACATCTTTCGATCCCGCGAGTTCGAACAGATGGAGATGGAGTGGTTCTGCCATCCGAGTGAAGCGGTGGCCTGGCACGAGTTCTGGTGCGACGAGCGCACGAAGTTCTGGAAGGATCTGGGCCTGACGGGCGACAACCTGCAGCTGCGTGCGCACGACCGCGACGAGCTCGCGCACTACGCGAAAGACGGCGCCGGCACGTTCGACATCGAGTATCGCTTCCCGTTCAGCGCGCCGGGCTTCGGCGAGCTGGAAGGCGTCGCGCACCGCGTCGACTACGATCTACGTCAGCACCAAGAGCACTCGGGCGTGAAGCTGTCGTACTTCGATCAAGAGAAGAACGAGCGCTACCTACCGCACGTGATCGAGCCCGCGGCCGGCCTGTCACGCGGCGTGCTCGCGTTGATCTGCGAGGCGTACACACCGGATGCGGGTCGTCCGAGCGGCGTGTTCATGAAGTTCCACCCGCGCGTCGCGCCGATCAAGGCCGGCATCTTTCCGCTCGTGCAGAAAGAAAGCATGCCCGAGGTCGCCGAGAAGCTTTACCGTGATCTACGCAAGCGCCACGCGCTGCAGTACGACGCGAAGCAAGCCATCGGCAAACGCTACGCCCGCATGGACGAAGCCGGCACACCGTTCTGCATCACGATCGACGGCGACACGCTCAGCGCCCAGACCGTCACCATCCGCGATCGCGACACGCAAGCGCAAGAAAAAGTCGCCCTCGACAAAGTCGGCGCCTTCCTAGACGACAAGATCAACGTCTAGCAGCTCTCATTCTCTCGACGACGCGATCAGCGCACGGCGCGTGCGCACGGCTTTCGCTAGCTCGTCGAACAAGGGCGCGGTGCGGTCCCAGCTTATGCAGGCGTCGGTGATGCTCTGCCCGTACACGAGCGCTTTGCCTTGCTCGTGATCCTGGCGGCCATCGACCAAGAAGCTCTCGATCATCACGCCGAAGATGTGCTGACTGCCGCAGGCCACTTGGTCGGCGACGTCGCGCAGCACTTCCGGCTGGCGCTCGTGGCTCTTGCCGCTGTTCGCGTGGCTGACGTCGATCATCAGGCGCGTGGGCAAGCCCGCGTGCTCGAGCTTGTGCGCGACTTCTGCGACATGCTCGGCCGAGTAGTTCGGGCCGCGCGCGCCGCCACGCAGGATCACGTGGCACTCGGGGTTGCCCGCCGTCGAGACGATGGCAGCGACGCCCTGCTTCGTGACCGACAGGAAGTGATGCGGATGCGACGCGCTGCGCACCGCGTCCACTGCGATCTGCGTGGTGCCACCAGTGCCGTTCTTGAACCCAACCGGCATCGACAGACCCGAGGCCAGCTCGCGATGCACCTGACTCTCGACCGTGCGCGCACCGATTGCGCCCCACGACACGAGGTCGGCCATGAACTGCGGCGTGATCGGATCGAGGAACTCGGTGCCCGCGGGCAACCCGAGCTCGACGACGTCGCGCAGAAAGCGCCGCGCGGTGCGCAAGCCATCGTTGATCGCATAGCTGTCGTTCAGGTACGGGTCGTTGATCAGCCCCTTCCAGCCGATCGTGGTGCGCGGCTTTTCGAAGTAGACGCGCATGACCATGCACAGGTCCTGCTTGTAGGTATCGGCGGCGGCGCGCAGGTGGCGCGCGTACTCCAGCCCGGCGACCGGATCGTGGATCGAGCACGGGCCGACCACGACCACGAGCCGGTCGTCGTGGCCGTTCAGGATCGCGGCAACCTCACGGCGCCCCTGCGACACGACGCGACAGGCCTCCGCGTGCGCCGGGATCTCTTCCATGAGAATGGCGGGCGGCAAGAGCGGGCGAAGATCTTTGATGCGTACGTCGTCGGTCGGGTTGAGCATCGGCATTCCTGGGGCTTCGGGCGCGAGGCCGGCACTGTGCCACCCGCGACGTGGAGTTGCCACCGCGGGCGGGCGGACAGGAAGTAAGCGGTCGAGCGGGTTTTCGGCACGTTGCGAGTTTGTTATGCTGCCTGGCCGTGTAACGGGGAGAGACCTTTGATGAAGACGTCCGCCGTGTTCGCGTTCTGCCTGCTCGTCGCCAGCTTCTCTGGCGCGTGCGCGAGCGTCCCACCGCCGAGCGAGAGGCTCACCAGCGCCGAAGCCGCCATCCGCGGTGCGCTCGAGGTCGACGCCAACACCGTTCCCCGGGCTCAGCTGCACCTGAAGCTGGCGCAGGAACAGGTCGACAAGGCCAAGCGCTACATCCAGGACGATCAGAACGACCGCGCCGAGCTGGCGCTGCGCAGGGCTCAGGCCGATGCCGAGCTCGCCATCGTGCTCGCACGCGAGCAAGACATGACGACCAAAGCCAGAACCGCGCAGGCGCGTGTCGAGAAGCTCAAAGCCGGTAAGTCCCAATGACCGACGCACAGAGCAACCCGCGGCAGCTGCGCGTGACTGCGCGTGTGCGTCAGGAGAGATCAAGCGTGAAGAACCATCGCGTGTCGCGGATATCGTGGGCATCGTGGGCGTCGTGTCTGCTGGCTCTCGTGGGCCAGACCGCGTGTGCTTCGGCTCCGCCTCCGCGCCAGCTGCTCGACGCGCGCGCCGCGTACAACGAAGCGCGCATGGGCAAGGCCGCTGAGATCGCGCCGGCCGAGCTGCATACGGCGAAGGTCGCGCTCAACGCAGCGGAAGACTCGTACCAGGACGACGCCGAGTCGCCGCAGACCTATGCGCTCGCCTACGTCGCGCTGCGCACCGCGCAGCTCGTGCAGGCCCAAGCAGAAACCAAGGCCGCCAAGGCCGACCTCGAAGCCGCGCAGCGCGAGATCGACCAGCTCGAGGCCGACGAAATGGCGCGCACGCGCGACGAGCTGACGCGTGCCAAGCAGCAGCTGGCCGTACGCAGCGAGCAGCTGCAAACCAAGGACGTCGAGCTGGCGCAAGAGCGTGCCGCCCGCGCCGCAGCCGAGGAGCGTGAGCGCGACGCCATGCGCAAGCTCGCAGCCGCTGCTGCTCTCAGCGTCAAAGAAGAGCCGCGCGGCACCGTCATCGTGCTGCCGGGCAGCGTGCTCTTCACCTCGGGCAAGGCCGAGCTCACGCCGGAAGCTCAGCAAAAGCTCGGCCTAGTCGCCGACACGATCGCGCCGCAAGCCAGCACGCACGAGATCACCGTCGAAGGCCACACCGACTCGAAGGGCACGCCGGAGTCGAACCAGATGCTGTCCGAGAGTCGCGCGCGCGCCGTGATGGATCTCCTGATCTCGCGCGGTGTCCCGCCTCAGTCGATCACGAGCGTCGGCATCGGCCAGAACCGCCCCCTCGCGGACAACTCCACGGCCGAAGGGCGCGCGAACAACCGCCGCGTCGAGATCATCATCAAGGCAAAAGAAGCTCGCTGACCTCGAGGCGCTCGTTGATGCGCGCCAACTCGGCGTTCTTGATCGACAGCTCGGCGACCAAGCGCTGATTCTCGGCTTCGAGACCGGCTTCACGGATCGCGTCGCCAACCAGCGTCGGCAGCTCCATCAAGCGCAGCGGCTTCGACAGGAAGCGGTGCACGCGCGCGCGGTTGACTGCGTCTTTGAGCACGTTCACGCGGTCGGACGCGGTGATCAGCACGCGCGCCGCCGCGGGCTGCAGGTCGTGTGTGCGGTCGAGCAGCTCGACACCGGTCGCTCCGGGCAACATGTGATCCGCGATGACCGCCGAAAGGCCGTGCGCGGCGATCGCATCGATGGCAGAGGCCCCGTCGCGCGCAACGAGCACGTCGTAGCTCTGGCCGAGCACGGTCTCGAGCATCAAGACGATGTCTTCGTCGTCGTCGACGACCAGAATCTTGCGAAGCGACTGACTCACCCGGCCCAGAGCCCCCGAAACCAGAAAAAGCAGTTCTCAGCATAGCAGAAAGCGGCTTGTCGCCGATGTATGCCTTGGCCCACCGGGACCGCGGCAGTATGGTGCTCCGATTGGCCGGGAGGGAGCATGGACATCAATCAGTGTCCGCGCTGCAAGACACGTTTCAAGGGGGAGCTAGCCGCGTGTCCGATCGACGGCGAGGCCCTCGTGCGCGTGCAGGATCCCCTGCTCGGCCGGACGATTGCCGGGCGCTACCTGATCGAGGAAAAGATCGGCGGCGGCGGGATGGGTGTGGTCTACCGCGGCCGACACCAAGTGATCGACCGCGAGGTCGCGATCAAATTCCTGCATCAGCGCTTCACGCGCGATCCCACGTCGCGCAAGCGCTTCCTCGGAGAAGCGCGCGCCGCTAACCAGATCAACCACGAGCACATCATCGACATCACCGACTTCGGCGAGACCGAAGACGGCCTCGTGTACCTGGCCATGGAGTACCTGCAGGGGCGCTCGCTCGAGCAGGAGATCGCCAAGCGTCCGATGGCCAGCACGCGCGCGCTGCGCATCGCGATTCAGATCGCGTCCGGCCTCGCGCGGGCGCACGAGCTCGACGTGGTCCACCGCGACGTGAAGCCTGGCAACGTGTTCCTGGTGCGCCGTCGCGGCGATCCCGACTTCGTGAAGATCTTGGACTTCGGCATCGCGCGCTTCGAGCGCGAAGTTCGCATCACCGATCGCGGCGTGCTCATGGGCACGCCCGAGTACATGGCTCCCGAACAAGTGCGAAACGGTGAAGCCACGCCGTCGAGCGATCTGTACGGCGTCGGCTGCGTGCTGTTCGAGATGCTCACGGGCGAGACCCCGTTCTCGGGAACGCTCTCGGAAGTGCTGATCAAGCAGATGCGTGAGCCGCCGCCGCCGCCGTCTCGGCTCTTGCCCGGCCTGCGTCCCGAGATCGATCAGGTCGTGCTGCGCCTTTTGAACAAGGATCCCGAGAAGCGCCACCGCGACGCATTTCACCTGGTCGACGATCTCCAAACGCTGCTCGATCGCGCGCCCGCGCGGGAGCTGGACCTGCACGGCCCGCTGCTCCAACCCGCGCGCGTCACGGCCCCCCAGCAGGAACCGGAGCCGGTGCGGCCGACCGTGCACGCGCCGACGGAATACGAGGAATGGAAGACGCGCGTCGCCACGTACAGCGCGCAGCTCAGCGGAATGCATCCCCAGGGCGACGCCCCGCACGACGTGCGCGCCGCGATGGAACGCATGGAGCTCACGCTCAGTCTGCTGCTCACGTTGCGCGCGGAGCTCGACCGCGCCGCACGCACGCTGACCACGCACGAAGACGACGTGCGCGGCACGCGTCTGCGCATCGGCCGTGCCCTGGACGAGCTGCTACATGACGAGTCGAAGATCGCGCGCTCGCTCGAAGCCGGGCAACGCGACAAGGTGCTGTCGGAGGGCGCGCTGCGCGACGTCGTGCGCGTGCTGGCGACGCGCGGTCCCCTGCCTAGCCTCCGCACAGGCGCCGTGATCGCGCGCGCGGAGACCGAGCAGCTGGACTCGCTGCGCGTGCAGCTGGCGGCGCTCGCGGAAGCCGACGGCTACCTGGCGCAGATCTCCCGCGACCTCGAGCACCAGCGCCTGGCATGGGACGACCTGCGCTTTCAGGTCGCGCAACTGAAGGGACGCCTGGCCACGCTCAACGCCGAGTCCAGCGTAGCAGCTGAACACACGCAGGAGCGCGTGCAGAAGAGCGAGATCGAGCTGCGCACCGCAGTGCAACGCTTGCTCGCGGATGCGGAGCAGGTCGGAAGCTACCTGCGCACGCGCATCGATCTCGCGAACACCGGCCACGCAGCGGCTCGCTCCCGCTGATCAGTGCGCGTAGAGCCGATACAAGAAGCGCACCGCAATCGTCAGACCGGCGGCGATCAGCAGGTAGCCCATGAAGCGGATCACACGATCGAGCGCGGCACGGGAAAAGCGTGCATGAAAGCGCGCGAGCAGCCAGAGCAGCGTCGCGAACCAGCCCGTGATGCCGAGAAACGCGCCGATCGAGAACGGCAGCGCGTCGCCGGCATCGAAGCTCACGACGTGCAGCGAGTACACAGTCGTGACGGCCGCGGTCCAGGTCGCGATCAAGGTCGGATTGAGCGCCGTGATGGTGAAGCCGAGAAAGAAGCTGCGCTTTTGGCCCACGTTGGGATCGGGCACGCGCGTTTCGGCCTCGGGCTTCTTGCCTTTGCTCGTCAGGTGGATGCCTAGGCCCGTGAGGATCACCGCGGCCGAGACACGCGAGACAGGCTCGACCCACGGATAGCGAGTCAGGAATGCGCTGAAGCCCCAGAACGCGAGGTACGCGTACGAGCTCTCGGCGATCGCGGCGCCACCCGCTAGGAACAACCCGCTGCGACCGCGGTTCTCGAGCCCGCGCCCAAAGACCAGGATCGCGATCGGACCCGCGATCGGCATGGAACCGACGAACCCAAACAGAAAGCCGATCAGCGTCGCGAGCAGCATCCGTCGCAGCTTGTAGCCCGAAGCGTCGGAGGCGACTAGCCCAAGCCCCGCAGCTGGGCGGACGCCTGTGACGGGGGTGTGCGACAAGCTGCGCGGAGGTGCTCTAGGGGTTGCGAAAACGCCCGCTGCGATCGATCCTCCGGCGCCCGTGTCCGACTTTCTTCGGTCTCGGCTTCTCGCTAGGGAGAACTCATGAAAGCTCTTTTGGACACGCGTAAGAACTTGGTTCTGATCGCGCTCGGTTCCGCGGCGCTGACTGCAATCGCAGCCGGTTGCGGTGGAACGATGGCGTTCTCGGACACCTCTTCGTTGAACGTCGTCGGCAATCCGCCTCCGCCACCCCCACCTCCGCCGCCGCCGCCGCCTCCGCCGCCGCCTCCGCCGCCGGCCAAGCCGAAGCGCGTCGAGGTCACTGCGGACCAGGTCGTGATTCGCGAGAAGATTCAGTTCGAGACCGGCAAGGCCGTGATCAAGCCGGAGTCGTTCGACCTGATGAACGAGATCACCTCGGTCGTAAAAGAGAACCCGCAGATCAAGAAGCTCTCGGTCGAAGGTCACACCGACAGCGTCGGCGGCGACAAGACCAACCAGAAGCTGTCGGACAAGCGTGCGGCTTCCGTGCGCCAGTACCTGCTCGACCACGGCGTGGATGCCGCGCGCATCGAGTCGAAGGGCTGGGGCGAGACCAAGCCGATCGGCGACAACAAGACCGAAGAAGGCCGCGAGCAGAATCGCCGCGTCGAGTTCATCATCGTCGAGCAGGACGCGGTCAAGAAGGAATACGAGATCGATCCGAAGACCGGCGAGCGCCGCGAGATCGGCTCGAAGATCGAGGCCAAGCAGGTACAGGAAGAGCCGAAGGCCGAAGAGAAGAAGCCCGAATCGAAAGCCGAAGTGAAGGCCGAAGAGAAGAAGGCTGAAGTGAAGGCCGAGAAGAAAGCCGAAGAGAAGAAGACCGAGGAAAAGGCCCAGGAGAAGAAGCCATGAAAACGCTATTCACGACGGCCCTCTTCGCATTCGCCTGCGCCAGCATCACGGGTTGCGCTGCGCGCAGCGCCGAGATGTACCGCGACGACACGCGCAAGCTACTCGAGACCAAGAACGACGCGATCCGCGCTTGCTACGACGCCGAGCTCCAGAAGGACCGCACGGCGCTGGGCAAAGTGGTCGTGCGCTTCAAGGTGTCGAGTGACGACGGCGCTATCACCGACGCCAAGGTCGACGAGGCACAGAGCAGCGGCACCAAGTCGCTGGGCGAGTGCGTCGTCAAGGCCATCGACGGCCTGAAGCTCGAGCAGCCCGATGAACGTGACGGCGACGCCACGTTCACCTGGGAGTTCAAAGCCAAGAGCTGATCGCAACGCGCGCGATCCGAAGACCCTCGTGCGGCAACGCGCGGGGGTCTTTTGTTTTTACATACCCGCGGAGCAGCCTGCGGCTCGCCGCTCAGCCGCCCGTGCCGGAGGCGCCGAACTGACTGCGGCAGCCGCACTGGTCGTAGCGGAGGTAGGCGTTGCAGGTCTGCGTGCTGATGGTCCCGTCCGGGCATGGACAGTTGATCCTCGTTCCCTTCACGCAGCTGACGGGCTTGGGTCCCAGCTTGTTCTTGTCTACGTCCACGGTCGCCGTGCAGCCGAACAGGCTCAACGCGATAATGGCCAACGAGAACCGCCCCAACGAGAGCCCCAGCAACGAAAACCGCACCTGCGCCTTCATGTGGCCGGCATGTTCGCACGCCGACCGCGACACGCAAAGCGTGAATGAGTCTGCTCGGTACCCCGCTTGGGACACCGAAAGGAGCTCGCCAAGAGCCTAATGCAATTCGTTTCGAGTCGTGCCGAGTCGCTCGGAGCGGATGCGATACAGAACTTTCGAATCGGGCTGTAACTCTATGAAAGCCAGACTGAAAATGTCCAGACCCTGGGCCGAATACCAGCTGCAGCGCTGCGCCGCGATTGTTACAATTTGTCGCGTTCGTGCAAATTTTGTTTGAGCCTGGATCGCGCTGCATAGAATCCGCTGCATGCCTCTGCGCGATCCAGCACTCGAGATCCTCGCTGAGATGACTCAGCGCATGATCGACGCGCTGGATCGCAGCACGCGGCTGCAGCTGGTGACCGACGCAGCGCTGCGCCTTTTACCGGCAAACCACGCGTCCGTGCGCCTGTGCAGCCGCGAGGCCGAGCAACCCACGGCTCTGCGCGTGGGCGCGCGGTCTGGCGTAGGCGTCGATCGCCCCGCGCTGAGCTTTTGCAAAGGCGAAGGCGTGCTGGGTTGGGTCGCGGAACACGGGCGGGTCGCACGCATCTCGGACAGCGAGAAGGATCCTCGGTTTGCACGCAACGAGCAGCGCGGCTTCGCGGTGGGCTCGCTGCTATCAATCCCGATCCGGGCGCGCGGCGAGACCCTGGGCG
>JADGRF010000318.1 GCA_017881055.1 Sandaracinaceae bacterium
TGATGCGGCACGAGCAAGCCGAACGGGCCAGACTGCATCGCTCGCGCACCATCACGAGCGACGACGGCTCGCGCGTGCGCGTCGACCTCGACATCCTGCAGGACGAAGACGATCCGCACGCCATACTCAGCGCTACCGACGAGCGCAGCAACAGCTTGCTCCACAGCCGTCGGGTCAGCCCGGACTTCAAGCTGACCGAAGCCAGCGCGCAGCAATTCCTGCGCAGCGCCGACAGCCGCGACTGACACCTGCAACGCTGGAGAGCCCCATGGACCGCGACCAACTGCGCGCCGCACAAGCACCCTTGAAGGACAAGTATCGAACCGACCCGGCGGCCGCCACGCTCACGCTGCGTGCCAGCGGCGACTTGGGCGAAGGCGTGACCTGCAGCGTCGACACCGGCCGCGCGCTCGTGCAAGCCGGGCTGCACCCTGCGACAGGTGGCACGGGTCTCGCGGTGTGTTCGGGCGACATGCTCCTGCAAGCGCTCGTCGCCTGCGCGGGCGTCACGCTGTCCGCAGTGGCCACGTCGCTCGGCATCGTGGTGCGCAGCGGCAACTTGGTCGCTGAAGGCGATCTCGATTTTCGCGGCACCCTCGGTGTGTCCAAGGACGCACCGGTGGGCTTTCGCGAGATTCGCTTGAAGCTCTCGCTCGACACCGACGCGACCGAAGCCGAGAAAGCCAAGCTGCTCGAGCTGACCGAGCGCTACTGTGTCGTGTATCAGACGCTGGCGCGTGGCCCTGCATTGCGCGCTTCGTACAGCGAACGCGCTTCCGATTAACCAAACAGCGGCAGGGCTTGGCCTTCGAGCGGATAATCCTTCGCGAACGCTTCGAGGCCTGCGACTTTGCGTAGCGCTTGGTGCACGAGATCGGGAGACAGCGTGACTCCGCTGTTCGAGGGCCTGCGAGCAAACGACTGGCATCTCGGGCTTGATCTGTTGAACGTTGATCATTGGTTTGTCCTGTGTGGCGTGATGTTGCGGAGCTGCTTCGCTGCATCAAGCAGCCGTTCGCCGGCACGCCGTTGCTCGCTGCCGATGGCAGCGCGTCGATCGCCACGGCGTTGCTGTCTTCGCATCACGCCTTTCGGCGCGACGTCGCGCAGTTTGCATGTTGCCAGAGAGCTTGACTGCGAAGCTTCCGGCCGCGCGCAAAGCCTTCGAGGCTCGTTGCGAGCGCGTCTGGGGCACGGCCAAGGCAGGCGAATCGACTACGTCCGTGCCGCAGCCGAAAGCGTAAATGCGCGCGCCCTCGTGCGAAGCGCCTGCGTGCGCCGCCTGATGATCCACTCCGCGACGACCACGTTGATCGCCCACGCCAAAGTCATCAACAAGTCTCGTGTCAGTCCGCCGGTTTTGCCCGTGATCAGCATCCACGGCATCAAGACCAGCACCTGCGTGCCCGCGCCCTGCCCGAGCGCATACGCACGGATCATGAACGCCTCGTGGCGTGCGACGTTCCGGCGCAGGATGCTCGAGACGCCGATGATGATCGACGCGATCATGCCCGTGGCTACAGCCAAGCGCACACCGTAGAGCAGTGGCCCCTGAAGGCTCCCTGGGATTCGATAGAACGCGGTCATCCACGCGCCGGTGAACCCCGCCAAGAGACCACATAGCGCGAGCACTCTGCCCGCGAGACGATGCCCGCCAGGCCAGCGCAGCCGGAACGCCGGCGTGAACTGAAACGCCCCGAGCAAGCAGTACAGCGTGGCGCAGATCACGTGGATGACCACGGCGGTCGGCGCATGCAGGAACCTGGCGTTGTCGGGCGTGACCGCAGCGTGGCCGGACACGCTGATCATCCGCACGATTCCGCCGAGTGTTGGAACAGCGCTCAACACGAGCAGCAGCGCCGGAACCTTGAAGTCTGTTTTGGTCAGTTTTCTGGTCATGAGAGAGCCTTTTTTTTCGCGTCAGCTGCTTCAGAGCTCGAACGACATCATCGAGCCGAACGACGGGAATCCAAAACGCGAGCCATCGACCTTTTGAAGGGTGCCCTCGACGCCGATGGCGAAGCGCTTGCTGAAGCGAAACACGACGCCGAGTCGGCCCATCGTCGCGAAGGCGTCGTGTCCGTTATCCGGAAGCCAGCCGTAGCCCAGGCCGACGGCGGCGTAGGGCTCGACCGGTCCGATCGGCACCATGAGGCGCAGCGTCGGCATCATCGTCACGCCGAACAGGTTCTTCGCGTAGTAGGTGCCGACGCGACCACCAGCGCTCAGGCGCGCTCCGCCCAAGTCGAGGGTGTATTTCACCTCCGGATCGACGCCCCCGCCGAAGTGGTAGGCGCTCGTGGGAAACAGAACCACGGGCGTGAAGTTGATGCTCCAGCCGGAGTGGTTCTCTTCCGCAGCTGCAACGCCGGGAAGAAGAAGGAGCACGGCGAGGATTGCAATCGAGACGAAGGCACTGAGGGTCTTCATCACGTCTTGTTCTTTCTGAAGGGGCGTTGGTTTGGTTTGCCTCGCTATCGAGGCGGTCGAAGTCGAAGTCGCAGGCGACGGTGAGCACGGAGCGGCTGGTGGAGCGCACGAGGTGATCGGCAACCGAGCCGAGCTCGACACGATTGCCGCGACCGCCTCCGTGGCGGCCGACCACGATCAAGCTGGCGCCGACCTCTGCCGCGACGTTGTCGAGCTTCGTCCACGGCTTGCCACTGCGCAGGACGCCGGTGAGCTCTACGCCGCGGTGCCGATGCCGGGCCACGACCGCAGCGAGCGCCTCGCTGCACTCGTCAAGGCGACGGTCGTCGAGATCGCCTTCGCCCAGCTCGCAGACGTGGACCAGGGTGATCCGCGCGGATGCGGCGATCGCGAGCTCGATGGCCAGCTCGAGGGCGTGCTCCGCGCAGTCGCTGAAGTCGGTGCCGGAGACGAGCTGTCGAAGGGTTTGCATGGACTCACCATGCCGAGAGCACGCGTCCAGTGCTGCCAGGTCTCCGTTGGATCTGGGCCGGCGACGTCCAATCCGTGTTGGATCGGCGCCTCGGCGTCGATCATGAGCGCTCGCGTCGCGGGGCCGTCCGCGCTAGAAGTGCCGATCCATGGTTGTTTTTCCGCCGTTTCGAGTGGATAGCGACGAGGGACGGCTTTGGAAGGGCGAGACCTTGCAGGTGCTGCGCCGAAAGCCGTTCGCGATCCTGTGCTACCTCGCCGCGCATCCGCAGAAGCTCGTCACGCAGGACGAGCTGCTCGCGCAGGTCTGGCGCGGCGCGGTGGTGAGCGACAGCGCGGTACGGAGCCACATGCACGAGCTGCGGCAGGTGCTGGGCGAGGGTGTGATCGAGACGGTGATCGGGCGCGGCTACCGGTTCGTCGCCAAGCTCAGCGATCACGTCGCGGTGCGAGCCACGCCCGAGCTCGCACGCGTCGCGCACGTCGATCCGCTCGTGGTCGGTCGCGATGCGGAGCTGGAGCTGCTGCGCGCGGCGCTCGAGCGTGCGCGTGGAGGCCGCCGGCAACTGTGCTTCGTGACCGGGGAGCCCGGAATCGGCAAATCGACGCTCGTCCGCACGTTCCTTGCCGGTCTCGATCCAAGCACGGTCATCATCGGGCGTGGCTCCTGCTTCGAGCAGCACGGCACGCCCGAGCCGTACCTCGCGATCATCGAGGCACTCACGGCGCTGACGCGCTCTGCGCGTGGTGCAGAGGCGCTCGCAGCGCTCCTTCGTTATGCGCCGACGTTCATCGCGCAAGTACCGCACCTGATCAGTGACGAGCAACTCGTCGAGGTCACGCGGCGTGCAGCTGGCGGCAACGAAGCGAGGCAGCTCCGCGAGCTCAGCGAAGCGCTCGAGGCAATCTGCTCGCAGGCTCCGCTCGTGCTCGTGCTCGAAGACCTGCAGTGGTCCGACGTCGCCACGATCGATCTGTTGTCACTTTTGGGCCAGCGTCAGGAGCGTGCAAAGCTGCTCGTGATCTGCACCTCGCGACACGCGGAGGTCCAGAGCCCCGATCACCCACTCAACCGCGTGATGCGCTCGCTCGTGGCGCGCTCCGGCGCGCTCGCCGTCCAAGTGCCGAAGATCGGCGTTGCGGCGGTGCAGAGCTTCATCGATCGACGGTTCGTCGGCCACGCGTTTCCGCAGCAGCTGACGGACCTGGTCGCGAAGATCACCGGCGGAACGCCGCTGTTCATGGTCTCGCTGCTCGACGAGCTCGCGAGCCGCGGAATGCTCGCCGAGCGCGATGGCCGGTGGACCCTGACGGTCTCGATCGACGAGGTGCAGGCGCACCGGCCCAGCAGCGTGAAGCAGCTGATCGACATGCAACTCGATCGGTTGTCGACGACGGAGCAGCGCGTGCTCGAAGCCGCGAGCATCGTGGGCGCCGAGTTCTCGACGAGCCTGGTCGCCGCTGCGCTGGAGATGTCCGTCGAGCAAGTCGACGACACATGCGACGCGCTGTCGCGCCGATCGCTGTTCCTGCGCGCGGAGCCCGACGATCGCTATGGCGTGACGCATGCGCTGATCCAGGAGGTCTGTGTCGAACGCAGCAGTCCGGGGCGGCGTCAGCGCTGGCATCGGCTCGTCGCAGAGGCGCTCCAGCGCGACCCACGCGCCGGCGAGCTCTCACAGCTCCTGGCCAAGCACTTCGACGCTGCGGGCGATCCCGCGCGCGCGGTCCCCGCCTACGCGGCGGCCGCACGCCAAGCAGCCCTGCGCAACGCAACCTCCGATGCCGTCGCGCTGTGTGCACGCGCGCTCGATCTCTTGCCGCGCGTGGACGCAAGTCGTGAGCGCGACCTACTCGAGTTCCAGATCCTCGGCACCATGTGCCAGCAAGTCAGCTCGAACACCTTCAGCGCCGCCTTCGCCGGACGCGAGCCGCTCGCCGTCCACGCGCGCGCCATCGAGATCGCACGCTCGCTCGATGACGCTCCGTGTTTGTACTCGGCGATTACCCATCTGTGTAACTACAACATGATCATCGCGCAGTACGATCGCTCGGCGCAGCTGACAGCCGAGCTCGAACGCATCGAGCAGGCGCATGAACTGGATCCCGCGCTGCTGCATGGCGGCATCTTCACTCGGGCCTACACCGCCTTCTTCAGCGCCGACCTAGGCACCGCACAGCGCTTGCTCGAGAGCCTCGTCCCCGCCGAGCACGAGCCGTCCGTGTTTCACGCCAACCTCCCCGGCCGAGCTCTCGCGCTAGGCCATCTCGCGTGTGTGCGCTGGGTCGTCGACGACCCCGACCGTGCGCTCGAAGAAGCGGTCGCGACGATCGACCTCGCAGTGCAGCTCGAGATCCCGATCTTGCAGGCACTAGGCCACGTGGTCCGTGCGCGCCTGCGCTACCTGCGTCGCGATCCGCTGCCGATCGTCGAGGAAGAAGCCCAGCTTGCCGTGCGTGCGGCCTCCGTAGACATCGGACTACTCACCGAAGCCAGCGCGTTTGCACTGTGGGCCCAGGCCCAGCGCGGACCGCTCGCGCTCATCACGATCGAACCGCTGCTCGACAGCTTGCGCCAGCGGCTAAAAGCAGTCTCGACGTGCTCCACGTTGGTCGCGCAGGTGCTGATCGATGCGCTCCGGATCTCTGGTCACGTCGCTGAAGCACGCCAGCTGACCGACGAGATCATCGCGTTCGCGCTCGCGCACAACGAGAGCGTGTACCTACCCGAGCTACTGCGCATGCGCGGGGAGCAGCGTGAGAGCACAGAGCCCAAAGCGGCGCAGCGGGACTATCGCGAGGCGATCGAGCTCGCGCGGGCGACCGGGGCGCGGAGCCTTGCGCTGCGTGCAGCTGACAGCCTCGCGAAGCTGGCGGATGCTCGCCCGAGACGAAAGGCCGGGTTCCAATCGCCAAAGCAACGCCGATCCGAGGCGAGTTGCTCCTGGGCTGGTGCGCCCACTACGCGATCGGCATCAGCTTCGCCGCTCTCTTGCTCTCCGCCTTCGGCACGCGCTGGGCGCTCTCGCCGTCTTTGCTCCCCGCGCTCTTGATCGGGATCGTGACGATCGCGGCGCCGTTGTTCGTCTTGCAGCCGGCCCTCGGAGCAGGAATCGCATCCTCGAAGAGGAAAACCCCTGTCTTCAATTGCGTCAAGAGTCTGATCACGCACACGGTCTATGGCTTTGGGCTGTATGTTGCTGCGCTCGCAACCGCTTGGCTCATCCCGGCGTGAAAAGCAGAAGCGCTTGGCAGTCCCAATATCCACGGAGGGCACGATGAAAGACGAGTCTCATCGGTCTCGCCAGCCCCGAGAGAGCGACGCCATGAGCCCATCAAAACGCATGGCGAGAATCGCCGGCGTCCTTTACCTGCTCGTCGGCATCTTCGGCGGCTTCGCTGAAGGATTTGTCGAGCCCAAGATGTACGTGGCCGGCGATGCGGCGGCGACGGCTCTGAACCTGGTCGCGAACGCCGGACTCGTTCGCTTGGGCGTCGTTGCCGACCTGCTGGACCAGGCTTTCTTTGTCTTCACGGCGATGGCCCTCTATCTGTTGCTCAAGCACGTGCACAAGGGCGCCGCCGTGGCGATGGGAGTCTTCGTTGCGCTGGCGGTCGCCATCGCGAGTATCAACACGGTCTTCTTGTTCGAGAGCTTGCAGGTAGTAACAGATCGCTCTTACTTCACCGCCTTTGGCGCCGCGGGCGTGGACGCACTGGCGCTTCTGCTGCTCGACATGCAGCACTACGGGCTCCTGCCGAGATCGCCGACGCCATCGGCTACGGCTCGGAAGCCAGTTTCAGCCGCGCGTTCAAGCGCCACGTCGGCGTCGCTCCGAGTGAGTGGCGCGCACGGCCCTGCCGCGCGGAAAGACTGGAACGGTTGGCCAAACAGACGGCTTCGCGGTTGGGTTATGTCACCTCGGGACCGATACCCCTTTCATCCCGCCTATGAGCCGCTCCGATAGCTCGGGCAACGCGACGAAGCGGAGCTCGCCTTGCGGCGCGGACCGCGTTTGTCCTGCGGGGCTACCTTGCCTCGGGCGGAAGGGAAAGTAGGCTCCATCAATGACTGACGCAGAGATCGGGCTTTCGCAGGTCGACACGCTGACCGTGCAGGTGCTGGTGGACAACGTGACGGACTCGCTGTCGACCAACCCGGGCAACGTACTGCCTGAGTTCGCCTGCCACGTGGCCAATGGCATGCAGGAGTTGTCGGGGCGGGCGATCTGCTGTGCGCACCACGGGCTGTCGCTGGTGCTGCGGGCGACGACCGGCGGGCGAACGCGGACGCTGCTGTTCGATGCGGGCCCCGAGGACTACGCAGTGGCGCGCAACGGCGCGCTGCTGAAGCTGGACTTCGGAACGGTGGAGGCGATGGTGCTGTCCCACGGGCACTGGGACCACGGCGGCGGGATGCTTGAGGCGGTGCGGCGCGTACGCGCTGCGCGGCCCGACGGGGAGCTGGAGTGCTACCTGCACCCGGGGATGTTCCGGCAGCGCGGGATGCAGCTGCCGAACGGCCAGGTCCTACCGATGGAGGACGTGCCCGAGCCGGACGACTATCGCGCGGCGGGCTGCGAGCCGGTGATCACGCAGGAGGCGGCCACGCTGCTCGACGGCAGCTACTTCGTGAGCGGCGAGATCCCTCGCGTGACGGACTACGAGAAGGGCCTGCCGGGGCACGTGGCGCGTGACCGTGATGGCGAGGGCGAACGTGAAGACATGGGCATGATGCGCAACCTCCTGGTGGAATCGAGTGGACCAAGCGTCACGCTGGCTGCCCGTTAAGCATTCGAAGATCACGGCAGGTGCCATACTGCGAGCCATGTGGAATCAACGGTATAGCGAGGCCGGCTTTGTCTACGGCACCGAGCCCAATGACTTCTTGGCAGCGACTGCCGAGCGTTACCTGCCGCCGAAAGGCGAGATCCTCTGCCTCGCCGAGGGAGAGGGGCGCAACGCCGTGTTCCTGGCGCGGCTCGGTTTTCGCGTGACCGGTGTCGACAGCTCGGCGGTAGGACTCGAAAAGGCCCAAGGGCTCGCCGAGCAGCACGGCGTTGACATTCGGACTGTCGTCGCCGATCTCGGAGACTTCGATCTCGGGGTCGAGCGCTGGGACGGAATCGTCTCGATCTGGTGCCACACGCCCTCCGCGCTGCGGGCGCGTCTTCATCGATCGGCCGTCGCCGCGCTCAGGCCCGGCGGAGTGCTCCTGCTCGAGTCGTACACGCCGAAGCAACTCGAGTACAAGACGGGCGGGCCACCTACGGCCGAGCTCATGATGACGCTCGCCGCTGTTCGCGAGGAGCTCGACGGTCTCGAATTCGTCGATGCCGAGGAGAAGCTTCGCGAGGTGCACGAAGGCAAATACCACCACGGTTTGAGCGCCGTTCTGCAGATCGTCGCGCGCAAGCCGTAAGCGCCCGGCTGCATCGCTTCCCGCGCATTCAGGCGAAAGTTCGATGCGGATAAACGTAAGTGCGGCACGATTTGGCGGCGAGCTTGTGGGAGGGCGTTTGCACTGCGCACACTCTCCCATGCCATCTCGTGCACAGATGGCAAATGGGATCAAATGAAGCGTTGCGCGGCGCCGCCTCCGGCTTGCGGCCGGAAGAGCGCTCAGCCCCGGTGGCTCCCCATCGCGGTCATTCTGGAGGCCCGGACTTCTCTCGCCCTTGCACCTGGACGGCAACCTCGATGCCTTGCCTCACGCTCTGCGTGACGATGCAGAAGTCCTCAAACGTGCCGACGCAGCTTGCGAGGGCTGGATCGTTCGGCGCGAGGTCTGTGTGAAGCGTAACGTTCACCTTGCCCACGCGGAGCCGCCGCGACTCATTGCGGATGATCTGCACGTCCACGTCGGCAGTGACGCCACTGGCAGCGACCTTGGCCTGCTTGAGGCAAAACACCAGGCTCGCGGCCAAGCAGTTGCCGATCGCCGCGGCGAGCACGCGTGCCGCGTTGGGTGCCGTGTCGCGTCCGAGCGGCGCAGGCTCGTCGACCAAGAGGGGCGCGAACTGCTCCTTGTCGAACTTCACTCGGAATTCGAAGCCGTCAATCTGTTCGACGTGCACCGAGAACCGGCTCACGACGGCGCTCACGCGCTGACCCGACAAGTGCTGATGCCGAGCACGCGATACAACGGGCAGAAGCCGACGAACCCGGTCACGAGCGGGATCAAGCCAACAAGCCCGAGCCACGTGTGCGGTCCCACGACGATTAGCGAGAGGAGCGCGAGCCCCAGCACAACACGAAAAACGCGGTCTATGGTTCCTTCATTGCGAGTCATTGCGGCCTCCGTTCCGCACCAACGCAACTTCTGAACCGTTGCGGCTGGCGCTGAAAGTTTCGTGGCTTTTCGGCCTTCGCTTTCTGCTCGTGGCAACGACACCGTTCGGCCGGCGGAACGTTGCCAAGAACTTGTTCCACGTGCGCGCCGCAACCCGCGTAGGTAGGCCGACCGCATTTCGAACAATCGACTCGCCGGCACATCAGATTCCTCCCGCGTTCGCGAGTAACACCAGTCTGACGCTCGGGTACGCCTATCACCGGCGCGGCCGAGTGCGACTCAAGGTCGCTCTCCTGTGCGGCACAGATGCGGCGCGGTTTCGGGCTGTTCGGGATCGCCGTGGGCATCGCCGTGATAGGCTCGGTGACGATGACCAGCACCGCGCCCGACGAGCATACGGCACGGAACATGTAAGCATGTGATGACTGCGACGCGAACCCTTCGCCGGCCGTGTGGCTCTCACAGCCGAGGACAATCATGATGGGCAAGAACGATTCCACCGAAAACGCGCATCGCGGAACGTGGAGAGCGCTCGGCGTCAGCTTCGACTCCGCCGTCGCGCGTCTTCCCGAAGCGCTGCAAATCGAGGGGTTCGGCGTGATCACCCAGATCGATCTCCAGCAGACCTTCAAGGCCAAGCTCGGTGTCGACTCGCGCCGCTACCGGATCTTTGGTGCTTGCAACCCGCAATTCGCGCTCAAGGCAGTCGCCACCGATCCGCGCGCGGGTTTGCTCTTGCCGTGCAACGTCGTGCTCTTCGAACGCGACGACGGGATCGCCATGCTCGGAATCATCGATCCGGTGCAGCAGCTCAACGCGCCGGAGGGACCGCTGGCCGACATCGCCCGCGAGATCGGCGCGCGACTCGCGCGCGTGGCACAAAAGCTCGACGCCTAACGGCACTACGGAGGACTCCGATGACCTTGCGACTACTACTCTTCGTGGTCGGCGGCGCGGTCGCCGGATTTGCGTATCAGCGGCTGATCGGCTGTCGCACGGGCACGTGCCCCATCACCTCGAGCCCGTACATCTCGAGCGTGTACGGCGCCGTCATGGGCTACCTCGTTTCCGGTGCTCTTCGATAGCACGACGCAGTCTCGTTGGGAGTGAGCGCGCGCCGCTGCATGAAGGCCCACTATGTCCGCTTTGGCGTAACCGTTCACGGTGGACGTTGAGCGGACATGAGCGATCCCAACCAAACCCTGAGTGAGCAGATCGAGCAGTTGGTGCGCGAGCACCTCGAGACGAGCCGTCGTGCGGCAGCTGCCGCGGTCGAGCGCGCGTTCTCGTCGGCCTCGATGGCACCACGCCCGAAGGCAGCGCGTGCGACAACGCGCGCGAGCGGACATCGGCGAGCGTCGGCAGAGGTGGCAGCGCTGAGCA
>JADGRF010000319.1 GCA_017881055.1 Sandaracinaceae bacterium
ATTTGGAGCGGTCGATTGGGCCGGAATTAGGCGCTAAGTGCACACGGCGTGTGATTCCCGCTTGGTGAGTATCTTGCGTGGAGGGCTTGGCATGACCAACACACAGAAGATTGAGCGGAGTCCGTGCGAGCCCACCGGCGCTCTCTTGCTGCTCCTGCTTGCCGCCTGGGGTAGCTGCGCAGCCGGGTGACGCGGCGCGGCTGGCAGACTGGACAGCGTTTATGGGGCCTGCCGCCCTCGCCGGCCCACGCAAAGCTGTCCTGTGGGACGAGTTAGCGTCGCCAAGATGGCTCGACCACGGGCTGTCGTGTGCGCGCAGAGGCGTCCGAGCTTGGTGAGCATCTTGCTTAGAGATCAGGGATGCATCGAACAATGAACATGAAGTCGAAGCCCTGCAAAAGCGCAGGCGCTTTCCTGCTGCTGTCACTTGCCGCAGCCTGCGCACCCTCGCATTCGGGCAGTGGAGCAATGGATGGTGGGAGGATCTCCTTGATGCGCTTGCCAACCTCCAGCGGAGCGAGCGGTGGCGGGAGCAGTGGAACGAGCGGCGGCGCCGGGAGTAGTGGAACGAGCAGCGGCGCTGGGAGCGGTGGAGCTAGCGGCGGCGCTGGGAGCAGTGGAGCGATCGACGGCGGAAGTAGTGGAGCGACTGACGCTGGGAGTGGAGCGATCCCGACGGTCATTTCCAACACGCCACTGAACGGTGCCACCGGCGTTCCCCTCAACGGGAGCGTCAGCGCGACCTTCAGCGAGGCCATGGATCGGGCCACGCTCACGGCGACCACGTTCACGCTGACCTCTGGATCGGCAGCGAACGCCGTTACGGGAACGCTGATTTACACCAACCCCACGGCGGTGTTTTGGCCGACGACCCAGCTCGCGCACAACACTTCGTTTACCGCGACGATCACCACCGGGGCCAAGAGCGCCTCCGGCGTCGCGCTCGCGGCGAACCATGCCTGGAGCTTTACCACCGGCGACAGCGTGGCGGCGGGTCTTCCGGTGAAGCTCGGAGCCGCGGGTAACTTCGTGATCCTTGCCAAGAGCGGCATCTCGACAGTGCCGAAGTCGGCCATCACGGGAAACATTGGTGTCAGCCCGGCTGCTGCCACCTACATCACGGGTTTCTCGCTGACTGCAGACGCCACGAAGATGTTCTCGACCTGCCCGCAGGTGACGGGGAAGGTCTATGCGGCCAACTGCGCGCTGCCCACCCCGTCCAACATGACCACCGCCGTGAGCGACATGCAGCTCGCATTCACGGATGCTGCGGGGCGCGCACCGAACGTAACCGAGTTGGGCGCTGGAAACATCGGCGGCATGACTCTCGCCCCGGGCGTCTACAAATGGGGCACCGGTCTGCTGATCCCGAAGGATGTCACTCTCAAAGGCAGTGCGACGGATGTCTGGATCTTTCAGATCGCCCAAACGCTGACCATGAGCAGCGGTACGCGCGTTTCTCTGACGGGCGGCGCGCTGCCCCAGAACGTCTTCTGGCAGGTCTCCGGCGAGGTGACTCTCGGGACGACGGCACATCTCGAGGGCATCGTGCTGGGCCAAACGGCCATCGCGCTGCAAACGGGCGCGTCGATCAACGGCAGGCTGCTAGCGCAGACGGCTGTCACCCTCGATGCCAGCACGGTGACCCGACCCAACCGGTAGCCGACCAGGTCGTCGCGGGACGAGCTGGACTCGAGGCGGTAGGCCCCATAAACGCTGTCCACTCTGCCAGCCGCCCCGTTCCGCGTCACCCGGCTGCGCAGCTACCACCCGGCTGCGCAGCTCCAGCTACCCCCCCTGGCGGCGGCCTGCGCAGCGATGACCCCGTCGCGCACCGCAAGCTGAAGCACGGGATCCAGAGCCGTCATTACAGGAGCTCGAAGACAATGCGCGCCGTGATGCATCTCGGCCGCGAGGATGCCCAAGATGCGGCGGTGACGTCGAAGCAGATGCCGATGGCTTCCACTGTGTTGGTCTCACCGCGACGGCAGATGCAGAGCGCGCTGCGGTAGAACTGTTGGTTCAGCGTGACGCTCATGAAGCCGGAGTCGATCCTCGTGGACCTGTCGATCCCAACGAACGCTTGCAATGGGTCGAATCCAAGCGGCCGACCCAGGCCGAGGTCGATGCTATCGCTGCCACCCTGACGGGGCGCGCAATCCCCGCGTGCCGCTGGCGAGGCGCCGCCGAAGATCGGGGAGTTCAGACCTGGCGTGAGCGCCGTCGACGGCGCGGGCGGCCTCGAAAACACGCGGACCCCTGAACAGCCGTTGAGGTGCCTGGGCGACTGCACTAGGATGGTGCGGCTTGGAATCCTATGCCGCCGCTACCCGTGAGTGCCCCTCGTGCTGGAGCCCCGATGCCTGACGAGGTCCTGACCATCAAGGAGGTCGCCGCGCTGCTCAAGCTTGCGGAGAAGACCGTGTACGCGATGGCGAACGCGGGCGAGATCCCGGCGTTCAAGATCCGCGGCCAGTGGCGCATCAAGCGGATCGAGTTGGACCAATGGCTCGACGCGCAGCCGCGTGGTCGTGGTGATGAAGGGGAGCAGGATGGCGAAGGCTGAGAACGGCAAGAAGACACGCGGTCGGCCCGCGAAGGCCAAGCCGCCGGCTGCGCGCGAGTCGGCGCCGCCGAGCGCGAAAGCCATCGAAGCCGACCTCTTGCTCTTCGCGATGCTCGACGCCCAGGAGGACCTACACAAGCGCGTTGAAACATCGGGCCACGGGACCGGCAAAATGCCGAGTGAGATCCTGCTGGCGCATCCCATCACGATGCCACCACGTGAGGTGCAGCGTGAGCGCGTCGTCCATATCTCTGCGCTGAACGATCGGATCGCCGCGAACCGCGCGGAGTCGAGGACGCTCGCTCACCTGCGGGACGAACTACTTCCGCGACTGCTCTCGGGTGAAGTCTCCGTCGGCCACGCCGAATGTGAAGCGGAGGCCGTGGCATGAGCATTGGCTGGGAATCGAGGTTGGCAAGCTGCGCAGACGAAGGCAGCACGTACACCAGTGACAAGCGCCGGTTTACCCAACTACGTGACCGACTCAGTCGCCTGCCGAGTTGCTCCTGCGTCAGCCCGTGGTGCACCACCAGCTCATCAAGCAGCCAGCCTTCTTCGAGCGCGCTGCGCCGACCGACCTCGGTCAGCCGGTGCCCCATGATCAGCGCATCCGCTTCGCTCAGCTCGACAGTTACAGCTGACACTACGTCGTGGCCCAGAGCACGCAGCGCCGACCTGGTCGGATTCGAACCGTGGTCGCGCGGAGTCGTCCCAACACGCCGTCACGCTCGGTTCCGTCCCCGAGCTTGATCCGAGTGCCGCCAGCAGTGCTGGCACGTTGCTGATCGGTGGCGCGCTCACCTTGCTCGGACGCAAACGCGCGCCGCGCGAAGTTTCGTGAGGTGAAGTCCGGTGATGCGGAGCCTGGTGCCGCTGCCACCGTGCCTGCCAGCAAGCCCGCGGCCGGCAAGCACGGGAACTGCAGTCAGCGTACGCGGTCGTTGACGATCGCCCGCAGCTGCGCCCCATCGAACGGTTTCTCGACGCGCAGGTTCGGGACATTCTCGAGGAACGCTTTGGCTCGCGCCGTGAAGGCGCCGCCGGTCAGAAA
>JADGRF010000320.1 GCA_017881055.1 Sandaracinaceae bacterium
CTGGTGTTCACGTTCGCGCGCGCGATGGCCGACGGCGAGCAGCGCCGCAGGCAAGGGCCGCTGCGCGCGTTGCTCGGCGACGACGTGTACGAGCACGTGGTGCGCGGCGAGAAGACCGAGCTCAACTACCTGGGCGACGGCCTGCTCGCACCGGACTTCGAGCTTTCGGATCAAAACGGCAAGCCGTGGCGGCTGCGCGATCACCGCGGCAAGTTGCTGGTCATGAACTTCTGGACGGTGACCTGCCAGCCCTGCGTCGAAGAGCTGCCGACGCTGGTCACGCTGGCCGACATCGCGGACAAGCGCGGCGACATGGAAGTGGTCGCCGTCAGCACGGACAAAGACTGGCCCGCGGTGGCGCCGGTGATTCCTCCGCGCAGCAAATTGCGCGTTCTGTTCGATCCCGAGCGTAAGATCGTGCACGGCAAATACGGCACGCGCCTGTTTCCGGAGACCTGGGTGATCGACGCCGGCGGCGTGATTCGTCTGCGCATCGACGGCGGTCGCGACTGGGCCTCGGCGCTCACGATCGAAGCGATCTCGCGCTTTCTCTGATTCGATTGGCATGGTTCGATAGTTGGCTCCCCCTACGTCCGACACGACACCCGCGCCGCGTGTGGACCTGACCGCGCTGCTGTTTCGCACCCCCTGGTTGGTCGCCGGAGTCGTCGTGCTCGCGACGTTTCGCGTGCTGTCGCTGCTGGCGCTGCGCCCGTGGGGCATGGAGCTCAATCTCGGCCACCTCGTCTCCTTCGTGTGGGACGTGCTGCTGGCCGCGGGTCTGTTCGGCCTCGGGCGTGTGTTCGAGCTGGCGAGCGTCGGGCGTAAAGCGCTGCGCATCGCGCTGCGCGCGCTGCTCGTCGCGCTCGTGCTCGGCGCCGCGCTCGCGCGCTGCGCGGACGTGGCGTATTGCTTCCTGACCGGCGGCCACTGGAGCTCGGCCGGGTTCCTGTATGCGAGCCCCGACAACGTGGGCCTCTTACGCGATGGCAACGGCCCGGTGCTGGTCGGCTGCATGATCGGTGGTGTCGTGCTGCTGCTCGCGGCGTTGTTCATGGATGCGCGTGCGCTCGCATCACGGGTGCCATCTGGAACGAAGAGCCGGCGCGTGCTGCAGGCGTTTTCGCTCGTGGCGCTCGTCGTGCCGCTGCTCGTGGGCTTCAACGACATCGAAGAGGCCACCGCGCGCTTCGTGCCCGAGTCGCTATTCGTGCACGAGTGGTTGGCCTGGCGCGGCATCCTCGGCTCCGAGAGCTCGTCGATCACGCTCAAGCCCGACGTGATGAGCCGCTTCGTGAAGCTGGGCCTCGCGCCGGAAAAGCCGCTGTTCGCCGGCTATCCGCTGTCGCGCGCCACGCTCGACCCGACGCCGTTTCCCTACCCGCAGACGCCGAATGCCGCGCTCGGTCGGCCGAACCTGGTGTTCACGCTGGTCGAGCAGCTGAACCACGAGTTCATCTACAGCTTCAGCGGGGAGCTGCGCGGCGTGATGCCCGAGCTCACCAACCTTTCACGTCGCATGACGATGGTCACCGACTACCAGTCCACCGCGAACCCCACGATTCATGCGCTGATCGCGTCGCTGTGCTCGCTGCACGCCGCGAGCCACTACCGCGACATCAACTTGGGCCAAGGCGGCGACGTGCTCACACACACGCCCTTCGTGTGTTTGCCGAAGGTCCTGAAGGATCTCGGTTACCGCACCGTGTTCATTCAAGGCGGCAAGAAGGAGTTCGCCAGCAAGGCCGACATCCTCAGCGCGCACGGCTTCGAAGAGATCCACGGTCGCCCCGAGCTGGAGGCGCGCTTTCCCGGCCAAGACATCTCGCGCTGGGGCATGCACGACGACGTGCTCGTCAACTACGCGCAGCAGCAGATCAAGCGGCTCGAGAAGCTGCGCGAAAAGGACGGTCGCCCATTCTTCGTGATGATGTTGACGCTCGACACGCACTCGCCGGGCCTGGCGCCGCCGGAGTGCGCGATGCCCGGCTCGCTCTTGCGCATCACCGCCGACGGCGACTCGCGCGACATGATCCGCAGTCTGCACTGCACCGACGCCTCGCTCGGCCGGCTCGGCCGTTTCATTCTCGACGACCGCACACGCAGTAAGCGCACCGTCTGGGCCGTGACCGGCGATCACCCCACCTCCGCGATGAAGTTCGTGCGCGACATTCATCAGCGCTACGGCGAGTCGTACACGGGCTGGAGCGGCCGCATGCCGCTCTTGATCTACGATCCGACGCATCAGCTGCCGGCGCGCGTGCCCGTGCTCTCCAGCCACATCGATCTCGCCCCGACGCTCTTGCACATCCTCGGCATACGCGACGCGCCAAACTCGATGACGGGCTTCAGCATCTTCGGTCGCCGCCCCCAGCTGCCGATGCTGATCGGCCGAGTCGGGCCGAAGTACGTCGCGCTATACCTGCCAAATCATCAGACGCGCAGCATGACGATGGGCATGCTGGGTCAGCTGTGCGCGTCGAAGCAGCCGATCTTCGAGAAGGAACCAAAGGCGATGTCGGCGTGCGATCTGCAGCGCTGGGTGCGCTGGCAGAACGTGCTGTGGAGCGACAAGCGCTTGTTTCCAGCGGGGAAGTAACGCTGCTTGTGGCGCTGGTTTGCCGACGGAACGCGGAGGAAGTGCGTCCGGCTGTGCGCGCAAGCCGCCCCCGCCTTCTTATGTTGGACCGTCAAGAGCGTGAGTCCTGCAGGGCCACCGTGGGTTCCGTCAGGGTCTTGCGACGCGGGCAAGGACGACGGTTGCAGCTGACACAGGCGCAGGCGGCGGGGAGGTGGTGGCGCGCGCAGGCGGGCGTAAGTTGCTTGGCGCCTAGCGGCGGGTCCGAGCGCTGACGTGGTTGCAACGTGTTTTGGGCTCCAGTCTATGTGAACCGGCGCGACCCTGTGGTCGGGGCACGGCACCTCGATCGGTCGCGCTGATTGCTCAGAACGACCGCCGAGCACGTCACCACCTCCACGACGCCGTTCAACTTCAACGCCCAACTTCAACGCCCAAACGCCCAACAATCAGTCGCAAACCAGAGGCTCGAACAGGAACATGCCTGCGGTTACGAAGGCCACGTCGAACGCGGCGAGGATGCGCACCCAGGCCCAGATCTCGTGCATTGGTGCGCCGCCGATCAGCTCGCGGGTGGCCACGACGCCGCACAGGAGTGCCGGCGCGATCACCGGGAACAGCGCGACTGCCAGCACCAAATCACGCGCTCCGGTGCGCACACCCATCGCGGCGAACAGGTTGCCCGTGGCGGCGAAGCCGACTGTGCCGAGCGCCAGCAGGCCCGCCAGCGCACCTGCAATGCCGCGGAGATCCAAGTTGAACAGCACGGCAACCTCGAGCACCAGCGCGCACTCTACGATCGCGAGGAAGGTGAGCGTGCCGAGCGTCTTGCCGATGTAGATCGCGGCTCGCGGAATCGGTGCGAGCAGGAGCGCACGAAACGCATCGTTCTCGCGCTCGCGGCTCCAGCTGCGGCTCATCGCGAGCACGCCCGCGAATGCTACGGCGATCCAGAGCACGCCGGGAGCGACCAGGCGCGCGCTTTGGTCGTCGACGTAGAACGAGAGCGAGGTGAGCACGGCGACCAGCGTCGCGAACAGCGCGGTGGTGACCACGACCTCGCCGGTACGCAGCTCGATCTGGAGATCTTTGCGCAGCACCAGCCAGGCTGCGGAGAGCAGCGTCATGAAGCGCCTCCGGGTGCGGCTGAGCCACTCCTCGGCACGCTCGCTGTCGCGAGTCGATCGGGTGTGCCGCTCGCTGGCGCGAGCCGGCCCTGCGCCAGCTCGATGCGCTGATCGGCGAGCTTCTCCGCGAGCGCGGGATCGTGCGTCACCAGCACGATGATCGCGCCGCGCGCACGCTCGGTTCGGACGGCGCCGATCAAGCGCTCGACCGAGCCGGCGTCGAGTCCCGTGGAGGGCTCGTCCAGCAACAACAATTTCGGTTCGTGTACGAGCGCGCGCGCCAGCGACAAGCGTTGCAGTTGTCCGCGCGAATACGTGCGCGCCGGTCGCCCGGCCCACGCGCCCAGCCCGAAGCGCTCGACCAGCTCGGCGATGCGCGCGCTCGCGTCGCGGAGGCCGTACAACTTCGCGGCCAGCGCCAAGCTCTCGTGCGCGGTCAGATCGGGGTAGACCATGGACGCATGCGCCAGCACACCCACGCTCGCTCGCAGGCCCTTCGTGCGTGCCGCGTCGTGTGTGCCGAACAAGATCTGTCCGCGCGTGGGTCGCGCCAAAAGTCCCAGCAAAGACAAGAGCGTGCTCTTGCCCGAGCCGTTCGGGCCTTCGATGCAGGTCACTTGTCCGGCGCTGAAGCTCACGTCGACTCCGGAGAGCGCGCGCGTCGCACCGTACACCTTGACGAGACCCCGTCCGTCCACGCGATCGAAGGCAAGCACCACGGCGTGCAGGGTAGTAGAAGTCGCGCTGGGCAGCTATGCTGCAATGCCTCGCGAAAAGGTCGAATCGACGTCGTGCAAGCCTACCTAGACCTCCTGCGCCACGTGCTCGATCACGGTCGCGAACGCAGCGACCGCACCGGAACCGGTACGCGCGGCGTGTTCGGCCACCAGCTGCGCTTCGACCTGCGCGAAGGCTTTCCGGCGCTCACGAGCAAGAAGCTGCACCTGCGCTCGATCATTCACGAGCTGCTCTGGTTCGTGAAAGGTGAGACCACGGTCGACTACCTGCGCGAGCACGACGTGACGATCTGGGACGAGTGGGCCACCGCCGAGCAATGCGCGCGCTTCGGCCGCAAGCCCGGCGATCTCGGCCCCGTCTACGGCCACCAGTGGCGCAACTTCGGCGCCACGCGCAAGGCCGACGGCAGTTACGAAAAGGACGGCTTCGATCAGCTGACGCACCTGGTCGAGCAGATCCAGAAGAACCCGCAGAGCCGGCGCTTGATCCTGAGCGGCTGGAACCCCGCCGAGGCCGATCACGTCGCGCTGCCGCCCTGCCACACGCTGTTCCAGTTCTACGTGCAGGACGGCGAGCTGAGCTGTCAGCTGTACCAGCGCAGCGCCGACATCTTCCTGGGCGTGCCGTTCAACATCGCGAGCTACGCGCTGCTCACGCAGATGCTTGCACAAGTCTCCGGCCTGAAAGTTGGCGAGTTCGTGCACTCGCTCGGCGATGCGCATCTGTACAACAATCACCTGGAGCAGGCACGATTGCAGCTGACGCGAGAGCCGCGCAAGCTGCCCACGCTGCGCCTGAATCCCGAGGTGAACGATCTGTTCGCGTTCAGGTACGAAGACATCACGCTCGAAGGCTACGACCCGCATCCGGGCATCAAGGCGCAGGTCTCCGTGTGACAGGTCTCCGTGTGACAGCTCCTTTGGTCCTGGTCGCGGCGATGGCGAAGAACCGCGTGATCGGTCGCGCCAATACCATTCCCTGGCGCTTGCCCGAGGACATGAAGCACTTCCGCGCCGTCACGCTCGGCCACGCCGTGATCATGGGTCGCGCCACGTACGACTCGATGGGCAAGCCGCTCCCGAACCGGCGCAACATCGTGGTCACGCGCAACACCGCGCTGCGTATCGAGGGCGTCGAGCTCGCGCACGACTTGGCTTCAGCGCTGGCGCTCGCGCGTACCGCCGATCCCGAGCCGCGCGTGATCGGCGGCGCTCAGATCTACGCCGAGGCTCTTCCCCTCGCTACGCGCGTGTACCTGACCGTGCTCGACGCCGAGTACGAAGGCGACGCGTTCTTCCCCCAGCTGGACACGCGCGAGTGGACCGAGACCGAGCGCCGCAAGACCGAGAGCGCGACGTATCTCACGCTCGATCGCGCGGGCTAGAACAGCGCGGCCACGATCGCGTCCAGATGCAACCAGCGCTCGTGCGGTACGCGGAGTGCGTCGCCTTCGATCACCACGTTGCCCAGCGCCTGCGCGCGCGTCACGGCTCGTTCGCGCCCGACCAGCGGATCGCAGCCTGTGCGCGCTGCGAGCTCACCGAGCGACACGCCTTCGCGCGTGCGCAGGCCCAGCATCAAGCGCTCGCGCACGATCGCTTGTGCATCGAGATCTTCCTCGAACGTCTCCACGTTGCGCGCGCCGCTGCGCTCCGTGTAGCCGCCCGGATTCGGATCGTTCTTGTACCTGCGCCCGCGGCCTGTGCCGGTGCTCATGCAGCCAACAGCGGCAGAGCCGAGACCCAAGTAATCGCCGCCGCGCCAGTAGTGCTGGTTGTGGCGCGAGGTCTCGCCTTCTTTCGCGAAGTTGGACACTTCGTAGTGCGCAAAGCCGAGCTGCGCGAGCTTGTCCGCGTTCGCGAGGAACGTCTCCGCATACACCTCGTCCTTGGCCAGCGTGAGCTTGCCCTTGCGATGCAGCTCGCCGAACTGCGTCTGTGGCTCGATCGTCAGGGCGTACGCGGACACGTGCGAGAGGCCGAGTTCGAGCACGCGTGACAGCTCGCTCCAGAAGTCGGCAGCGGTTTGTCCTGGGCTGCCGAACATCAGGTCTGCGCTCACGCGCGGCATCTCCGCTTGCGCTGCGCGCAGCGCCGCCAGTGCGCCTGCACCGTCGTGCAAGCGTCCTAGAAAACGCAGCCGCGCATCGTCGAGGGATTGCACGCCGATCGACAGGCGGTTCACGCCGGCTGCGCGCAGGCCGGCCGCCTTCGCTTGATCGAGCGACGACGGGTTGCACTCGACCGTCACCTCGCAGCTGTCCGGCGCCTGCGGAGCAAACGTGCTGCGAATCGCCGCGAGCACACGCCCGAGCTCACGCGGATCCCACAGCGACGGTGTGCCACCGCCGAAGAACACGGACGCCAGCGCTGCGCCTGCCACCTGCGGTGCGCGCCACGAAAGCTCGCGCAGGATCGCGTCCGCGTAGTCGCGATGGGGCACTTCGTTGCGGCGAATGGTCGCCGACGCGAAGTCGCAGTACGGGCACTTCTGCAAGCACCACGGGAAATGCACGTAGACGGAGACGGCCATGGAGGGATTGCCCGTGCGGGAGCGGCACTATGGAGCGTGCGCCGTGGGCCGCAAGCGCACATGGTCGTTCGCGCGTCCTGCCTGAGCGCATGCACAGTGGCAAGACCCGCTGCAAGTTGCGTCACTCTCCCTTGACCAGGCCCTTCAGCGACTTATCTTGCGCCGAGCTTGGGGACGCATCGGGACGTACATGGCGAAGCGCGATTATTACGAAGTCTTGGGCGTAGAACGCTCCGCCGTCGCCGCTGACATCAAAAAGGCCTACCGCAAGCTCGCGCTCGAGCTGCACCCGGACCGCAATCCGGACGACCCGACGGCCGAAGACAAATTCAAAGAGGCGTCCGAGGCCTACGGCGTTTTGTCGGATGCCCAAAAGCGCGCCACGTACGACCAGTTCGGCCATCAGGGCATGGGGGCACAGGGCGCCGGCTTCGGCGACATGAACGACATCTTCTCGCAGTTCGGGGACATTTTCTCCGACATCTTCGGTGGCGGCTCGCCGTTCGGCCGGCGCGCGCAGCGCAACGGGCCGCAGCGCGGCGCGGATCTGCGCACCAGCGTGCAGCTCTCACTCAAAGAAGCCGTGCTCGGTGTGAAGCGCGAGATCTCGCTCGCGCATCCCGGCCCCTGCGAGACGTGCGACGGCAGCGGCGCCGAAGGTGGCCAGCGGAAGCTCTGCGCGCGGTGCCACGGCTCGGGGCAGATCACGCATCAGCGCGGCATGTTCATGATGCAGACGTCGTGTCCGAACTGCCAAGGCCAAGGCAGCACGGTCGAGCAGCCGTGCACCAAATGCAAAGGCTCAGGGCACGTCGAGATCAACCGCACCGTCAAGGTCACGTTCCCCGCTGGCATCGACGACGGTCAGACGCTACGCGTTCCGAACCAAGGCTTGGCGGGTCGCATGAAAGGCCCGCCGGGGCATTTGTACGTCGAAGTGCACGTCGAGTCGGACCCGCGCTTTCAGCGCGAAGGTTTTGATCTCATTTGCGGCGCCAACGTCTCGTTCCCTCAGGCCGCGCTCGGTGCCGACGTCGAAATCGAGCTGATCGACGACAGCAAAGAGAAGGTCCACATCCCCGCGGGTTCCCAGCCGAACGAGACCGTTGTGCTGCGCGGCAAAGGCATCCCGCACATCAACGGTCACGGCAACGGCGATCTGATCGTGGTCGTGCAAGTGCAGGTGCCGAAGCGCCTGTCGTCCAAAGCGAAGAAGCTCCTGAAGGAGCTGGACGAAACGTTGCGCGACTGAAACAGCGACGGCTGGAGCGCGATCCGCTTCGCGATCCGCCTTCGCTTTCTGCGGTGCGTGCTCACGGACGGGAAGTCCGCTGCGCGCGCTCCTCGAAACCGAAGGCGCCTCGCTCGCGTCTCACGCTCCAACCGCCACTGTTTCTTGCAGGCTGTCAGTGCTGGCGGCGTGATGCGGCTAGGTCGTCGCTCTCGTCTTGGTCGGCGCGCTGGGCTGCCAGCTGCTCCTGCGCGACGAAGCGCTCGTGGTGGCGATCGGCGACCGTGTGATCGACGCACGCGGCTTGCCAGTTCAGCTCGGCAACACGCAGTGCGCGCGTTTGCTCCTTGAGCGCAGCTCCCGCGCGATTCAGCTCCTGTTCCAGCGCGCGCGCTGTCAGCGCACGCTCCGCAGCTAGCGCACCCGCCCGTGCCAATTCGGCGCCCGTGCGTGCGCGCGCATCCGCGGTCAGCTCCGCGTTGCGTTGCTTCAGCGCAGCGGCCAACGCCAGCTCGGCGGCCCGATATTGTACTTCGCGCTCGTGCAGCCGTGACCGCTGCGTCGCAAGCTCGAGCTCGGCGCCTTGCCGATCGACCGCGCGGCTTGCGACCAGGCCCGCCAAGGGATAGCGACTCTCACTCACGCTCCGCACGGTACTCACGCTGGGGCATTCTGCAAGACCGAAGACCCATGAAGGCCGCCAAGATCCACCAAGACCCGCCCCGCTTTGCCCCCCAGGCCGGCCGTGCTAGTTGTCACCGCCACTCATGGGATACGCGCTCGACGTCGGCTTTCGCTACCTGCGCAGTAAGAAGCGCGAGAGCATCTCTGTCATCTCCGTGATCGCGATCTCGGGCGTCGCGCTCGGCGTGGCCGCGCTCCTGTCGGTCATGTCGATCACCTCGGGCTTCCAGCGCGAGTTTCGCGACAAGGTGCTGGGCGTCAACGCGCACGTGCTCGTGCTCAAGTACGGCCTCGACTTCGACGAGTACCGTGAGGTCGTCGCGCGCGCCAAGCGCATGCCGGAAGTGAAGGGCGCGGCGCCGTTCATCATCAACGAAATGATGCTCGCCAAAGGCGACCGGCTGAGCGGCACGCTCGTGAAGGGCGTCGACCCCGAGCTGATGCCCACCGTGCTGGATCTTCCAAGCCAGCTGATCGCTGGCTCGCTCAAAGGCCTCCGTCGCGACGGCGCCGCGCCGCCCGTGCGCGTCGAGAACCTCGAGAAGAAGGTCGACAAGCACGAGGATCAAGACCTCGACTCGTATCTCACCAAGCTCGCCAAGCACGAAGACGGTCACGACCCACTCAACGTGGACGCGCTCGATGGAATCGCCGCCGCTGCCGCCGGTGCCCCTGCGCCGCAGCCATCAGCTGCAGGCCCCGACGCGCTCCCCCAAGTCGACGTTCCCACGCCCGAAGCCATGGAAGCCGCGCTCGCTGCCGAAACCCTCGGCACCTTGCCGAGCGACGAAGCCGAAGCCGCGCTGCTCGACGCCAGCTCCCCGCCCACGCCCGAGATCAAAGACGACGAAAAGCTCCCCGGCATCGTGATCGGCGTCACGCTCGCGCACGAGATGGACGCCAAAGTCGGCGACCGCGTGAAGGTCATCTCGCAGCTCACCGGCATCGACACGTCGATGGTCAAGAGCATCAAGAGCGCTCAGATCACTGCGCCCAAGAGCCGCGACTTCCGCGTGATCGGCATCTTCCAAGCCGGCTTTCAGGAGTACGACAGCAAGCTCGTCTACGTCGACCTGTACGAAGCCCAAGCCTTTCAAGACCAAGGCGACACCGTGATCGGCGTCGAGATGAGCCTGTACGACGTCGACAAAGCGGGTGAAGTCTCGCTGCGCTTGGAGCGTGATCTCGGTGGCGGCCCCTTCCACACGATGGATTGGAAAGAGCTGAACCACAACCTGTTCACCGCGCTCGAGGTCCAGAAGATCATGCTCTCGCTCGTGATCGCCACCATCATCTTCGTGGCCGCGTTCAACGTAGTCGCCACGCTGATCATGCTCGTGCTCGAGAAGCGCAAAGAGATCGCGATCCTCAAGGCGATGGGCGCCAAAGACAGCGCCATCCTGCAGATCTTCATGGTCCAAGGCGCCGCGATCGGCCTGGCCGGCACGGGCCTCGGCCTGATCATCGGCGGCGCGATCTGCGGGTACCTGAACCAGTTCCACTTCCCGCTCGATCCCAAGGTGTATCTGATCGACCACCTACCGATCCGCACCAGCCCCACCGAGTTCCTCTGGACCGTCCTAATCTCGCTCGGCATCTGCGTCGCCGCCACGTTGATCCCCAGCTTCTGGGCGGCAAGACTGTTGCCAGCTGACGGCATTCGGCCGCAGTGATGCGCACAGCCGCGCTGGTTTGCAGCTGCGCGTTGCTACTTGGCACGACGAGCGCGCAAGCGCAGGAGCAAGCCCAGCTGCAAGCGCAAGCCACGTCTGCGCGCCTGCTCAGCGCCGATCCCAACCTGCCGACGTTCGGCCTCGAGCAGCGTGGTGCGATGCGCGGCGCGTTCGGTGCCGAGCTACCCGTGTATGCCGGTGCCGAACAGAAACGCGTCGTGCTCACGCTCGCGCCGCTGTTCGAGCTACATGAACCCGAAGGCTCTGCGCAGCGGTGCCCGGCTGGTGCTCGACCTGGAGCCGCCGGTGGCGCCGCGCATGGATCCCCGGGCACCCAGTTCGGTCAGTTCGGCCGGCCCATCTCTGCCTTGACGCCGCCCTCAAGATTGTCTATCTACTGCGCCCACTTGCGGGAGTAACTCAGTGGTAGAGTGCAACCTTGCCAAGGTTGACGTCGAGAGTTCGAATCTCTTCTCCCGCTCCGAAATACGTGAATGATATCAGCCGGTTGA
>JADGRF010000058.1 GCA_017881055.1 Sandaracinaceae bacterium
AACCGGCTGGCAAGCGCGAGCATGTCGCTGCGCGCGTCGGCCTCGCTCTGCGCGCCGGCCGACGCGCGCAGCCGAGCGATCGCGCCGTACTTGTCGAAGAGGCCCCGCATGACACCGTGTAGTGACTCATCCATGCGCGCGTAGGCGTGGTATGCAGCCGTTCGGTCGCGCGAGCGCAAACTGCAGGAAGACCATGTCCGAAACCCAGGCCAAGGCTGTCACGTCCGCCACCTCGATCGAGAGTGTATCGCAGGAACAGCGCGTGTTCCCGCCGCCAGAAGACTTCGCGAAGAGCGCGCGCGTCGGCAGCCGCGCAGCCTACGACGCGCTGTACAAGCGCAGCATCGACGACCCGGCGGGCTTCTTCGCGGAGCAAGCGCGCGAGCTGCGCTGGCAAGCCCCGCCGCAGCAGACGCTCGAGTGGCGAGCGCCGCACGCCAGATGGTTCCAAGGCGGCAAGCTCAATCTCAGCGACAATTGCCTCGACCGGCACACCGAGACCTGGCGTGCGAACAAGGCGGCGATCATCTGGGAAGGCGAGCCCGGCGAAGTCCGCGTGTTCACCTACCGTGAGCTACTCCGCGAGGTGTGTCGCTTCGCGAACGCGCTGCAGAGCCTCGGCATTCGCAGCGGCGATCGCGTCGGCATCTACATGGGCATGGTTCCCGAAGCGGCGATCGCGATGCTGGCGTGCGCGCGCATCGGCGCGATTCACAGCGTCGTGTTCGGCGGCTTCGCGGCCGAGGCCGTGCGCGATCGCATGAACGATGCACAAGCCAAGTGCGTGATCACGCAGGACGGCGCGTTTCGTCGTGGCGCGGTGGTCCCGCTCAAGCCGCACGTCGACAAGGCGGTCGAGCAATGCCCGACCGTCGAGCACGTGATCGTCCTCGAGCGCACGCACGACCCGATCGACATGAAGCCAGGCCGCGATCACCGCTGGAGCGAGCTGGTCGAGAAGGCTTCCGCCAAGCACACAGCGCCCGCGCTCGACGCCGAGCATCCGCTGTTCATCCTGTACACCTCGGGCACCACCGGCAAGCCGAAGGGCGTGATGCACACGACGGCGGGCTACTTGCTGGGCGCCTATCTCACGACGAAGTACGTCTTCGACATGCGCGACGAAGACGTCTACTGGTGTACAGCTGACATCGGCTGGGTCACTGGTCACAGCTACATCGTCTACGGCCCGCTGAGCATCGGCGCCACGGTGCTCATGTACGAAGGCGCGCCGAACCAACCTGACCCCGCGCGCTTCTGGCAGATGATCGAGCGTCATCGCGTGTCGATCTTCTATACGGCGCCGACCGCAATTCGCACGTTCGTGAAGTGGGGCGATCAGTACCCGAACAAGCACGACCTCTCGTCGCTCCGTCTGCTGGGCTCGGTCGGCGAGCCGATCAATCCGGAGGCCTGGATGTGGTACCGCAAGGTGATCGGCGGCGACCGCTGTCCGATCGTGGACACGTATTGGCAGACCGAGACGGGCTCGATCGTCATGACACCGCTGCCCGGTGCGATCGCCAGTAAACCCGGCTCGTGCTCGCTGCCATTCTTCGGCATCTCGCCGAAGGTGCTGCGAGAAGATGGCAGCGAAGCCGGTGTCAACGAAGGCGGCTTGCTCGTGATCGACAAGCCCTGGCCCTCGATGCTGCGCACCGTATGGGGCGACGACGAGCGCTTCAAGCAGCAGTATTTCGCGCGCTTTCCAGGCAAATACTTCACTGGCGACGGCGCGCGCCGCGACGCAGACGGCTACTTCTGGGTGATGGGTCGCATCGACGACGTGGTGAACGTCTCGGGACATCGGCTCGGCACGGCCGAGATCGAGAGCGCGCTCGTCTCGCACGCAGCCGTGGCGGAAGCCGCCGTCGTCGGCGTTCCCGACGCCATGACCGGCCAAGCGCTGGTTGCGTTCGTGACGCTCAAAGGCCACGAAAAGCCGTCAGCTGCATTGAACGCGAAGCTGATGGAGCACGTGGCCGAAGAGATCGGGAAATTCGCGCGCCCGAAAGAAATTCGCTTCGCGGAGGCGGTGCCGAAGACGCGCAGCGGCAAGATCATGCGCCGCCTGCTGCGCGACGTCGCACAAGGTCATGAGACCAAGGGCGACATGACCACGCTCGAAGACATCGGCGTGATCGCGAAGCTGCGCGCGCACGAGGAAGAGTAGCGCCCTACCGGTGACTGCTCGGAACGACGATCTCGACGCGCAGCGGATCGCGAAGAGCTTTCGGCCGCAATGGCCGAGGCTCGCGCTGATCGTCGGCACGAACCTGCTACTGGCGGGCCTTTTGCTGGGCATTCCCTATGCGCGCGGGCGGCGCATCGCGCGCGAGGAACGCGCCGCGTTCGCGCGTTTCGTGAGCTGCTTGTTGGGCGGCAGCGCGGCGCCCGCGCCGGGCATCGGCCTACCCCTCGGCGATCGCGATCATTTCGCCAGCAATGTGCTGTTCGCTCCAAGTCGCTGGCCGCTGATCTGCCGCGGACCGTTGCGCGAGCTCGCACCCGAGGACGCCGTCTTTCTCTGGCCTTCGGTGAAGCAGGCCGGCGCCGACCTGCGCGCGGTGGTGAAGCTGGTCGACGACGAGCTCGTGACGCTGCATCGTGCGCGGCGTGAAGGCACGGGCCGCGTGCCCCAGCGCGCGCTCGTCGCGCTGGCGAAGCTGCAGGCCGTGCTGACGCTCATGGCCAAGGCGACCGATGTCACCGATGAGCTCGACAACGATGCCGTGCGTTTCGCGGGACCCTTGCCGCTGGCCACGCCCGCGCGCCTGCCGCTATTGGCTGCAGAGAGCGCGATGCTGGATGTAAACTCGAGCGGCGGCGCGCTCGAGGCCTTCGCGCTCGATAGCCGCGGCATCTCCTGGCTGCGACTCGACGCGGGCAAGATCGATCGCGACCGCGTGAAGCGCACTGGCCTCGTGCGCGCTGTGGTGCGCTCGGACGGCGAACCGTACGTGGTGTGGGCCACGTCCCCATCACGTTGCAAGGAGCGCGAGGATCATTGTGCCGCGCGCGCAACCGGCATCGCGCGCTATTCCAAAGGCGCAGGCGCGTTACCGACGCCACGCTGGCTGGGTGGGCATCCCGCTGGCCGTGCCGATCGCGTGCTGCGCATCGCTGCGAGTGGCGCGGTCGACATGCTGGCTCTGGCCGATGCCGAAGGACATCTCGATCAGCGGCACTACCAGCTCGATCTGCAGGCAGCCACGCCAGAGAACGCCCCTCCGCTGGCAGCGACCGCAAGCATCCGCGTCGCGGACGATGCCGCTGTGAGCTCCAACGCGCGCTTCGTCGACGTGCAACCGCGTGCGGTCGCGTTCGTGGCAACGGGCGACGGAGAGGCGGCGGCGCACGTGGTTTGGCCTAACGCCGAACACACGGCCATCGCGCTACCGAGCATATCTGGCACTGGCGGAGAGACATGGCTGACCGCGTGCGACGCGGGATCCGCTCACTGGCTGGGCTATGGCTCTGCGTCGGCCTTCCGCATCGCTCGGCTCGAGTCGAGCGGCGACCCGATAGCCATCGCCCCAATGACCGTCGCCACCAGCGAGCCGCAGAATGCCCAGATCGAACGCGCGATCGACGGCGACAATCCCGCGCTCGACCGCGTCCGGTTGGTCTGCGACGCGGACCGCGCCTGGCTGTTCTACCTGGACAACGCGGGCGCGTTGCAGCTGTCCGCGTGTGGTGTGGACGGGCAGTGCCGACCCAGTCGCGTGCTCGCCCAGCGCGTCGTCACGTTCTCGGCGCTGCTACTTCCGACGGAAACTCGCGACGCTGCGAGCACAGGCGGCCTGCTGGCGTTCTCACGCCTGCCGCCGGCACGCGAGATCCGCCTGTTGCGCCTCGATGGTTCGGGCGCGCCGCTCGGCGAAGCGCTCACGCCCGCGGCCTGTTGGGACCCGTTCGGCGGGCTATGCGGCGTGCCTAATCTCGTCCGCGATGGCGCGCGCGTCGTGCTCACCGCGCGCGACGGCCAAGATCTACTCGCGATCGAGTCCGAAGACGGCGGCGCCCACTTCGAGACCCTGCAAGGCCTGAAAGTGGGCGCGGCGTTCGACCCGAGCGCGCACGATCCGCTGCAGCAGCATCGCGTACGCAAGGGCCTCGAGTGAGCTCACGGCAGCTGTGAAACTTGCAGCTGATTCTCCATGAACTGCGGGATCAGCACGAGGTTGCGCTTCGAGTCGTAGCCGATGTCCGCCGGTGAGTTCACGTCCGAGACCAGCGCCGTGAACGCCTCTGCAGAACCAGCGCCTGATCCGCCGAAGACCTGCTTGCCCTCCCAGCTCGAGATCAGCAGCCTGCCCGCGTTCGTCTTCACGATGCCGTCGAGCCCGCCCTTGGGCAGTGTCTTCACGTCGCTCTTCTTGCCGCCCTTGACGTTGTAGAGCTCGTTCGCGCCGAACGTCACGATCCAAACACCGGTGTCGTCGACGAGCACACCGTTCGGACCCTTGAGATCCTTGCCCTTGATCAACGTCTTCGCTTTGTCCTTCACGATCTCGTAGACCGCATCGGTACCATCCGGCACCAGGCCGCTGGCGTCGAGCTTGAGCCCGCTGTCGGTCACGTAGATCGTGCCGTTCGGAGCGGCCGCGATGTCGTTCAAGAAGGTCGTGCCCTTGATCTTGATCTCGCCCTTGGGTTCACCGCTCTTCGCGTCGAACTTGCGCACGGTATCGATGTCCGACACGTACAAAACCCCGTCCGCGATCGCCATACCCTTCGGGGCATTGAGCTTGACGCTGTCCTTGGCACCGTCGATCCACTTGAGCTCGACGATCGTGCCATCGGGCGCAATCTTCGAGATGAAGCCGTTGTCGTCGACAGCCACGGGCGAGCCATTGATGTTGCTCACGAGGTACACATCGTTCGCGGCGTCGTACAGAGCAGACTCCGGCGTCGAGAGGCCCTTCACCACGAGCGATCCTTGCGCGGGTTGTGCGACTGCGGCGGCCGGCGTCGCGACAACTGGCGCGGGAGAGGCTGCAGGAGCCACGGTGGCAGCTGACGTCACCGGCGCTGGCTGCGTCGCTTCGGTGGCCGCCGGCGGCGCGGTTTCCACCGGAGGAGTCTGACCGGCGCAGCCGACCAACATCACGCACGAGAAGAGTCCGCGTAGGCTAGCGTTCATGATTCCACCCTCGTTTTGATGAGGCGCAGTGGCCTCGGAGAGCGCGACGCTACCCAAAGCTCTGTACGCTGACAATGCGCGGCAGGCGCGCCAAGAATCAGTCGTAACCATCCGGCGCCGGAACATCGGTAGCCGAGTCCCCGTCGCTCGTTGCAGCAGAGGTGTACGGCAGCGCCACCGTTCCCCCTGGAATCGTGCGCGGCGGAGCTGCGCCGCCCTCCGGTACGAAGCTGAAGTGCTCGAGCTCGTGCATGCCGTACTCCGTGGCCGCGGCGTCGTAGAAGCCGTGCTCGCGCAGGCGCTTCAACAGCTGACGCATGACGTTCGCGAAGCCCGGCGTGATCGCGCCCTTCTCGAAGAAGGCGTGGTAGCGCTTGGGCGCGGGCAGAATCGTCGCGAGGAAGACCGACTCGGCGGGTGAAAGCTCCGCAGGCAAACGATTGAAATAGTGTTTCGCGGCGCTGCGGACACCATACACGCTCGGCCCGTACTCGATCACGTTCAAGTACAGCTGCAGGATCTCGCGCTTGTCCATCGAGCGCTCGATCCACCACGTAAGCAGCACTTCCTGAAGCTTGCGGGCAAGCGTCTTCTCACGCCGCAAGAACACGTTCTTCACGAGCTGCATCGTGATCGTGCTCGCGCCGACCACGTAGCGCCCCTCCTCCAGATTGCGAATCAGCGCCGTGCGAATGTGCGGCGGCGAAAACCCGTGATGCGCGAAGAACTGCGGGTCTTCGTGCCCCAGGACGGCGTAGATCAGGAACGGGCTGATCGCTTCGATAGGTGTCCACGCCTCGGTGCCTGGCCCGGTCTCCATCTCGAAGACGGTGTCGTCGGGCTCGATCACGCTATGCGTGAACGGCTGTGCAAACCGGCGCAGATCCGCCAGCTCGGGCAGGCGCGAAAACTCGCACTGATCTTTGATGTCGAAGTCGAGCTTGGTTTTCTCGAGCGCGCGCGAATCGATCTGCAGCTGAATCCGACCACCGATCGTGCCGGTCCAAGTCGCAAGCGCCATGTCGGCCAGCAGATCTGCCGGCACCGAGCGCACTGCGTCGGTGCAGCCAGTACGGGGCAAGCTCGCGTCGAGCTCGATCACGTAGTGATCCGCAGCCAGCTCGAGCGCGCCGGAAAGCGTGATCTTCGGCTTGCCGAGCTTGAGCTGCGCGGACACGACCTCGAGTCGCCGCCGCGCAGGATAGAAATAACCTTTGCCTTCGACATCGATGTTGATGTCGTGCACCGGTGTCGCGGCGATCCGCGGCGAAAAGATTCCGCCTTTCTCGAGGTGCGCGTGACCTTCGATCGCCAGCCGCTCCAAGCTCTCGGTTTTCACCAACAGCTCCGCGCTCAGCCGACTTTGCTCAGGCGCATCCCAAGGCACGTTCGGTAGCAAGGGGGCGAGCAGATTGAGCGGCAGGTCCTTGAGCGTCACCGTTCCATCGGCGCGCAGGTCGCGCGGTGAGATGCGCAGATCCGCATCGAGGTGCCCGGCCTGCTCGGTCACCCCGTGACCGGTGACGTGCAGCTGTTCTTCGCGCTCGCGCGTCACGCGCGCTTGGATCTCGCTCAAGATCTGCGCGTGACCATCGCCGGAGACCGCCGTCAGCGAGGCACGCTGCACGACGAGCTCCGCGCCTGGAGCAAGGCGCGCCATGATGAAAGCCACGGGAGAAACCGTTGCCCGCTTCGCAATCCCGGCCGGCGCGGCCTGCGCAGCGGGTCTTGCGCTCGGCTCCGGCACGAAGTCGGACTTTGGCGCCGCGTCTTCGTCAGCATCCAAATCGCTTGGCGCGGTCACAGCGCCAACAGAAGCGCGCGGCGCCTCCGCTCGGAGCGCCGCGGTCGCAACCGTAAGCCGGCGCAGTTGCCAGCCCTGGCCGCTCTCGCCGCGCAGTCCGCGAAGCTCGACTCCCTGCAGCTGCGCAGACAGCCGTCTCCCATCAGCCAAGCGCAGTGACGGCAAGGTAGCCAGGAGCTCGTTCGTTCCGACGCTGAGCTTGGCTCCGGACAGCTCCATCAGCGAGGTCGCCGCGCGCTTGATGGAAATCGCTACGCGATCCGCATGCAGCGTGCGCCCCGGGGCGGCCGAGCTCTTGCCCGACTCCGCGTGATCGCGGCCGGCCCGGACCTTCGCAAGCAGCGCATCGAATCCGCCTGAAGCTACGTCCGCGGCAACGCGCACGCCGTGCGCTTCGATGTCCTCGACCGCGGCGCTCCCGCGGAAGACCAAGGCAAAGAGACTTGTTTCGAGCCGAACGCTCTCGACGGTTACGGAAACGCCCGTCTGCGGCGGCGCAGTCGTCATCGCGAGGCCCATCAGCGTCACGCCTGCAGGCGACACGGACACGTCCGCCACGCTGGCGCGCAGTCCGAGCCGCGCGTCGACCGTCATCAGCACCCGCTCGCGAACTAACACGGGCGCCCACCACGCCACGAACACCGCCACGACCACGGCCAGCCCAAGCGGCCACGCCCACACTCCGCGCACCCGAATACGGCCGATCGTCAGCGGAGTGGTCACGTGCGCTTGCGAGCCTAGCAGGCCCGCTCCTCGCGCGACGGATTACCCCGCCCGCCGCAGCCGATTAAACCCCAGGCGGCAGCTAAAAGGTCGACACGCACCGCACCGCACCGAACCGCACCGCACGGCCGGAGCACGGACCACGAAGTTCCATAGAAAAAGGCCCCACCTGTTTCCAGATGGGGCCTTCCATATTAATTCCGGCGGCGTCCTACTCTCCCACTTAGTTTCCCAAGCAGTACCATCGGCTCTGAAGGGCTTGACTTCCGAGTTCGGGATGGGATCGGGTATGACCCCTTCGACGTAGCCACCGAAAAATTTCGAGAGTTTCTGATCGAGCGCGCCGGCTTTTCGGTGCCAACAGACGCTCGATTGATTGCATTTGAACTCGTTACTCGCGCTCGCGCACGAGGACCTGAGGATTGGGCAACCTTGCTCCCAACCCTGGTCTCAAATTTGTACGACGTTTGCCTTAGAATAAGGAAAAGCCGCACGGCCGATTAGTATCGGTTAGCTACACGCATTACTGCGCTTCCACACCCGACCTATTGCCTCCTAGTCTAGAAGGGGCCTTTAGGGACTTGCGTCCGGGATACCTAATCTTGAGGCCGGCTTCCCGCTTAGATGCTTTCAGCGGTTATCCGTTCCGAACATAGCTACCCGGCGGTGCCTCTGGCGAGACAACCGGATCACTAGGGGTTCGTCCATTCAGGTCCTCTCGTACTATGAATAGCTCCTCTCAAGTATCCTGCGCCCACGGCAGATAGGGACCGAACTGTCTCACGACGTTCTAAACCCAGCTCGCGTACCGCTTTAATTGGCGAACAG
>JADGRF010000059.1 GCA_017881055.1 Sandaracinaceae bacterium
AGCCAGAGCCGGTCGCGTTCGCCATCGACGACTTCTGCGAGACGGGCAAGGCCTGCCAGCGCCGGCTGCTGATCGCGGATCGCGTTCTCCCAATCATTCACGCGCTCGACCTAGACAAGCTTGCGGAGGGAGACCTGGCCGGCTCGCTACTTCAGCCAATCGTGACCGGCGTACCCACGAGCGCGCTGGCCGTGACGCCACGCGTTCCAGTCAGGGTCGAAGACTCGAAGAGCGAAACTCAGTACGTCTACGCGATCGATGCGACGAATGGCTCGGTCTTGGTCACGCAGAACGGCAAAGTGCTGTCAGTGAGCAACGATCCGACTCGACCCAAGAATCGCATCGCGCTGCGGACAGACTACGCTCCTGGGCTAGCCACTGCGCTGTCGCTCGCGGTCGTGCATCCCGTGTTCGACGTGACGGGCAACGCCTCGCAATACACGCTGGACTCGAATGGGTTCACCGACAAGCAGCTGGCGGCGATGCCTGACAACACGCAGTACTGCTTCGATACGGCTCACACGAGCGCACAGGCTGCGCGGGCACGCCTGCGCGGCGTGTTCCTGGCGATCGGCGTCAGCGATGGAACGGTGCAGATCGTCGACGTGCACGACAACGATCTGAAGGCGTGCCGGGGCTGCGGCGGCCCGATCGGGGATCCCTATCCCGTGATCCGGCACCGCACACGCATCTATAGCCAGGTCTCCTCAACTGCGACGGAGGAGCCGAGCGCCATTCCGAGCACGTCGCCGCTGTTCAGTGTCGGCTCCGACGCGTTTGACGTCGGCTACGACGGCACCACCACGGATCCGCGCATCGAAGGCCTTTCGTGCGTCCCTTGCGCCGCGCCGCAAGCCGTCGCATTCCCGCTGGCGAGCCAGCTCGCGACGGTCGCGGATGCGGGCACGCCGAGTGAAGTGGTCGCCTCGGTAGACAGCGGAGCGAGTGAGACGCTAGATGCCGGCCTCGGCACCGCCATGGCGGCGACTGACGCGGGTAGCAGCGGCGGCAGCGGGACGACCGCCGGAGGCGGCAGCAGCGACCCCGACCGGCCAGGCGTCAATGCGCGCTGCAAAGACGGCGCAGCGCGTGTCTGCGTGTTGGGCGACCCATGGGCGACGCTCGAGAATTGGTCGGCGGAGTTCGAAGGGCCGATTCCCGGTGCGTTCGGCGGGCACGGTCGTTTCATCGAGCCGGGCGGCAGCGACAACGTGTCGGGCTCGCTGGAACTGGCGTCGGAGATCACGTTCTGTGGCAAGGGCGTGCTCGGCGACGAGGATCAGCTCGCGGGCGGCGTTCACGTGGGCGACCAGGTGGTGATCACAGCGGCGCTGCCGGACCTCGCAGCGCTCAAGAAGCTCGAGCCCGGCATCAGCGATGCGCAGTACGCCGAGTGTCAGAAGCTCGTGACCGCACGCAAGAGCGGCGACGCCACCCTTGCATTCGCGGTGCGCCGCGCCATGGACGATCGCTTGGTGCTGCGCGATGCGCTGCTCGTACCCTCGCACGACCTGACGCTCAATCCCGGCACTGCGCTCGATCATACGCTCGTGTCGAGATGCTTCGGCGGTCAGCTGATGACGTTCGAAGTGCACACGCGCAACGCCTACGTTGTGTCTGGCTCCGACCGGCTCCAGTTCCAGCATCGCGTCGTAGCCGACCCCGCTACCAAGCGTTGCCGTATCGACACGAAGCAGAGCCCGACGTTGCAGGGCAGGGCGTACGAAGACGTGCCCTTCAAGAACGCGTACGTGTCGTTCGAGATTGCCAGCCACCGCAACGAGAAGAACGTCGCCCTGCGCGCGCAACCCGGAACGAACTTGATCATCCGATTCGGGACGACGACGATCCCGCTGAGGCTCGACGCGACGATCGGCGCCTACGGCACGAACTTCGGCGTCGCACCTGTCGACCTGCGTTACAACGACGTCGACCAGACGCTGTACATGGTCGACATGACCACGCGGGGCCTCGTGCCGATTCCGCTCGATGCCTTCCCGAAGCAGGTCGCCACTTCGTATCAGTGAGCAGGTAAGGGGTGCACGCCATCGTGTCTGCGCCGAAAGCAAACCGTCCGCGCCGCTCGCCCGCGATGGAGCAGTTCTTTCGCGCGAAGACGGACCACCCCGACGCGATCCTGTTCTTCCGGATGGGCGACTTCTACGAGATGTTCTTCGAGGACGCCGTCCTCGTCTCGCAGCTGCTCGACCTGACGCTCACGTCGCGTGGTGCCGACGCCGACGGGGTGAACATACCGATGGCTGGCGTGCCGCATCATGCCGCGTCGGGCTACATCGCGCGCCTGCTCGAACAGGGGCAGCGGGTCGCGATCTGCGAGCAGATGGAGGACCCGTCGAAGGTCAAAGGCGTCGTACCGCGGGCCGTAGTGCGCGTGCTGACGCCCGCGCTCGTGCTCGACCCCGACGCGCTCGACGCGCGCGCCAACAACTACCTCGCTGCGGTTGCAGCCGACGGCGGCAGCTACGGACTATCCGCCCTGGAGCTTGGAGCGGCCGAGGTTCGTGCCGCCACACTGCACAGCGAGCCCGACGTGCTCACCGAGCTGGTCCGGCTAGACCCGCGCGAGATCCTGATCTGCGAGCTGACCGATACGCTGGCCGACAGCTTGAAGCGAGCATTACCGCGCGCAGCGATCCGGCGCGTCGAAAGCGTGCAGCTGACGGCGGCAACGACCGAGCCCGCGGTGAACGAAGCCATCGAAGCTGCGCTGCGCTCCTCGGGTACGGCGCTGTCACCGGCCTCGCGTGCAGCCGTCGCCATCGCGCTCGACTACGCACGTCGCGCGCAGCCAGGAACGCCGCTCGATTTCGAGCGCATCGTGGCGTACGACATGCGCACGGAGCTCGGCCTCGACGAGGCCGCCGTGCGCAACCTCGAGCTGGTGAGCACGCTGGCCGGCGAGCGACGCGGCTCGCTCTTGCATTTTCTCGACGTCACGAAGACGTCGATGGGCGCGCGCATGCTGCGGCGTCGGCTGCTGGCGCCGCTCACGGAGATCGAGCCGATCCGCCGACGTCACGACTGCGTGGAGGCCTTCGTCGCGGATGCCGTGTTGCGGGATACGCTGCGCACCGAGCTCGCGCAGGTCGGCGACCTCGAGCGGCTGGCGACCCGAGCCTCGCTGGCAG
>JADGRF010000060.1 GCA_017881055.1 Sandaracinaceae bacterium
CTGATCGTCATGCAGCAGACAGCCGCGCGTGCTCGGCGCGTGTCCGGTCTCGTCCAGCTTGCGCGCGGCATCGACGACATCCGCGAACGTGGGGTGCGCCGGCAGCTCGCGTGGATCGACCACGAGCGCGGGCGCCTCACCGCCGCTGCTGCTCGCGGCGTGCGGGCCTTTTGCGCCTCCGCACGCGACCACCACCAGCAATGCGCACGAGGAGAGAACGATCCGAGCTTGCACCTTTGCAGCATACCACCGGTCCGGTGGTCGGTCCGGCGCCTGCCGTGTCGAAAACTTGCCGGAACGCCCGTGCTCCATGTAGGCGTGAGTCAGGCGCTCGCGTGAACGTGTGTGCCGGCAGCGGGTAGGTGGAACCATGACAGTCCTGCGGAGCAAGCGAACTTGGACGTGGCTCATGTGCGCGCTCTCGGGCCTTTTGTTCGCATCGCCCGGCGCGACGCAAGGACGCTTTCGCCCCATGCTCGCCGAAGTCTCGCTGCGCCCACCGCCAGGTCTACGCAGCCGCTCCGTGCGCTTCCCCTGGGACGGCAGCTTGATGCGCGGCATGCGCCTGAAGCAGTCGCAGTACGTGCGCTACGTACCCGAGTACACGTCTTCGGGCCGGTTCTACGGAACCTGGGAGCTGGTGCAGCTGCTCGAGCGCGGCGCGCGCCGCGTTTCATTTCGTCTGCCGGGCTCGAAGCTCTCGATCGGCGAGATCTCGGGCCAAAAGGGCGGTGACATCGATGGTCATCACTCGCACGAGAGCGGTCGCGATGCCGACGTGGGCTTCTTCATGACGACCGCCGATGCCAAGCCGTACGAAGGTCAGTCGTTTGCGGAGTTCGACGCGGGTGGGCGTGGTCTCGCGCCGAACGGCGGCCTGCGTTTCGACGACGCACGCAACTGGGAGCTGGTCGCCAAGTTGGTGAGCGACGCCGATGCACGCGTGCAGTACATCTTCGTCGCGCGCGTGCTTCGCCAGCGCTTGCTCACGGAAGCCGCGCGCCGCGGTGCGCCCTCCGAGGTGATCGCGCGCGCTGCTCAAGTGATGGTCGAGCCCTCGCACGGCAATCCGCACCGCAGTCACTTTCACGTACGTGTGTATTGCGCCCCGGCGGATCGCCCCGCCTGCAAAGACGTCGCACCCTTCTGGGCTTGGTATCCTGGTCAACCGCCGGATGGCATGTACGCAGGTGTCTCAGCGCATACGACGCGCGTCTCGACGACCGCGGCCGCAATTGCCGCACCGTTCGGCCCGTCGCTGCACGCGCCGCTGGAATAGCCACCGCACGTTGTCCGCAACGCATGAAGCGAAGCGCGCACGCCGTTGACATTCCTGCGCTGCCGCCTGCGCCCTCTGCGCATGAATCGGCTGGCTTGCTCGGTGTCGGTCTGCAACAATGGAACGTGTGAGCAGTAACGGATCAGCCCGCGAACGGATTGCGACGCGCATCGCTTCGCGCGTTTCGATCCGCGTGGCGCTCGTGTTGCTCGTGTGCGGCCTGCCGCTCGCCGCGTTCGCAACTCAAGACAGCACGCGTGAGTTCACCAGCGCCGAGCGCGTTTCGCTCGCGCAAGGAAGCCTCGTCGAGCGTCCGCTCTCGCAGCGTCGAGGCTCGCTCGAACTGATGGGTGGCACGAGCTATCAGGTGATCGATGCCGCCCCCGACGTCGTATGGAGGGCGTTACTCGACACCAAGCAGTACCACCACATGATGCCGCAGGTGCTCGAGGCCAGGCTCGTGCGCGCGAGCGCGAGTCAGCGCACCGTGTTCGTGCGGCAAGGCGCGGGGCCGATCGAAGCCAACTACTTTCTGAAGCTCAGCATTCACGAGCAGCAGCACGACATCACGTTCACGATCGACGACCAGCGTCCGCATGATCTGCGTGCCGCCTGGGGTTTCTACACCGCGCGCCCGTACGACGAAGGGCGTAAGACGCTGCTCGCGTACGGCGTGATGGCCGACATCGGCTCCGGCATGGTCGTCTCGCTCGTGCGCGGTCAAGTGCACGCGTGGATGCTGAAAGTTCCGTGGACGATCAAGCGCTTCGTCGAAGGCCGCGGCAAGAAGCTCTACGAAGCTGGGACGGCGCTCACCAGCGCACCCGCGCGTTTCTGAGTGCTCAGCCGTTTGCTCCGTCGCGGGGCTGAGTCGCGTTCGCGCTTGGCTTCTCGCGCGCATGACCTCGTAGGGCCGACGACAACAGCAGACGCAGCAGCGTGTCGCGTCCTTCGCCGTTCTCCGAGCTGAAGCCGATCACCTTGCGACCGGCTACCTTCGCGAGCTTGGCGAGCTCGGGTTTGCGCTTGCCGAGCGGCAGCTTGTCGAGCTTGGTTGCCACCAGAACGCTCGCGTGCCCCAAGCTGTCCAGGAACTCGAGCAGCTGCGAATCCTCTTCGTCGAGCCCGCGACGCACGTCCACGATCACGACCACGAGAGCAAGCCCCACGCGCTCGCGCAGGAAGCCTTCGATCATCGGGCCCCAGGCTTTGCGCTCGTGCTTGCTGCGTGCGGCGTAGCCGTAGCCAGGAAGATCGACGAAGTGCACGACCGTGTCGGCCTGCTCGATCCGGAAAATGTTGATGCCGCGCGTGCAGCCGGGCGTGGCGCTGATGCGGGCCAGCTTCTTGCGCGCCGTGAGCACGTTGATCAGGCTCGACTTGCCCACGTTCGACTTGCCGGCGAACGCGAGCTCGGCAAACGTGGGAGCAGGCAGCTCGCTCACGTCGCGCGCCGACATGATGAACGTGGCATCGCGAATGGGAAAGGCGTCGGTCACGGACGCTTCATGCTACGGCCACGCGCGCGAAGCAAGTCGTCGATCTCCGGCGAGCCGAAGAGCATGCAGGCGGCCACGTAGACGGCGGCGCCAAACGGCACCGCTCCGGCGTATACGATCAGGTTGCGCAGCAGCGAGCCGGCGCGCGACCAGGTTCCGAGCTGGGCCACGTCGTAGATCACGAAGCCCATGACCGCGCTCGCCGCGAGGCAGCGCCATGCCGAGCTCCAGACCTCGCGCAGCCGGAGATCGCCAACCCGCCGCGGCAGGATCAGGAACAGGCCCACGACCTGCGCGAGGGCGCCCGCGCTCGTCGCGGCGGCGATCGCCACGTGGCCGAAGCGGCTCATGCCGGCGAGGCTCACGATGCAGAACGCGCCCAGGTTGAGCGCGCTGCACCAGACGGGCGTGCGCGTGTCGTTGTATGCGTAGTACATGCGCGTGACTGGATGGAGCGCCGCGACGGCCCACGTCGATGCGGCCATCCACGCCAGCGAGTGCGCCGTCTGCTGCACGTTGTAGTCGCTGAAGGCGCCACGGCCAAACAGCACCGCGATCGTGGGCTTGGCCAGAACGACCAGCGCGACCGAGGACGGAATCGCGACGAACAGCGAGAGTCGTAAGCTGTAACGCAGCGTGGCCTTGGCCGCCTCGTGGTTGCCCTGGCTTTTCTGCTTCGCGAGGCTCGGCAGCGTTGCGGATGCCACCGCGAGCGCGAACATGCTCTGCGGAATCTCGACCAGGCGCTGACCGTAGTAGAGAAAGCTCTGCGATCCGGTCGGCAAGTACGACGCGAAGAGGCGGGAGAGCATGATGTTGAGCTGGTAGATGCCGGAGCCGAGCACCAAAGGAAGCATCAAACGCAGGGTTTTCTTCACCGCCGGATCGGAAAAGTCGATCACGGGCCGCTGCAGCATGCCCTCGCGACGCAGCTCCGGAAACTGCACGACGACTTGCAGCACACCGCCGACCAGCGTTGCGATGGCGAGGCCCGCGACGGCTGGCAAGCCCATGCCGATCGCGAGCGGCGTGAACAACCAGGGCGTCAGGATCACCGCGACGTTGAGCAGCGCGGGTGCGAACGACGCGACGCCGAAGCGGCCCACCGAATTGAGAATGCCCATGCCGAGCGCAGCGAAGCCGACCAGCAGGATGTACGGAAAGCAGAGCTGCGTGAGCGTGACGGTGACACTGAACTTGCTCGCATCGCCGCGGTAGCCGGCTGCGTAGAGCGTGGTCCAGAGCGAGGAGGTGAAGATGCCGAGCGCGCTGACGGCCGAGAGTAAGAGCAGCATCACGCCGCTGATGGCGGCAACGTAACGCTGGGCGCGCACGCGTCCTTCGGTCTCGTTGACCTCGGCGAACACGGGCACGATGGCCGCCGTGACAGCGCCTTCGCCGAGCACGCGCCGCAGCGTGTTCGGGATCGTCCAGGCCACGAAGAACGCGTCTGTGTCGGCGACGCTGAAGAAGCCCGCGATGGCAGCGTCGCGGACCGCACCGAGCACGCGCGAGGCCAGCGTGCCCATGGCCACGATCCCAGCCCGCCGCGCAATCGTGGAGTGCTCGTCGTGGTGGTCGGTGGCGGGGGAGGCGGCTTTTGCGGCCGGGGCGCCGGGTGGGTCGGGTACGGGCGCCGAAGGGGCCTGGGACATGGCCCCAAGTAACGGGTTGGGCCCCTTTCGGCAACATTCGGGTGGGGCGGCGTGGGCGTGTGGGCCCCAGGGAGCCGTCGTCAGGTTGACAAGAAGGGCAACTCCCGGTACCTGTCCCGGCCCCGAGTCTCTTTTCTGGAGCTTTCCTGTGGCGAATCACGACTCTGCGCGCAAGCGCGTCAAGCAAACGGCCAAACGCACGGAGCGTCTCCGGCGCGTTCGCACCACCACGCGCACGTTCATGAAGCGTCTGCGCGCGGCCCTCGTAGCCGGCGACAAAAAGACCGCCGAGACCTCCCTCAAGGGCGTGGTCTCGCAGATCGACCGCGCCGTGGCCAAAGGCGTCTTCCACCGCCGCACCGGCTCCCGCTACATCTCGCGACTATCTGAACAGGTCTCCAAGCTCGGGTGATCTGTCCGTGAAGCGCCCCTGAGGCGCGATCCGCGGCTTACGTCCTCGCTCAGCTCGGTCACGTACGTGAGTACGCTCCCTCGCATCGCTGCGGGCGCGCTCGCGCCTCGCGCCTCAGGAGGCGCTTCACTGCGTCAGCGCGACGCTGCTGTGTTGCGCGCGTTCGCTGCGCTCCGCCGAGAGGCGTGAGCGGCGTGCGTGAGCTTGGCGTGGGTGAATTAGGGCGGTTGGCGCGCTTTGGTGCAGGCCATTCCGGCGGGGCAGAGGGCGGCCCTCGCGGTTTCCGATGCCAGCCTTGCCTCAGCGTGTCAGCTGCAGGATCGCCGTCTCGAGCACGATCTCGGGCTGGCGCTTGCTGCCTTTGAGCGCGAGGTCCGCCTCACCGAGCACGCGAAACGCACGGGCCAGATCGCTTGGGCTCACGCGCTTGGCAGCGTTTGCGAGCTCGCGTGCCTTGAACGGTGGTGCACCTGCCGCGACTGCTGCGTCTTCGGGGCGCAGGCCGTTTTGCAGGCCATCCTGCATACGTCCGATCATGCGCAGCTGGCGCGCGACCATCGCCAGGATGCGCAGCGGTGGCTCGCGATCGGAGAGTAGCGAGCTAGCGGCTTTCAGAGCGGTGCGTTGATCGCGCAGGCCGACCGCGTCGACCAACGCCCAGATCGACTCGACGCGCACGCGCGACACGCAGGCCTCGACCGCGGCCAGCGTGATCGGTTTGCCGTCGCCCACGTAGAGCACTAGGCGCGTGAGCGCGTCGTCGAGCGCGGAGAGGTCGGTGCCGATCGCGTCGATCAGCGCAGCGCCTGCGTCGGGCTTCACGTCGATCTTGCGCTTGCGTGTCTCGCGCGCGAGGAAGTCGCGCATGCCGGCGGGCTTCAACGGATCTGCGCCGTGCAGAAAACCCTTCTGCTTGGCGACTTTCGCGAAGCGGCTCCGGCCGTCGAGCTTCTCGGCGGTCATCACCAAGCAGGCGCTGTCGACGGGCGCCGCGCAGTACTCGGCCAGTGGCTCCAGCTCTTTGTCAGCGAGATCGTCGGCGCTGCGCACGAGCACGAAGCGCACCTTGGCCATCATCGGCAGCGTGCGCGCGGCGTCGAGGATGCGACCGGCCGAGGCGCTCTTGCCTTGGAAGACCTGCTCGTTCCAGGCGTCTCCGTCGCCGACGGTCGCGCGCCGCAGGGCGGTGACGGCGCGATCGATGAACAGGCGCTCGGCTCCGACGATCAGGTGCACCGGCGCGTAATGGCCTTGCTCGGCGCGGTCGATCAGCTCGTGCACGTCCATCCGCCGGCAGGTGTACCTGGGCCTTGCCGGCAGCGGAAGGCCTGAGTGGTCGTTGGCTCGTGGCGGCCCCAATTTGCGCGGAAAAGTTGGTCGGATCGGCGACAGGCGTTATCCGGGGAGAGGAGGCAGGGCATGGTCGCAGGCTTTTCGAGCACTTTGGCGCGGGCGAAGGATTTCGCGCAGCGTCGCAGGCAATCGCTTTCGACTGCACACGTGCTGTGCGCGCTGCTGCAAGAGGACGAGCGGCTGATGCGGCTGTGCGCCGAGCGAGGTCTCGGCGAGCCCGGCTTGTTCGCGGCGCTCTCGCACGCGCACGAAGAGCGGCCGAATGCGATCGACCTCGCCCAGGAGCGTGCGCGCAAGCTGGCGGCGTCGAGTGGCGGGCAGACCGTGGGTTTGCATCTGTGGTTGGCGATCGTGCGCGATGCGCGATCCGCGGGCGCGCTCTTGCTGAAGCAGGCCGGCGTGTCGAGTGACGAGCTGAGCCACGTGGTGGCGGGGCTGTTGCAGGGTGTGACGCTCGCAGCTGCGCCAGGCGCGAAGTCGATCGCGCAAGCGTCGTCTGTGACGGTGGCGGCGCCCGAACGCGCACGCAAGACGCGTAGCGATGCGGCGTGGCTGAAGGCACCGCGAGCGCGCATGCGGCGCGACCACGGCCTTTTGCTCGCGGAGCAGACCGAATCGAAGCTGCAGCGGCGGCTCGGCAGCGCTCCGCATGTGGCGCCGGCGACAGCTGCAACGGAAACGCCGAGCGCGAAGCACGGGGCGCCCAACGCTCCGCTGCCGAAGCCGCGCGCTGTGCACGCTCCCCGTCCGGCCACGAAAGCGGCCAAAGCGCAGGCCGAGCTCGGTGTGCTCGATCCCCAGAGCTTTCCGCTCCTCCACGCGCTCGGGCGCAATCTCACGCAGGCGGCCGCGCTGGGGCAGATCGACGACGTGATCGGTCGCGAAGCCGAGATCGACATGCTGCTCGATGTGCTAGCGCGCCGGCGCGGCAACAATCCCGTGCTGGTCGGGCCTCCGGGCGTCGGCAAGACGGCGCTCGTCGAAGGGCTTGCGCTGGCGATGCTGCATAGCCGCAGCGAGCGCACGTTGATCGAGCTCTCGGCGTCGAGCCTGCTTGCCGGCACGGGTGTGCGCGGAGCGCTGTCGGAGCGCGTTGCGACGCTGCGTGCCGAAGTGAAGAAGAGTGACGGGCGCGTGCTGCTCTTCATCGACGAGATTCATACGGTGATCGGCGGCGCGGAAGGCGACAGCCTCGGCAATGAGCTGAAGACGGCGTTGTCGCGTGGTGAGTTGCCGGTCGTCGGCGCTACGACCGACGCGGAGTACCGACGCGTGTTCGAGCGTGATGCCGCTTTGGCGCGACGCTTCACGCGCATCGAGGTCGGCGAGCCGACGCGTGCGGACGCGCTCAGCATTCTGCGCGGCGTCGCGCCGCACTACGAGCGGCATCATGCCGTGCGCTACGACGACGCAGCGCTCTCGGCTGCCGTCGAGCTTTCCGTGCGCTATTTGACCGAGCGTCAATTGCCGGACAAGGCGATCGCGCTGCTCGATCAGGCGGGTGCCCGCGTGCATCGGCGTGGTCGTGCGTGCGTGGATCAAGCTGCAGTCGCGTCCGTGGTCTCGGAGCTGGCCGGGGTGTCGGTCGAGCGGCTGCTCATGCAGGACGGCGATGCGCTGTTGTCTCTGGAGACGCATCTGGCGGAGCGCGTCGTGGGCCAGACGGCCGCTGTCAGCTGCATCGCCAACGCGTTGCGCAAGAGCGCGGCGGGCTTTCGCGGCGCGCGACCGCTCGGAACGTTCCTGTTTCTCGGGCCGACCGGCGTCGGCAAGACCGAGATGGCCAAAGCCATCGCCGAGCGCATGTTCCCTGGAACGCAGCTCACGCGCATCGACATGAGCGAGCTGTCCGAGCCGCATTCGGTGGCGCGGCTGTTTGGCGCGCCACCCGGCTACGTGGGTCACGAAGACGCGGGGCAGCTCACCGACGCGGTGCGCCATCGGCCATATCAGCTGGTGCTGCTCGACGAGATCGAAAAAGCGCATCCCGACGTGCTGCTTGCGCTCTTGCCGCTGCTCGACGAAGGTCGACTCACCGACGGTCGCGGTCGCACGGTGGATTTCACGAACACGGTGATCGTGATGACATCGAATCTTGGCGCCGAGAGCGCAGCGGCGCGCGCGCGCATCGGTTTTGGCGACGCTGAGCGCAGCCGCGACGCGGAAGGGCACGACGACGTTCGTGCTCGCGAGCGGGCGCTGTCCATTGCACGCGCGGCGATGCCGCCCGAGCTCTGGAACCGGATCGACGAGCCTCTCTACTTCAAGCCGCTGTCCGAAATCGAGGTCATGAAGGTGGCGCGACGCATGCTGAGCGAAGTCGCGAAGATCGCGCTGGAGCGCCACGACGTCGTGCTCGAGGTCGAGACGTCGGCGTTGCTCGCGCTGGTCGCGGCCGGTGGCTTCGATCGTGCGCTCGGCGCGCGACCCATGCGTCGCACGATTTCCCGCCTGGTCGAAGCGCCGCTGTCGCGCGCACTCTTGGCTGGGGAAGTTCGCAAGGGCGAGCGCGTCGTGCTCCATGCCGAATATGGGACACTCGAATTCTCACAGCCAGGGCGTGCTACGACCGCTGCCGAGTGACCGCGCGGGCCACGCTCTTGCGCCACTCGGCTAGGCGTGCATAAAGATCTGTCCTCATGGTACCGGAGCCCAGGCCAGCCCTCTCGGGAGTACCGATCTCGGTGCCGTTGCTGCCGCGCGCCTTTGGCAAGTACCTGCTCTTCGATCGCATCGGTCGCGGCGGCATGGCGGAGATCTTTCTCGCGCGCATGACGACCGACCTCGGGGCGTCGCGGCGCGTGGTGGTGAAAGAGATCTTGCCGGAGTTGTCAGCTGACGCGGGCTTCACGCGCATGTTGGTGAGTGAAGCCAAGCTCGCGGCCAAGCTGAGTCATCGCAACATCGTGCGCGTCCTCGACCTCGGTCGTGAATCGGGACGCCTGTTCATCGCGATGGAGTACGTCGAGGGCTACGACTTGAACCAGCTGCTGCGCGAGCTGAGTCGGCGTCGTTTGCCTTTGCCGGCGGAGTTCGCGCTGCTGGTGGTGCGCGAGGTCTTGCTCGCGCTCGACTATGCGCATCGTGCAAGCGACGGCAGCGGTACGCCGCTTGCTCTCGTGCATCGCGACGTGTCGCCTTCGAACGTGCTGATCTCGTTCGAAGGCGAGGTGAGCTTGTGCGACTTCGGGATCGCGCGAGCGCTCGCGCACGAGGTCGATGCCGCCGCCGCAGCCGCGTGCAACGGTGATCCCGACGAGAGCCGGATCCAGCGGGTGCGAGTTGCAGGCAAGAGCGCGTACATGGCGCCCGAGCACGCGCGGGGCGAAGAGGTCGATGCGCGCTCGGACTTGTTTGCGGCGGGCATCCTGCTCTGGGAGCTGTGTGCGGGCCGGCGCTTATACAAGGGCAGCGAGCCGGAGATGCTGCAGATGGCACAGCGCGCCGCGGTCTCGCCGTTGCCCGACCGGGGCCTACCTGCGCTGCCCGAGCTGCAGACGATCCTGGATCGCGCGCTCGCGTTCGATCCGGCCATGCGCTACCAGAGCGCAGGGCGCATGCTGGAGGACGTCGAGCGCTATGCGCTCGGCTCGCAGCTGATGGCTTCACAGCTGCGTTTCGCGTCGTTCCTCACCGACCATTTCTCCGAGGACATCGTGGCGCTCCGGCGCATTCGCGAGCAGGCCGCGGAGGCGGCGCTTCGTTCCCCGCCGATCGAGGTGAGCGAGCCGGAGCCGGTGACCATGCCGTCGGATCGGCCGCGTGCGTATGTTGCAACTGATGTGAGCATCGCGCCTGCGGCCAGCGTGTCGCACGTGAAAGAGGTCGCGCCAGAGGAGCGTCGTGCACACAGCGTTGCGCCGTTGCCCTTGCCCGAAGACCTCGCGACGGGTCGCCCGAGCGCGCGGCCGCTGGTGTTCGCCGCGCTGGTGTTCGCGGGAGCGCTGCTGGTCTGGTTGATGTCGCGCTGAAAAGCGATGACTTCGCGACTCGCGCAGTCGAGCAATGGTGTGCGAGAGAGACAGAACTTCATGCACCTCTCCTCGACCTCAGTCCTGTCTTTCCTGCCTGTACAGCCCGTGCTCGAGCGCGTAGCTGGCCACCGCGGGCGAGAGCCAGCCGGCCGTTGATTCGCCTACGCGTAGGCGGCGGCGCATTTCGGTCGAACTCACGCCGGGCAGCGCAGGCGTGGTCGCGTCGGGGCTTTCGTAGCCTTGGCGCTCGACGATGATCGGCGGCGCCAGCTCGCTGACGCGCGCGAAGTTGTGCCAGGCGTGCGTCTCGGCGAGCAAGTCGGAGCCGATCACCAAGTGCAGGTGCGCGCCTTTATGCGCCTGCGCGAGCGCTTCGAGCGTGTGCAAGGTGAGGCTCGGCGGAGGCAAGTCGCGCTCGATCACGGAGATGCTGACGTGCGCGAGCTCGGCGAACGCGAGCCCGCACATGTGCACGCGATGCATGAACGCCGAGAGGCGCTTGCCGAAGGGATGCGTCGCGGTCGGCACGACCAGCACGCGATCGACGGATTCCGTGGCGAGCACGTACGCCGCCGCCAGCGTATGCGCGACGTGGGGAGGGTCGAAGCTACCGCCGAAGATCGCGATCCGCTCGCTCACGACGTGATCACCACTTTCGCTGCGCTCGGGGAGACCTCTTCGTGCAGGACTGCATTGCCGAGCAGGTCGAGCAGATCGATGTCCAAGTGGCCGTCGCTGCGCAGTGTGATGCGACCGACCTTGCCTTTGGACAGCGGGCCCGGTGTCAGAAACGCGCGCGGACCGAAGCGCTTGAAGTCAGCCTCGTTGGCCTTGCCGTACACGATCAGGTGCGCGTTCGCGACGTCGTCCTCGTCGAGGATGGCTTTGTCGTGGACGGCGAGCACGATCCACTTCTCCAGCATCTCGATCGCGCGCGCGGGTGGATCCGGCAGTCTGCGCACCACGGAGAGGCGCTGCACCGAGCGGTCCTCGCCGAGCAGCGCTTCGATGGCATCCGCGCTGCCTTCGCATGCCAGCGTCGCGCCGCGCACCAGGAAGTCGTCTTCGCGCAGGCTCTCGTTCGACCACTCGGAGACCACGCGCTCGAGCGCGCCGTCCATGCCGAGGTAGAGCACCTGCTTGATCTCGGGATCGGCCAGAAACAGCTCGACTGCCGTGCGCAGCTCGTTCTTCGCTTTTCCGGCTTGGCCGATCACCCCGATACGCATGGGCACGCTCATCCTTCGCGAGAGCCCGAAAGCGCTTCGCGTCGTAGATCAAGATAGGCCTCGGATACGGCGAAGGAAAGCAGGGCCCGGAGCTGCGGTTCGGTCTTCGCGAGCGCGGCGCGCTCCTCCAGGGTGGTCGAGGCGGGCGCGTGGCCGCGCACGCGCAAGAGCGCAGCGAAGGCGCCCCCGAAATCGCCGGTGCGGCAGAGCGCGAGGCGGGCCGCGAAGTCCCACGCCAGCTGAGCGGCGCGACGCGGGTTCCACTGGCCTTCCCGTCGGAGCTGCTCCAGCTTCGGCGCGAGGGCGATCTTGTCTTCGAGGAAGAGCGCGCCGGCGATTTGTTGGGTCAGTTGCCGGAGCTCGTCTGCATCGATGGCCGCAACTTCGTGCTTCGGATCCTCGATCTGCAAGAGCGCATGTACGAACAGCAGCATGCGCTCGGGATCGGTGTGCACCAGGCGCGTGAAGCCGTACCTGGCCAGCGCGTGGGAGCGCGCCTGCAAGAAGGCACGTTCGGGCTCGCTGGCCGAGTCGAATGTCGCGTGTTCATTCGTGTCGATGGCCGGTAGGAACGGCTCGAGCGCGGGCGGCAGTGCTCCGAGCAAGGCACGAGCGGCCTCGAGCGGCCCGCGTGGCATGAGCTTGCGCAGCACGAAGTCGCTGTCAGCTGTACCAGCGAGCCCCGGGATTGCGTCTCTGACGTCGGGCCCGAGTGACGCGATGCCAAGCGCGCGCGCTGCGTCCGCGATCAACGCCGCGCCGTCGCTCCGGCCGCGCGCCAGCAGCATGTCGTACAAACCCTGCCAAGATTCGGGCTCGCCTGGGTTGGCTTCGATGGCGGCGCGCAGCGCGTGGCACGAGCGCACCAGGTGCACCGAGAGCGCGCTGCGATCGTGCTGTCGCTCGTACAGCTCGGCCAACGCTCGGAGCAGCCGCAGGCTGCCGGGCGTTACTTGCCGCGCGTCTTCGAGCGTCTTCTCCGCTTGGTGTTCGTCGCCGAGCGCAGTGAATGCCTGTGCGAGTTGCACGACGTAGCCATCTCGGCGCGCCGAGTGCTCGTTGGTGCTGGTGAGTAAATGCGACAACGCGCGGATCGCACGCTCGTGGTTGCTCTGACGCATCCAGAGCGCGATCAAGCGCTCGATCGGACGCGGGTCATCCGGCGCCAATGCCACGACGCGCGTAAACGCAATCTCGGCACGGCGTGGATCGGGCAACGGACCGTCGTAGAGCTCCCCCAACGCGAAGAACGCGTGCGCGAGCGTGCCCGGATCGCTCGAGCCGCGTGCGAGCTGCACCAGCGCGTCCGCCGCTTCACGGTATTCGCCATCGTCGCGGCACCACCCGGCGAGCGTACGCAATGCAGAACCGTCCTCGGGTATTTCGAGCAGAGCATCGCGCAACGCGGCTTTCGCGGCGGCGCGCTCGCCAAGCGTTGCGTATAGGTCGGCGCGTTGTCTGTGCCAGCGCCCGAGCTGCACGGGCTCGCCCTTGGCCGCGATGCGTCGCTCGAGCAAGAGCAGCGCCCCGCGTGCATCGGCGCGCGCATCGAGCAAGCTCTTTTCGCGTTCGAACACGTCCGCGTACAGGACGTCGAGGGCGACGACGCGCTGGAACGCAGCCAGCGCCAGATCGCGCTCCGACAGCTCGTCGTGGAGGATCACGCCTGCGGTGTAGAGCAGCTGAGTCTTGCGCTTGTCGTTGACTACGTGTGCGGGACCATCCGCCGCGCGCAGGAACAGCAAGGCGGCGCGCCGTGGCTCGCCGCTGGCCTTGAGCAGGCGCGCCAACTCTTCGGTCGCGAGCGGGTGCTCTGCTGCCCCGAGCAGCAACGCTTCCAGGTCGGCCGCCGCGCGACCGGGCGCCGCGGCCTCGAAGGCTTCCGCCGCGCGCACGGCGTAGGCCGCACGCTCGATGGGCGCGTGCAGGTTCTCGGCCACCGTTCGAGCTGCATCGTAGAAACGCAGGCGGTCAGCGCGCCGCAGCGCGAACGCTTCGAACGTCAATGCGTGCCAGAGGTCGTGCGTGAAGCGGCCTTCGCTCGCGAGCAACAGCGCATCCGCGCCATCCTGTCCGAGCGCCTCGTCGGTCCGCAGGGCGAGCCGCAGCTCCGCGCTGCGATCGAGCTCATCGTCCAGCGCCAGCGCGAGCTGCGACGAGAAGCGCAGCGTTCGTTGCGGGTCGCGGTCATCGAGCGCGAGGCGTTCGAGCGTACGCAACGTGACCACGTCTCGTTCGTCGGCCGGGTCATGCTCGATCAGCGTCTCGAGCGCCATCGCGGCGCGCCCTGCATGGCCGCGAGCGAGCTCGAGCTGGGCGAGCGAGTCGAGCGCAGCGCGACGTTCGGCCCGCGTCGTGCCGGCGCCGAGCGCACGCTCCGCGTCTGCGATCAGCTCATCGTAGCGACCTGCGAGGTGCGCCGCGTGGGTACGACCGAGTCGCGCGAAGACGTCATCGGTGTGCGGTTCATGGCTCGCGAGCACACGATCGTAGAGCGCGATTGCGTCGTCCCAGTGGCCGGCATCCTCGTTCGCCGACGCCGCTCGCAGCTGCATGGCGCGCACTAGCGGCGCGCTGCCCGGCAGTGCAGCTGCCGTCGTCATGCGCACGGCGCGCTGCTCCGGACCGTCGTCTTCGGCGATGCGAAGCGCCAGCTCGGCGAGCAGCGGGTCCCACGCGCGATCCTTGCTGACTCGGTCGAGCCATGCGAGAGCAGCGGCGGGATCGCCGTCGGCTGCCAATAGCGACAAGCGCAGCTTGCGCTCGTTCCGCTCGTTGCTCGATTCCGTGGTGGCCGCCAGCTCCCTGTGCACGCGCTCCAGCGCGTACAGGTCGCCATGATGTCGTGCAGCGGTCTCGAGCGCGCTGCAGGCCGGCGGGTAGCCGCGCACGGCATCGAGCGCTGCCACGTACGCCTCGCTTGCGTCGTGACCCGCGTCTTCCAGGTAGCGGCCGGCCATGGTTGCCGCGAACGCCGCCGCCTCGCCCTCGCACGCGGCCGCTTCTTCCAGCCAGAGGGTCGCGGCCTCGGCGGGATCGGTAGAGCGCGCGGCGAGCACGCGCAGCGTGAGCTTTTCGCCAGCCGCTGCTGCGTGAACGTCGGCGTGCAGCGCGCGACCAGCGGCGCTGTCACCGAGTAGATCGAGCAACGCCAACTGGGGACCGATGCGCTGCTCGGGATGCAAGCGCGCGGCGGTTTCTTGCAGGGCGGCCGACAGCTGCCCCAGGTCCGCGATCTCGGCGGCCGCGTCGACGGAGAGCACCTGTGCGCAAAGCTGTCCTTCCTCGCCGTGACTCGCGCGGACCAGCAGCTCGAGCTCGCGTGCTCCTTCATTGGCATCGCGTGCGAGCTTGGCAGCAGCTGGCAACGCGTCCGAGGATTCCTCCTCGAGCGCAGCGTTCGAGAGTCCCGCGGCGTCACCTGCTGCGCGGGCCAACGCTTCGCGTAGCAAGCCGAGCAGGCCGCGCGGTGCACCGGCGAGCGCGGCGTCGTGTAGCGTGTGTTCGGCGGCCTCGCGTTCACCGCGCTCCGCGTAGAAGCTCGCTAGCTCGAACAAGGCGAGAGCGCGTTCCGTGCCGCCGGCCGCGTCGGCCCAGCCGTGCAGGGCGCTCATGCGAGCGACGTCGGCGCCGGTGGCCTCCGCTGCTCGCGCCTTGGCGCGCAAGCCGAGCACGCTGCGCGCTCCTCCAAGCAGCTGCAATGCCTCGTCGGGACGATCCAGTGCGTCGTGCAGCAGCCGAGCCCGCTGACGCACCAGCTCCGCCACGAACAACGAATCGTTCTCGTCCGGGGGCACCGACGCATTCAGCTTGCGGCACAGCTCGGCCAACACGCCGAGCGCGGCTTGTGCGGCATCGAGCTGGCCGGTCGTGCGGCAGGCGCGGTAGGCACCGAGCGCTGTCGCGAGCGCGCGTGGCTCGGCTACACTGGCCTGCGCGTAGAGCGCGAGCGCTTCCACGGGCGCTCGCTCGTGCTCGAAGCAGCGCGCGGCAAGGAGCAACAGCGCGCCACGCAGCTGACCGTCCCCCGTGAGCTCCGCAGCGTGACGCAGCGCATCGCCCGCGCTCCGCCGGTCGCCGTTCCGGAAGGCCTCTTCCGCGCGGAGGAGCGTAGCCACGAGCGTTCCGTGCGAGCCTGGCTCCGCTAAGCTCGCTTCGGCCAGATCTAGTCGAGCTGCCTCGTGCTCGCCGCGCTCGCGCATGATCTCGACGCGCGCGCACAGCGCGAGCGCACGCTCCGTCGCGGTCAGCGGTAGGTCGCTTTGCGCTTCCAGCAGCTCCGCCGCACGGTCGAGGTCTCCGTCGCGCAGGAGCGCATGCAGCTGACGCTCCACCACGATTGGATCGAGAGGTGAGGCTCGGTACGCTTCTTCGAGCGCGCTTCGAGCGCCCGCCGCATCGGACAGGCGGGCGTGCAACTCGGCGACCGACAACAGCAACTGCGCCCGCACGACACCCTGCGCAGAGCCCGCGAGCTGCCTCAGCAGGTGTGCACGCGCCTGGTCTACCTCCGCGCCTCGACCCACGAGCGGCGAACGCGTGCTGCGGCGCCGTCGCAACGGCACGGTACGCCACGCCGCAACGGCGCCTTCGTCAGCGAGCGCGCGTTCCTGGCCGAGCAGCGACGAAAGCAGCCCGACCTTCTGGGCTTCCGGCGCCTCGGCCTCGAAGCTCGCGCTATCGACGTCTGCGTCGTCGCGGGCGTGCAGCAGGACGACGGTGGAGATGTCGTCGTGGCTGTCGCCGTCCTCGCTGGTGCGCAGCCCGTCGGTCGCGTACAGGCCGCTGTCATGTGAGAACGCATGACTCTTCGTGGGCGGCGGTCGCAGGCTAGGCACCAGATGGTCGGCAAAGGCTCGACTCTGATCCGTGCTCTCCTCCGGAAAGAACGAAGGCCGGCCGCCGAGCGCAGGGGGACGCTGTGGCGTGCCGGGCTCCGCGAGCAGGTCGGCGAAGTCGTCACCGTGTCCGGGTGCGGGCACGGCTGGCTCGTCCGGACGCGCGAGCGTGTCCGTGTCGTGCTCGCCCGAGTCTTCATGCTCGCTCATACGTCGAGCCCCAGCTCCCGACGCAGCGCGAGCAGTGAGTTGGACGTCCAGAAGCGGAGCAGGGCGAGCGCCGCCGGCGAGCTGCCTACCTGTTCTGGATCGAAACGGGGACCGAGCAACGCCTCGAAGGTGGTACGTAGATCGCAGCAGGCGAGCAAGCCCGCGCGCAGCGAGAGCAGCCGCACGGCGTCGAGCAAGCTGTCCAGCTCACGTGCTGGATTCTGAAGGCGTGCACGCGCTGCTTCGAGCTCGCGGCGTTGTCCGCGTGACAGCTTGCGTGCCAGCTGCTCGCGCAAGGCGCGTCCCTCGCTGGTCTCCGAGGTAGCTGAAGTGTCGACCAGCCCGAGCGCTGCGTGCAGGAGATCCCGTGCCGCCGCACGATCGAGCGACACCAGCGGGGCGACTTGCAGGCGCATCGCCACGCACTGTTCCGCGAGCTGCATGCGTGCACGCTTGTCGAGTGGCGGGTTCACGTCGCGACCGAGCACCCACGCGTGCTCGTGACCCGGGCGCAGAACCATGCGCAGCCCGCGTGTGTCGTCGCCGCCCACGTACAGCTCGCCGACGGAAAGGCCAAAGCTCGTGGTCCAGCGCGCGAGCGCCTGATGCACAGCGTCCGCCGGGCGCTGTTTGCTCACGCGATCGTGCCGCGTCACTCCGTGCCGAGCGGGCGAGTCGTCGTGCAGATCGAGCCAGACCTTGGACGCTATTCGTGCGAACGTGAACGCGGCGTCGGACAAGCCGGAGTTGCCGAGCGCGACGAAGTGCTCGTCGCTGAAGTCATCGCTCGGCAGCTCCTTGGCGTGCGCGTCCAGGCGCGCGTACGCGTCGATCTCCTCCGGGCTCGCCAGCTCGAGCGTGCGCAGGGCACATAGCGCGACGTGCTGCAGCAGGCGGTCGTTCGCGAGCAGGCCGACGCGGTGCAGCGCGCGCAGAAGCTCGGGCTGGCCCGGCTCACGCGAGAGAGCGCCGAGCAACGTCGCGGTGAACGTGGTGGTCAGGCTGGCGCGCTCCGCGTCTGCCAGCAGCGCATGCAATTCTTCGCACGCGTCGATGTCCGTGGGCAGCGCGGCCAAGGCCCGCGCATACGCGCGCCGAGCGGCCTCGTGATGGTGGGCGTCGCGCGCGAGAATCTGGCCTGCGCGTCGCTCGAGGTTGGCCCGCGCGCCGCCGCTCGACAGCTCGGCGGCTTGCTCCAGCGCTCCCACGGCTTCGTTCCAGAGTTGAGCACGCTGCGAGAGCTCGGCCATGCGTTTCCACACGACGAGGTCGGCGAGGCCGTCGCGCGCCAGGAGCGCGAGCTCCTGGTACGCGCCGGGTAGGTCCCGCACGTTGCGCTCGAGAAAATCGGCGGCACCCAGGCGCGCCAGGCGACGCTGTGCATCGGGCACATCGGCTTGCGATAAGATGCGCAGCGCCGCGATCGCACCGGGCCAATCCTGTTGTGAAGCATAGATCTCGGCGCTTAGCGCGAGCGCACCGGCGTGTGCGGGCTGGCTGCTCAGCACTTCGTCCGCGCATGCGAGCGCTGCCTCCCGCTCGCCGAGCGCACGCAAGAGGCGCGCCTGCTCGTACAAGAGATCGCAGCGTTCTTCTTCGGAGCCCACGACCCGCACGCGTCCCGACACCAAGCCCACCAGCCCTTCGATGTCGTGCCGTGCCACCAGTAGGTCGTGCAACCGCTCGAACGCGGTCAGGCGGCTGTCGTCAGCGGCCAGCGCGGCGCGCAGACGCACTTCAGCGTCGCTCGGTCGTCCGAGCTCGTCCTCGAGCACCTCCGCGGCTTCTTGCAGCAACAGAGCGCGCGCTGCGCCGCTCGTGTGCTCGGCGAGCGTGTCGCACGCCAACACCACGTCCGCGAGCGCGTGCGCGCGAGCTGCGACGCGCAGCGTCTCCCAGGTGCTCAGCTCGCGAGGATCGCGTGCTAGCACGCTGCGGGCGCGGGCCGCCGCGTCGTCGTCCCGTCCGGCATCCAGCAGCGCGCGCGCCAGCATCACTTCGAGCCCGTGCGCGAGCTCGGGCGCCGCGTGCCGCAGCCGAGCTTCGAGCGCGCGTACTCGCAGGGCAGGGTCCGCATCGAGCGGCAGCGCCTCGTCCAACCCCAGCGCGGTCAGCGCGGAATCCGGGCCTCGGTCTGCGGCCCGCACGGCGTCACGCACCAGGTCTTCCGGACTCTGCTCGCGAAACGCACGCGTGATGCGCTGTGCATGCAGCGCGAGCTCTGCGCTCGCCACGGGATCGCGGGTCAAGCTCGCCAGTGTGTAGAGCGCTTCGATGCGCCCCTTGCGTTCCGAGCTGGCGAACAGCTGTGCGAGCGTGTCCGAGCTACTCGGCGCCTGCTCCGTGCTCGTCTCCCGGAGCAGCGCGAGCGCGTGGTCGGGCTCGTCGAACAGCGCTTCGGCGATCGACTCGCGCTCGATGAAGGCGCGCTCTTGACCCGTCAGCTGCAGGCGCACAGCGGCAAGCGCTCGGCCGTAGAGCCCCGCGTCGAGCGCTTTGTGGGACAGCAGCAAAGCCGCCACGCTGGTCTCGAAGGGCGCGGTGCCGTCAGCCGCAGCCAGCAGCGGCGATACAGCCAGCTCGGGCTTGCCCATCGAATCGTAGCGTTCGGCGAGCTCCACGTGGGCGATGCCCGCGCGCTCGACCTCGGCTTCACGCAGCGCGATTCCTTCCAGCGCGGAGAGCGAGATCCGCGGGTCACCCGCGCGTTCGCCCAGGCGTCGCAGCGACCATAATGCCGAAAGCGCATTGCGATCGCGATCGATGGCCTCTTCGTAGCTCTGAGCGGCGAGGTCGACGCGCGCCGCGGTCTCGGCTGCGGCGCCGGCATGCAAGAGCGAGAGCTCCGAAGCGTGCGCCGTGCGCGCGACCGCCGCGGCCTCGCGCAGCACGTGCACGGCATCCGTGGCCTCACCTCGCGCGAGCAGCAGCTCTTCCAAGAGCGCGACCGCGTACGGGTGCCCTGGCGAGCGTTCGATCGCGCGCTGCAGGCAGGCGAGCGCGCTCGCGAAATCACCGACTCGTGTCAGCGCGCGCGCCTCCGCGCACAGGTGGGCCGTTGCCAGGTCCACGCTGTCGGCGCTATCCGCCAACCGCTCGTGGGCCTCGGCGAGCAAGCGAAAGTCGCGCCGCAGAGCTCCCACCACCAGCGCGCCGTACAGTGCCCAGCGCTCGCACGCCGGGTGTAAAAGCGCGAGGCGTAGCGTGTCGTGCGCTGCAGGCATGTCGGACAGTGCCAGCTGCGCCTCGTAGCAGGCGCGCAGCAAGGCGCTGGTCTCGTCATCTTCGAGGGCCAAGCCGGAGAGCTCGCGCGCCGTCCAGACGATCCCCTGTGGGTCCCGCCCGAGCGACGCACAGCCAAAGGCCTCGCGCAGCAAGGTTTGCAGCATACGCGGGTCGGTCCCCTTGCTCGCCTGCGCCTCGGCAATCAGGGTGCGGTGCAGTCGCAGAGCACGTGCATGGTCGCCGGCACGGTCGCCTGCGATGCTCGCGGCGCGGCGCAGCGCAGCCTGCCGGTTGGCGCCTTGGCTGCGCGCTGCGCGCTCCTCCAGGTGATCACACAGCTCGCCAAATTCTTCGGCGTCGAGCAGCGAGTCTTCGAGCACGGCGAGCACGGCGGGCGACTCCGGATCCGCTTGCAGCGCCGCTCGCAGCGCGGCGCGTGCCTGCTCGCTGTCGCCCTGCCTCTGCCAGAGCTCCGCGAGCTGAAACTGCAGCATCGCCGTCCGCGGCGCATCATCGTGTGCGCGCGCCAGCAGTTGCTCGGTCACGCGCCGGGCCGGGTCGATCTGGTCAGCTGCAACATTGGCTGCCAGCTGCTCGAACAAGATCAGCTCGTCGTCCGCTCGGAGCGCGCGCGCTGCGTCGTAGTCGTGCGTGGCGCCCGAGGGATCGTGCAGCTCGACCAAACGCAGACGGCCCGCTTCTCGCAACAACCAGGCGCGCCGCTCGGGCAGATCGGGGCTCGCGGCGATGCCGCCGAGCAGCTCCGCCATCTCTTCCAGCGCCTGAGCGGCCACGGCCGGCCTCTGCTGGGCGCGCGCAAGGCGCACGACCCGCTCCAAGATCGAAAGACGACGGGGGCTGCCGTTCGCCGCTGCCAGCAGCGACACGATGGCTTCGTCGATCTGGCCGGCGCGCGTCTGTTCCTCCGCGACCTCGCACAAGAGCGCCTCGCGCAGCTGCGGATCACGCGTGTGCTCGGCGCGAGCCTTCGAGAGCTTGGCCGCGCCCGCAGCGTCGCCCTGCGCCCGCAGCATGCGCTCGAGCATCAGCATGGCCGCGCGCGAGCTTTCATCCCGCGCCAGCGCCTGCTCGAAGCACTGGCGCGCGCCCGCGGCGTCGCCCAGGCGGTCCTCCCGCAGCACACCCAAGTCCACGAGCAGCGTGGCCGCATCGCCGCCGTCCGGGCTCGCGTCGATCAACGCGCTGAGCACGTTCGCGAGCTGTGTGTCCGCGTGCTGCCCCTGCAGCAGGCGCGCGAGCGCGAATAGCGGCGGGCGGAACTCCGGCGCTTCATCCGCGGCGGCTTGGTAGCAGCGCGTGGCCTCGGCCGTGTCGCCGAGCCGGACTTCGCTCAGCGCTCCGATTTCGTATTCGAGCGCGGCGCGCACCAGAGGTGCCTGTGCGAGCGCGAGGTCGGCGCGCAGCGCTTTGACACGCGTCTCCGCCGCCACGCGCGGCGGCAGCGGAGGCAGACTACGTGGCGGAATCGAAATCATGCGGCGCGCGCGACTATAACGCAGTCTCGCGGCCCGTGGACTCGCGGACTCGCGCCGCGTTGGGGCCCGGCGCCGGGCTCAGCCTTCGAGCAAGCGCCGAGCGATCACGTCGGCCTGGATTTCGCTCGCACCCTCGAAGATCGAGAGCACGCGCGCGTCCACGAGCAGGCGCGAAGCGGTGTATTCCTCGGCGAAACCGTTGCCGCCGTGGATCTGCACGTCGGCGTCGGCGCCTTCCCACGCGGCGCGGGTGGCTAGCAGCTTGGCCATGCCGGCCTCGAGGTCGCAGCGGCGCTCCTTGTCCTTTTCGCGCGCGGCGAAGTAGGTGAGCTGACGCGCCGCCTGGACGCGCACCACCATGCGTCCCAGCTTGCGGCCGACGCGCCCGAACTCGGCGATCGGCTTGCCGAATTGCACGCGCTCGTGTGCGTAGCGCATGGCCTCGTTGAGCGCCGCCTGCGCCACACCCACGCCGCGCGCCGCCGTCTGGATGCGCGCGCTCTCGAACGTGGTCATGAGCTGCTTGAACGCCTTGCCTGGGACGCCGCCCAGCAGGCTGTCCGCCGGCAACTTGAAGTTGTCGAACGACAGCTCGTACTCCTTCATGCCGCGGTAGCCGAGGACCTTGATCTCGGTGCCGGTCAAGCCCACGTCCAGGAACTCTTTGCCGGCCACGTCTTCTCCGCGCGTCTTCGGCACGAGGAACATCGACAAGCCGCCCGCGCCTTCGTCTGCGGGGTTGGTGCGCGCAAGCAGCGTCATCATGTCGGCGCGCACGGCGTGCGTGATCCAGGTCTTCGCGCCGTTCACGATGTACGTGCCGTCGGGCTGCTTCACTGCGCGCGTGGTGATGTGCGCGAGATCGGAGCCGTTGTTCGGCTCGGTGAACACGGCGGTCGGCAGCACTTCGCCGGACGCCAGCTTCGGCAGCCACTTCTGCTTCTGCTCCTCGGTGCCGCCGCCCATGATCAGCTCGGCCGCGATCTCGGAGCGTGTGCCGAGCGAGCCCGCACCGATGTAACCGCGCGAGAGCTCCTCCGTGACCACGCACATCGCGAGCTTGCCGAGACCGAGCCCGCCGAGCGCTTCGGGAATGGTCAACCCGAACACACCGAGCTCGCTCATTTGCTCCACGATCTCCATCGGGATCAGGATGTCCTTGCGATGGATCTCCTGCGCGCGCGGGATCACTTTCTGATCCGTGAACTTCGCGAACTGCGCCTGGATGTCTTCCAGCGTGCTGTCGCCTAGGCCGAGCGCGCCGTAGCCGTGCTCCTTGGCGTGCTTCGCGATGCTCAAGTAGTTCTCGGTGCGCGTGTGCTGGGCGATGAACGCGAGCACGGCGGGCGCACGCACGGTCTTGTCGAGGTCGGCGTCCGTGATGCCGAGCTCGCGCACGTCCACGGCTTCGCACGCGCCGAGGTCGATGGCCGAGGCGGAGTTGCGTGCGACTTCGCCGACGTAGGTCGCCGCCAGCTTCTTTTCATAGTCGCCGCCCACCCGCTCGGCCCACGCCGCCATCTGCCGGGCCGCTTCGAGCTCGGTGGCCAAGTACGCCAGCGCGTGCGCCGCGACTTGGCGATTGGCCAGCTTGTCGCGGCTCAGCTTGCCGCCTTCCATGACCTGTGCGCGAACCTGAACGAGGGCGCGGGCATAGAGCTCCGCGATGGCGTCGACGACCTGTTGCATGGTAACTGCCTCTCCGCTAGTACCGCGGAGAGCCGCAGGCTTCTCGCGCGGGTATGTGACAAGGCTCTCCAAGTTAGAGAGCCGGGGCCCGATGCGATAACACGGCCCCGCACTGGAAGGGACTGTTTTGTGTCAAGCGAAGGGTCATCACAGCGTTCGCCGGATATGCGTGAGAAGCGCGAGAAGCGCGAGAAGCGCGATAAGCCCTGGATCATGCGCACGTACGCGGGTCACAGCACCGCGGCCGCTTCGAATGCGCTGTACCGGACGAACCTGAACAAGGGCCAGACCGGCTTGTCGGTCGCCTTCGACCTGCCCACGCAGACGGGTTACGACCCGGACCATGCGCTGGCGCTCGGCGAGGTTGGCAAGGTCGGTGTCCCCGTTTCGCACATCGGCGACATGCGCGCCCTGTTCAACGGCCTGCCGCTCGACCAGATGAACACCTCGATGACGATCAACGCGACGGCCCCGTGGCTGCTCGCGCTCTACATCGCCGTCGCCGAGGAGAACGGCGTCGACCGCAAGCTGCTGCAGGGCACCACGCAGAACGATCTCGTCAAAGAGTATTTATCCCGCGGCACGTACATCTTCCCGCCCGGCGCGTCGCTCAAGCTCACCGCCGACATGATCGCGTACACGGTCAACGAGGTCCCCAAGTGGAACCCGACGAATATCTGCAGCTACCACTTGCAGGAAGCCGGCGCGACGCCGGTGCAAGAGCTGGCGTACTCGCTGTCGACTGCGATCGCGGTGCTCGACGCCGTGAAGAACGGTGGCCAAGTGCCAGCGGCCGAGATCCCCAAGGTGGTCGGTCGCATCTCGTTCTTCGTGAACGCGGGCATCCGCTTCATCGAAGAGATGTGCAAGATGCGCGCGTTCACCGAGCTGTGGGACCGCATCACCAAGGAACGCTACGGCGTCGAGGAAGCCAGCTTTCGTCGCTTTCGCTACGGCGTGCAGGTGAACTCGCTCGGCCTCACCGAGCCGCAGCCCGAGAACAACATCCTGCGCATCGTCATGGAGATGCTCGGCGTCGCGTTGAGCAAAGATGCGCGCGCCCGTGCGATTCAGCTGCCCGCATGGAACGAAGCGCTCGGCTTGCCGCGTCCGTGGGATCAGCAGTGGTCGCTGCGCGCGCAGCAGATCCTGGCGTTCGAGAGCGATCTGCTCGAGTACGAAGACATCTTCGACGGCAGTCACGTGATCACGGCCAAGGTCGCCGAGATGGTCGCGGCCGCGTGGAAAGAAGTGGAAGACATCGACGCGCGCGGTGGCGTGATCGAAGCGGTCGAGAGCGGCTACTTGAAGCAGCGCTTGGTCGAGTCGAACGCCGCGCGCCTGCGCGCGATCGAGAGCGGCGAACAGGTCGTGGTCGGTGTGAACAAGTTCGTCGAGACCGCGGAGTGCCCGCTCACGAAAGACCTCGACGACGCGATCATGACCGTCGATCCCGCGGTCGAGAAGCAAGCGACCGAAGCGATCAAGAAGTGGCGCGCGGAGCGCGACCAGAAGGCTGCAGACGCCGCGCTCGCCAAGCTGAAGGCCGCCGTGAAGAGCGGTCAGAACGTAATGCCGGCGTCGATCGAAGCGGCGCGTGCCGGCGTCACCACGGGCGAGTGGGCGGCCGCGCTGCGTGACGTCGTCGGCGAGTACCGTGCGCCCACCGGCGTCGCGGGTGCACGTCTGGATCAGCTGCAACCGAACGCCAAGAGCAAGGTCGAAGCGCTGCGCGCGCGCGTGGCGCAGCTGACGGTCGAGCTAGGTCGTCGTCCCAAGATCCTGGTCGGCAAGCCCGGCCTCGACGGCCACAGCAACGGCGCCGAGCAGATCGCGCTCAAGGCGCGCGACGTCGGCTTCGAGGTCGTCTACGAGGGCATCCGCGTCACGCCCGAGCAGATCGTGGCCTCCGCGATCGAAGAGGGCGTGCACATCATCGGCATCTCGATCCTCAGCGGCTCGCACCTCGCGCTCGTGCCGCAGATTCTGGAGCGCCTGAAGCAGAAGGGTGTGCACGTGCCGATCGTCGTCGGCGGCATCATCCCGGAAGCTGACGCGCGCCTGCTCGAGGCCAAGGGCATCGCCCGCGTCTACACGCCCAAGGACTTCTTGCTCGACAACATCATGGGTGACCTGGTCGAGCTCGTCGCCAAAGCTGCGACCACTCATGCCGCCGAATGAACGTGCGACTCGGCTTGCCGCACGGGTAGCCAGCGCAGAAAAAGTTGCGGTCGCTGCCGCACTGAACTTGATCGAGGATCGTCGCGCGCAGTCGCGCAGTGAGATCGAAGCGCTGCTGACGGCGCTCGGGAAGGAGCGCGCGCCTAGCTTCGGTCACCGCATTGGTTTGACCGGTCCACCTGGCGTGGGCAAGAGCACGCTGACGGCGGCGCTGGCGCGCGAGTATCGAGCGCGTGGTCTGCACGTGGGCGTGCTGGCGGTGGATCCGTCGAGCCTGCGCTCGGGTGGCGCGCTGCTCGGTGATCGCGCGCGCATGTCGTTCGATCCGGAAGACGACGGCCTGTTCGTTCGCTCGCTCGCGACCGCGGGTGACACCGGTGGCCTCGCGTATGCTGCAAACGCAGGCGTCGAAGTGCTCGCCACCGCATACGATCGTGTGCTCGTCGAGACCACCGGCGTCGGACAAACCGAGACCGACGTGGAGCACGTGGTCGACACCGTGTGCCTGGTGATTCAGCCGGGCTCGGGCGACGTGCTGCAGTTCATCAAGGCCGGCATCATGGAGATCCCAGACGTGATCGTCGTGAACAAGGGCGACCACGGCAAGCTCGCGCAGCGCGCGGCGGCCGACCTGCGCGGCGCGCTCGATCGCTTGCGCAACGCGGGTCTGGGCGACGCGGGACATGGCACGCCATTGCCGGTGCTGGTCACGAGCGCGCGCGATCTCGTCGGTATCGACGCGCTGGTGGACATCTTCGAGGCGCAGCGTGCTCGGGTGTCCGAAGCCGAGCTGCTCGAGCGTCGGCATTGCGGCCGGGTGGCGTGGGCGGTGGCGCTGTTTGCACGTCGCTATGGTGAGCATGGGCTCAATACCATGGGCGGCCGGGTGGCCTTGCTGGACGAAGTCGACCGCGCTTTGGTCTCCGGAGAGACGCCGGTCGGCGTCGTCGCTGGCCTCGGCGAGCGCTGCCTGGCGCGCCTGCGCAGCCCGATCTGAGCTTGCCGCGGCCACGTAAGAGCTTGAAAGTATTGAAACTTCATCTGAATGGCGCGGCTGAATCATGCCGCGCCGCCAGGCGTCCAGTGCAGGCCCCTTGTTCGGTCTGCTACAAGAAATGTCCCGGCTTTGGGTTGAACGGCAGCTCAGGCTTCTGTACGAATTGGTTACAGCTCGACCTACAGCGGCTCGGGCTCAGGTTTTCGCGGAGTATCCATGATCAAGTTCCACAACGCCCTCCTCGTACTCGCCTGTGGCTTGGCGATTGGCATCAGCGTGAGCGCACTCGGACCGTCCGCCGCACACGCCGAGGACGGCGCGGTGGTGCAGCGCTTGACCGGCAGTGGCGGCCTCTCAGCGGCGGCCGCGAAGCGGTTGATCGCGAAAGTGAGTCAGCGCATGGCCAAGTCGGCTGACACGCTCGCCTCCGCAAACGATCCGCTGCGTGTCGCGCTGAGCAACACGCTGTTCCACGTTCCCGTGCCGCCAGACACCATGTCCGCCGCGAAGATGCGCTTGAAGCTCTACGCGGGCCTGAACGAGGCCGCGCTCGAAGCGCTGTTTGCACCGAAGGGCGGAGCCATCGCATCGTGCGTGCGCGCGACTGCCGCCACACAGCCGGAATGCGAAGCGTTGGTGGCTGCAGCCGGCCGCGTGTCGGTGGCGGAAGCCAAGTCATCATCGGGCGGCCCCGGCCTTGCGGTGGCTGTCGTCGCGCCGACTCGCGCACAACCCGCAGCGGCGCCTGCGGCTGGCGGCGGCTCACACTTTGGCCGCTACGATTCCGGTTTCGCAAAACCTGCACCGGCACCCGCGTACGTCGCGGCCGCTCCCGTGCAGCGCGCGCAGCCCGCGACGTTCCAGCCCGTGCAGCGCGCGCAGCCCGCGGCGTTTCACTCGGCGCCTGCTCGCGGCGCGCAACCCGCGGTGTCCGCCAAGGAAGCGTATCGCCTGCAGCGCGAAGCCTATCTGGCCCGTCAGAAGGAACAGTTCGAAGAGCGTAAGCAGAAGCTGGCCGCTGCCGGCGCACCGGCTGAGTCGTCGCCAGCGCCAGCTACCGCTGCGCCAACGGCGCCTGTCGCCGCGAAACCGACGGCCGTGGCGGCCAAGGGCGTGAGCGCTCCGGCGAAGGCCGCGCCAGTTGCAGCTGTCGACGAAGCTCCAGCTGAGGCGCCGGCTGCCGCTGCAGCGCCCGCAGCCAAGTCCGACAAGCCCACCCTCGATGGCGACTTCCTCGACGGCCTGCTTGCCGACCCCTTGGGCGGCAAGAAGTAAAAACGGTCTCGCCTGACGCGCGACCTGCAGCGTCAGGCGCGCCGTTTTGCGCCACGCTGTTAGCGCTCAGCGCTTCTTGGGCATGAGGAGCCAGTAGTCGAGATCGAGCACTACGTTGGGGTGGTAGGTGCTGGCGCCGTCTTTTTCGACTTTGAGGGGGATGTTCTCTTTGGTCGGGTCGGCGTTCTTTACGGCGCATAGGCGGACGCGCAGCGCGCCGGCGTCGCTGCGACCGGGGAGGGCGGCTTTGTCAAGCACTTCGCTGTAGGCGTAGATGGTGTCGCCGGCGAAGGTGGGGTTGGCGTGCGCGCCGCCGTTCCACGCGAGGATCCCGAGCGCATTCTCGAGCCCGTTGAACGAGAGCGCGCGTGCCGTGCTGATGATGTGGCCGCCGTAGATCAAACGCTTGCCGAAGCGTGTGCTCTTCGCGGCATGCCCGTCGAAGTGGACCTTGGCCGTGTTCTGGTAGAGGCGCGTTGCGATCGCATGCTCGGACTCTTCGATCGACATGCCGTCGACGTGATCGATGCGCTCGCCCTTTTCGTAGTCTTCCCAGAACGCAGCGCCGCCCGACGGCCAAGTCTCGTAGCGCGAGAGGTCGAGGCACTTGGCGACCGGCAGCTGCTCGGGCTTCACGTCCTTCGGAACATCGGGCTTCTCGTCGGCCCCAGTCGGTGTGCCGGCGTCGCGCTTGTTCACCATGACCCAGCGCACGTACTCGAGCACGACTTCAGCGCGCTGATTGGTCCCTGTGGTCTTCACCCACACGATGCCGTTCTGCCCGCTCTTGTTCTCTTTCTTGCCCAGCACCTCGGACACCGAGCGCACGGTGTCGCCCGGATAGACCGGCGCGAGGAAGCGCAGGCCCGCGTACCCGAGGTTCGCCACGGCATTGAGCGAGACGTCGTTCACGGTCTTGCCGAACACCATGTGAAACACCAGCAGGTCGTTCACGGTCTCGCGTGCGTAGCCGAGCGAGCGTGCGTACTCCGCCGAGCAGTGCAGCGGGTAGCGGTCGCCGTACAGGCCCACGTACAACGCGCAGTCACCCTCCGTGATGGTGCGAGGGACGGCGTGGATGAGCTTTGCGCCACGCTGGAAATCTTCGAAGAAATTACCGGGGTTGGTCTTGGCTGCCATGGGCGCGTGGATTAGCAGAACTCGCTGACGCGTGCGAGGGTCGGCGGGTGCAGGAAAGCTCGACCGTTCGTCGCCGCGCCTTCTCGCTGAGTTGGCTGGCGTATGCGTCGTATTACCTGGGGCGCAAAGGTCTCAGCGTGACCAAGGCTACGCTCGTCGCGCAGGTCGGCGTGGGTCTGCCGCTGCTCGCGCTGCTCGATACCGTGTACCTCGCGACCTACGCGGTGGGGCAGGTGCCAAGTGGCTTGCTCGCCGATCGTATCGGCTCGCGGCGCATGCTCACGCTGGGGATGCTGCTGTCGGCGGCAGCGCTCTTCGTGTTCGGCTCGGCTGGCGCGCCCGCAGTGTTTCTCGCCTGCTTCGCGCTCAACGGGTTGGCGCAGGCGACGGGCTGGCCCGGTTGCGCGCAGGTCATGGCGGCGCATACGACCGTTCTGGAACGCGCGCGTGTGATGGGTTGGTGGTCGACCTGCTATCAGGTCGGTGGCATCGCGGCGACCGCGTGCGCCACGTGGTTGCTGGCGCACTACGGCTGGCGCGCCGCGTTTCGGGTGCCAGCCGTCGGCTTGGCGGTGGTGGCCGGTCTCGTGTTCCTCGGCCTGCCCGACCGCTCCGCTGCGCAAGCGAGCGGGCAGAGCGCCACGCCGCTCTCGCGCGCCGAGCTGCGCGCCCTGTTCTCGAATCCGCTCATCTACAGCTACAGCGCCTGCTACTTCTGCTTGAAGCTGATTCGCTACAGCTTACTGTTCTGGTTGCCGTTCTACCTGCACACGGCTGCGGGCTTCGGCAATGTCGAGAGCGGTTACCTATCGACGTCGTTCGAGATCGGCGGCGTGCTCGGCAGCGTGGGTATGGGCCTTTCCGCCGATCGCTTTGGGCCGACCCGCGCGCACGCCTGCGTGGTGTCGCTCGTGCTGCTGGCGATCTCGCTGTTCGTGTACGCGCACTTGGGTCACGCCAGTGCGGTCTGGCATTTCGCGGTCATGGCGCTGGTCGGTGTGCTGCTGTTCGGACCCGACGCGCTGCTCTCGGGTGTCGCCGCGCAGGATGCGGGCGGTCCGCGTGCAGCCGGTACGGCGGCGGGCTTCGTGAATGGCGTCGGCTCGTTCGGTGCGCTGTGTCAAGGCGCCGTGACGGTGGCGATCGAGCAAGTGTTCGGCTGGAACGCCGTGTTCTACACGCTGCTCGGCCTGGCGCTACTTGGCGCCGCGTGTCTGATTCCTGGTTTGCAGCTTACAAGAGCGAACGTCGGAGGAACGCGGCCCTAGCGCAGCGCCAGCGCCAGGGTGGCCGAGATGCCGACCGCCAGCACGATCCACTCCACGGTGCGCCTCGACCAACCGCGGCTGACGTGTCCCGCGACGTAGCCGCCGAGCACGGCGCTCGCGCTCAGCACGAGAAAGTCCGTCACATTGACCGCGCCTGCGAACAGAAAGTAGATGCCCGCGACGCCGTTGTTCGCCGTCGCCAACACGTTCTTCACCGCGTTGCGTTGGTGAATGTCCGACAGGCCGAACGCACCGAGCGCGGCGAGCATGAGGATGCCGGCAGCTGCCCCGAAGTAGCCGCCGTAGATTGCCACGCAGAACTGCCCGGCCATCAGCGCGAGGTTGTGTTTTTGGTTGGTCGCGTTGGTCGCCTTCAGCGCGTGCGTCGCGACTTCGTCAGTCGGCGTGAGCGCGCGCGGGATGAAACGTTGGGCCGCCATCAACAGCGTGGCGAGCAGGACCAGGTACGGAACGACGTCGGCGAACACACGCGAGGGCGTGGCCAGCAACAGGACGCCGCCCAGCAACGAGCCCACGACGCTGACCGGCAACAACAAACGGAGGATCGCGCGCGCTTGCCACGCTTCAGCGCGCAACGCGTACGCGCCAGCGAGCGAGCCGGGCCAGAGCGAGAGCGCGTTCGTGGCGTTAGCCACGACGGGGTCGCGTCCGAGCCAGACCAGGAGCGGAAACGTCAACAGCGTTCCGCCGCCGGCCACCGCGTTGATCGCACCGGCCACGACGCCTGCGAGCGCGATGATCGCGTATTGCCCGAGCTGCATCGGCACCGCCTTTAGCATGCTCCGGCGTGCGGGTGCATGTCGTCGTAGTCATCGCGGGTCTCTGCCCCGCGCGCGCTCGCGCACCCGCGACGACACCGGTTCACAGTGCGGCGTGCTGCTGCGTCGTGGCATCATCGTGCATCGATGGTCGCGCCCGCGCCTCCCCCGCCTCCACCGAAACGCGCAAAGCCCGCGGCCGCGCAGGCGCAGGCACAGCCGGAACGCCGGGCAGAGCCATCGCCAGCAGAGGCCGCCGTGCACACGCGCGCATCGCTGGTGGAGGGCCCGCCGGATTCGGCTTCGCCCCAGGTCGTTTGGCTGCACCGAGTGCTCGTGAGCGCGGCCAAGAAGCACGCGAGCGACATTCACGTGCACGCCGGCAGCCGCATCAAGATCCGGCGCCACGGCGAGCTCGTGGATCTCTCCAAGGACACGCTGAGCGCGGCGGACGCGGAAGTGATTCTGTCCGCGTCGCTGTATGCGTGGCAGCGCGAGCACTTGCGCAAGCATGGCGAGGTCGACTTCGCGTACGAGGTGCCGAACGTCGGGCGTTATCGGGTGAACGTGTATCGCTCGCAGAGCGGACTTTCCGGCGCGTACCACTACATCCCCGCGAAGCCCCCCGAACTCGACGAGCTTGGTTTGCCCGACAGCGTGCGGCGCTTGGTCAACCATCAGAACGGCATCGTGCTGCTCACCGGGCCTTCGGGTTGCGGCAAGACCTCGACCATGGCGGCGCTCGTGAACGTGATCAACCACGATCGCGAGGACCATATCTTGTCGATCGAGGATCCGATCGAGTACGTGCATCCGAGCAAGCGCTGCGTGATCAACCAGCGCCAAATTCAGCGGCATACGAAGTCGTTCGCAGCTGCGCTCAAGTCGGCGCTACGTGAAGACCCGGACATCATCTGCATCGGCGAGCTGCGCGATCTCGAGACCATCTCGTTGGCGCTCTCGGCCGCGGAAACCGGCCATCTCGTGCTCGGCACGCTGCACACGCAGGGCGCGGTGCGTACCATCAATCGGGTGATCGGTGCGTATCCGTCGCGGCAGCAGCCGCAAATTCGCACGATGCTTTCCGAATCGCTGCGCGCCGTGCTCTCGCAGAAGCTCTTGCCGCGTGCGGACGGAGAAGGCGTGGTGCTCGCGTACGAGCTCCTGCTGATGAACCACGCCGCCGCGAACCTGATCCGTGAGAACCGCACGTTCCAGCTGGGCTCCGTGCTGCAGACGGGACGCAACGCCGGCATGCGCTCGTTCGACGACTCGCTGCGCGAGCTCGTGCAAAAGCAACTCATCACCAAGCGCGTCGCGGCGCTCAACTCGGACAATCCCAAGCTGTTCGCGTGAATGATCCATGGCTGTTCTCGATCGATTCTTGAAGCATCTGAAGCAGAGCGACGGCTCCGACATGCATTTCTCCGCCGGGCTGGCGCCGCACATGCGCTCGAAGGGCGCGCTTGGCGCGGTGCAAGGCTCGCGTCCACTCGACGATTCCGAGCTGCGCGGCATGCTGCGCGAGCTCGTGACGCCCACGCAGTGGAGCGAGTTCGAAGACGAGATGGAGCTCGACTTCGCGTACGGCATCGCGGGCGTCGGGCGTTTTCGTGGCAACTACTTCGTGCAGGAAAATGGCGCCGCCGCCGTGTTCCGTTTGATTCCCGAGCAGGTGAGGACGCTCGAGAGCTTGAAGATGCCGCCGGCGGTCGAGAGCTTCGCGCATCTGCGCAGCGGCCTCGTGGTCGTGACGGGTCCGACCGGTTCGGGCAAGTCGACGACGCTGGCGGCGATCATCGACAAGATCAACGCGACCTACGACAAGCACATCCTGACGATCGAGGACCCGGTCGAGTTCGTGCATCAGAACCAGCGCTCGATGATCACGCAGCGCGAGGTCGGCACGCACACCAAGACCTTCGAAGCGGCGTTGCGCGCGGCGCTACGCGAGAACCCGGATGTGATTCTGCTCGGTGAAATGCGCGGGCGTGAAGTGGAGCTGGCGCTGGCGGCCGCGGAGATGGGCGCGCTCGTGTTCGGCACATTGCACACCAACAGCGCTTCGAAGACGATCGATCGTTTGATCGACATCTTCCCTACGGACGAGCAAGACCAGATCCGGATGAGCTTGTCCGAAGCGCTCGCGGGCGTCGTGGCGCAGCTGCTGTTGCCCACGGCCGACGGGAAAGGACGCGTCGCCGCGATCGAGATCCTGATGAAGACGAGTGGGCTGCCGAACATCATCCGCGAGGGCAACACGCCCCAGCTGATCTCGATGATGCAGGGTGGCAAGGCAGTTGGCATGCAGACGATGGACGACGCGCTCGAGGCGCTTTGGCGCAAAGGTGTGGTTCGACCGAAAGACGTGCTGCAGCGGGCGATGGACAAGGCGCGCTTCGAGCAGATGTTCCGCGAAGCGGAGCGTCAGGTGCTCACGCCAGAGTGAGACCACGGTGAGACCACGGTGGGACCACGCCGTACGGCTCACGTGCGCGGTGCGCAGGCCGCCACGGCGATGCGCAGGGCATCGTCTTCGCGGTCCAGGTTGCGGTAGCAATGCGCCAGCACGTGCAGCGCCGCGACTTCTCCGCGCGCGTCCGACAGCTTGCGGCTCGCCGCCAACGCGCCCAATGCGTCGCGCACACCGAGCGCGGCGTTTCCGCTCTCGACGTGGATCAATGCCCAGCCCAGCGCATCGCGCGCTTGCACCTCGGCGGGAGCATCGGGCGTGCGCGCGCGCGAGAGCGTCAGCGTGGCGTCACTCGTGTCACCGCGTGCCAGCTGCGCCATGGCGAGCATGCGCTGCGCCGCGGCGCGGCCCCAACCTGCTGCGACGGCGGTGTCCAGCCAACGTTCCGCGGCGTCATAGTCGTGAGCAGCGAGGGCCTTGCGCGCGGAAGCAATCGCGCTGGCCGCCATGTTCGGGGTCGCGCCGCTTCCGGCTGCAGCGGTGCCTTCGGGGTCGGCGACGACCGCGGGGTTCGTAGAGGAGCTGGCGCTTGGGCTCGCCGCCACGCTCGCTACGTCCACGCTGCTTGCGACCTCGCTCGCCAGCTTGCGCACGTCGGGCGAACCGTCGAGCTCGACTGCCGTGGCGACGAGGCGCAGGGCCACGCGTTGGAAGCCGGCCTGCAGAGCCGTGCGCCCCGCATCGAGCAGCGCGCGCGCGGCGTCGGCTTCCTGTCCGCCCTCGGCCAAGTGGTACGCGAGCTGTGCGCTGCCGAAGCCCGGCGCTTTCTGGCGCGTGCGCAGCTCGTCGGCGACGAAACGGTTGAGCTCCGCGGCGCGCGCCGGCGGCATGCTGCTACGGATCGCACTGCGGATGGCTGCGTCCGCAGAACCGAGCGAGACGCCGTTGTCGACGAAGCCTTCCGCAGCCAGCTGCGTGAGACCGTCGCGTAGCTCGCCAGAAGCGAGCCCGTCACGCTCGATCACGCTCTCGACCAGGTCGAGCGAGGCATCGGGTGGGGCGATGCACAGCGTCTCGAGCACGCGGTACGCATCCGGTGGCAAGCCCAGGGCGCGCTCCGTGATCAACGCTTCGACGGGTACCTGCCCGATGCCACTGCGCGGCGCGCCGCGCCACACAAAACCCTTGGCGCGCGTTTTTTGGAGCACCAGGTCACCCGCGGTCACCAGCGTGCGCGCCGCTTCGAGCACACCCAACGGGCTGTCGCCGCCGATGGCGGCAACACGCTGCGCGATGTCCGAGCCTTCCTCGAGTGAGAGCAGCGCTTCGGCGAGCGTGCGTCCGTCGTGGGCATCGAGCGGTGGCAGCGTGAGCGTGTGCAGCGCGCCCTCGGGCAAGAGTGCCGCGGGCACGCTCGCGCCGATCGGCAAAGTCATGAGGAGCATGCACTCGAGCTCGCTCGACTGCAGAGTCTCCGCGATGACGCCGAGCGTGGCCGGATCGATCTCGTGCAGCTGGTCGAGCACGATCCAGGGACGCGCTCCCGCTTTCGTGTTGAGGCGCAGCAACTCGGCCAGCGCCTCGACCATCTCGGCGCGCGCGATCGCCTGACCTCGCAGGAGCGCCTTGAGCATGCCGCGCAGCGCCGGCGGCAGTGCCGCGGGCTCGCGCATGGCGTCGTCGCCACTGGAGCTGATCGAGCGCCTGGCGCGCAGCGAGAACTGGGCTGTGTCGTCGAGGCCGGATCGTCGCAGCGCAAGCTCGAGGCCACCGAGCGGTTGCAGCCCTCCGGCCTTGCGCGAGATGCGCAGGAGCAGCTGCGGCTTCTCGGTGCGGGCCAGGCGCTCGATCAGATCGAGCGGCGAGGGGCCGGCGGTGCAGTGAAGCGCCACGCGCGTCTCACCGGTTTGCTGCGCGAGCCGCGTCAGCTCCTCGAACACGGGCAGCGCGCTCGGCGGGAGCGGCAAGCTCGCGAGCTCGCTCAAGGCGCGCCGACATTCTTCTTTGCGCGCGTTGTATGGATCCAACGCTTGCCCGCGCACGCTGCCGACCAAGACCTCGCGGCCGAACAGATAGCGCTCGCAGGCTGCTGCCACGGTCGCGTCGTCGAGCACGACCTCGCCCGCGTGTGCGCGATTGGCGAGCGCCTGCGCGCGATCGATCGCCGCGCCGCGGTAGGTCGGCGCCTTGCCTGGCTCGATCGTCTCTTCGACCTCGCCGAGCGCCACGCCGATGTCGACCTTGAGGTTGGGCTGCGGCTGAGCGACGTCTTCCACGAGCGAGCGCGCCAGCTCGATCGCATCCGCGACTTCGATGCTGTCGAGCGTGGCGACTACGGTCGTCCCAATGCCCGCCAAGACTCGAGCACCGCTCGCGCGCACGCGCGCCAGCACCAGCTCGATCCACTTCTCGGTGCCTTGCGCGCTGCTCGCGTCGTTCCCACCGTTGCCAGCCTGCTCGCGGGTGCCGCCGCTCGTGCCCGCGTCGGCCTGCGCTTCGGAAGACGCTTCGCAGCGGTGCCAGAGAACCACGCATTCGGCGCGTGTTCGCCTGATGTCGTCTGCCGCCACTTCCGAAAACCTCGTCCGAGCCGCTACTCGCTGCGCCGCGGTTCGAGACAATTTCACGCGTATTCACGCTTGTAAAGCGTGACCTCTGCGCTGTTGCGCGCCCGTCCCGCGTTTTGTTTGCCGGCCTGCTCGGGCTTCCTCGTATACTGGCAATTGCATGCTCGAAGGCTCCTCGATTCTCATCACGGGCGGCGCCGGCTTCATCGGCACCGCGCTCGTTCGCCGCCTGGCCGACAAGAACCGCATCCGCGTGCTCGACAACTTGCGCAGAAATGCGCTCGCCAGCGCGGGTCTCGACAAGCACCCGAACGTAGAGCTCGTCGTGGGCGACGTGCGCGACGACCAAGTCGTGACTGCGGCCACGCGCGGCGTCGACTACGTGATCCACATGGCGTCGATCGCCGGTGTCGACACCGTGATGAAGAATCCCGTCACCACCATGGAGGTGTCGCTGCTCGGCACCGTGAACGCGCTGCGCGCCGCACACGCCGCGGGTGGCATCAAGCGCTTCATCGACTTCTCCACGAGCGAGGTCTTCGGCACCTACGCGTTTCGCGTCAACGAGGGCAACGTCACCAGCCTCGGCGCGGTGGGCGAAGCGCGCTGGACGTACGCGGTTTCGAAGCTAGCGACGGAGCATCTCGCGCACAACTACTACCGCCAGTTCGGCTTGCCGACCTGCGCGATTCGCCCGTTCAACATCTACGGGCCCGGCCAAGTGGGTGAGGGCGCCATTCACGCGTTCGTGACGCGCGCGCTCAAGAACGAGCCCATCCTGATTCACAACCAAGGCGATCAGATAAGAGCCTGGTGCTACATCGACGACATCGTCGATTCGGTGCTCTTGGCACTGACGCGCGACGACTCGATCGGCGAGACGTTCAACATCGGCAACCCGCGCAGCACCGTCACCATCTACCACTTGGCGCGCATGATCGTCGAAGCCGCCAAGAGCAAGTCCGACATCCGCTTCGTGCGCTGGGACTTCCCCGACGTCGAGCTGCGCGTGCCCGACGTCCGCAAGGCCGAGCAGCGCCTGGGCTTTCGCGCCAACATAGACCTCGATGTAGGTCTTTTGCGCACCATCGAGTGGTATCGCGCCTTGCTGGCGTCAGCTACGTGAGCCCTGCGCTGCCCCCTCGTCTTGTCGTGTGGTCTTGCGGAGTCGTTTTGCCGTATAGTTAATTCGCTTGGGGACCCAACCGCAAAATCCCATCGATCTCGGGGAGATCCGCGCCGATGGCTGGTTCGAACAGCTGGCCTCGGAGATGCCCGAGTTCGAGCAGCTGTGCCAAGTGCTCGGCCAGCGCTTCGTGGCGTTTTCGTTCATCGCCGGCGTACGCATCACCTCGATCTCGTTCGATCCGCACTCGCCGGACAGCTCGCTCGTCGACTTCGCGCTCGGCGAGAGCGAAGACGTCGAACGCCTCACGCTCACGGACTTTCGCGAGCGCCTCGGCGGCGCGCTGATCAGCAGCGAGGCCGAGCCTATCGTGCTGCCGCCGAACCCTGAGGCGGACGACATCCGGTCCTGCATCGGCCGGCGCTATCTGCTGCTCGCCCCGATCTTCGGCATTCGCATCGCGTCGCTGCGGCTGACGGATGGCGCCCCGATGATCGAAGTGGATCTCGGCCACGTCCGTGAAGAGGTCGCCGTGCAAGGCCTGCGCGACATCCTCGACAATGCCGTGCGCTCCGAGCTGGCGCGGGCACGACCGGCTGCGCCATTCTCGATCGACTTCAAGAGGATCCCGCAGGCCGAAGAGGCGAACAAGCGCGCCGACTACAACGAGACCATCGCGCTACTCGGCGCGTGGCCGGGCCCGCTGTCCATGTTTCTACGCACGCCGCAGGGCCAGGCGTTGGGGCGCGCCGAGCGCAGCAAGCTGGTGAAGGCGCTCGGTTTGCTCGGGCAGGCGTATCTCAAGAAGCAGCAGATCGACTGGGCCGAGGACGTACTCCGCCTGGGCATTCAGTTTGGTCAGGAGCTGGAAGCCTCGGGGCCGCTCTTCGGTCTGCTCGGCCAAGTGCGCGTCGAGACGGAACGCTTCGGTGAAGCGATCGGCCTTCTGCGACGCGCGCTGGCGCTCGGCAGCGACCGCGCGCTCTTGGTCGATCTGGCGCGTTCGTTCTCGGCGCGTGACCGCAACGTGGCCGCGCTCGCCTGCCTGAACGACGCGCTCGCCGCGGGTTGTGACGCCGCCGAGCTCGCGCCGCTACGGACCAAGGTCGAGAAAGCGCTCGGACCCGCGTACGTGAAGTACCGCGAAGCGCTCGCGAAGCCCGGTTGACAGGCCCGTTTCGGGCTTACTTCCTAACGGAAGAGCCCTTTAGCTTCGGCCCATTACAGGGCACGATCGCGTAAGTAACTTGGGGATTTGACTATGCCACGGCACTTGCTTGCGATCGATCAAGGCACGACGGGATCGACTGTCGTGGTGGTGTCCGAAGACGCGGCAGTCCTTGGGCGCGCGGGCCGAGAGTTTCCGCAGCACTTCCCCGAGCCGGGCCTGGTAGAGCACGACGCCGACGAGATTTGGGCGAGCGTGACGGACTCGCTGCGCGAAGCGATCAAGGTCGCAGGCGTGCGCGCCGAAGACTGCGCCGGCATCGGCATCACCAATCAACGCGAGACTACGTTGCTCTGGGACCGCAAGACCGGACGTGCGCTGCATCGCGCCATCGTCTGGCAGGATCGCCGCACCAGCGCGCGCTGCGCAGAGCTGCGTGAAGCCGGAGCCGAGGCGCTGTTCCGAGCCCGTACGGGCCTTTTGCTCGATCCGTACTTCAGCGGAACCAAGCTCGAGTGGCTGCTCGACCACGTACCAGGCGCGCGCGCTCGCGCCGAAGCCGGTGAGCTCGCGTTCGGGACCATCGACAGCTTCCTCGTGCATCGGCTGAGCGCAGGTGCGTTGCACCTGACGGACGTGAGTAACGCTTCTCGCACGCTGCTGTTCGACATTCATCGTGGCGCGTGGGACGACGACCTGCTCGCCCGCTTGCGTGTGCCGAAGCAAGTTCTGCCCGAGGTGCGTTCCTCGTCCGAGGTCTACGGCAAGACGCGCGGCGTACCCGGTCTGCCGGATGGGATTCCGATCGCCGGCATCGCGGGTGATCAGCAGGCGGCGCTGTTCGGGCAGACGTGCTTCGCGGTCGGTGAGGCCAAGTGCACCTACGGCACTGGCGCGTTCTTGCTGATGAACACTGGCGCGCGCGCGATGGTCTCGAAGAACGGCCTGCTGACCACGATCGCCTGGCGCCTCGGCACCGGCGAGACGGTGTACGCGCTCGAGGGCAGCTCGTTCGTGGCCGGTAGCGCGGTGCAGTGGCTCCGCGATCAGCTTGGCATCATCGAGCGCGCGGACCAGATCGAAGAGCTGGCGCGTCAGGTGGAAACCTCGGGCGGCGTGGCGTTCGTGCCGGCGCTCACGGGCCTGGGGGCGCCGTACTGGGACCCCGACGCACGCGGCCTGATCTGCGGCCTGACGCGCGGCAGCTCGCGCGCGCACATCGCTCGGGCCACGCTCGAGGGCATCGCCTTTCAGATTGCCGATCTGGTGCGCGCCATGGCCGACGACGCCGGCGCTCCGCTCGCGCGTTTGCGTGTGGACGGTGGCGCATCGCAGAATGCCCTCTTGATGGAGCTGGAAGCCGGCCTCTTGAACGTCGCAATCGACCGACCTGCGTGCGTGGAAACCACCGCGCTTGGCGCCGCGTACCTGGCGGGCCTGGCGACCGGCGTGTTTCCCGACCTGCAGGCGATTGCGCGTGTGCACAAGATCGAGTGCAGCTTCGAGCCGCGCATGGCGGTCACTGAGCGCGAGGCCCATCTGGCGCGCTGGAAAGACGCGGTCGCGCGCGCGCGCACTCCCCGCGCAGCACAGGTGGTATCATGAACGGAGAGGCCAGCGAATCGACGGTTGCGCTGCGCAAGGCGCCTGTCGCATGGGAAGCGCTCGAGGATGCGTTCGAGAACAACGCGCCCGAGGTGCACAGCTACCTGAACGTCGAGACGGGCGACGTAGTTCGCATCGTCGACGGCGTCGCGGAACCCAGCATGCACTCGCGCATCGCGAGCGACCCGGGCTACGTCGTGGTCGATCCGGTTTCGTCGCGCGAGCAGTACCGCTGGATGGAACGTTACATCGAGACCGTCGAGGAGCCCGAGCTGCACCAGAAGTTGGTGGCCTCGATCGATGGCAAAGGCGCGTTTCGTCGCTTCAAAGACGTGTTGATGAGCTACCCGATCGATCGCGAACGCTGGTTCACGTTTCGTTCGGAGCGCTTACGCACGGCCATGCAAACCTGGCTCGACGCACACAGCATCGAGGCCATCCCGCGCGAGCAGTGGGAAGTGCCGAGCGCCGAGCAAGTGAAGGACGCCGCGCTGCGCGAGGAGCGTGCTCGCCCTGCGCGCAAGAGTCGTGCGGCAGTGGCCGATGCCACGCGCGAGACGCTGCGCGAGCTGATCGAGCTACTTCCGGTGCGCGAGCTCGACATGGCGCTCGAGTTCCTGGAATTCCTGCGCGATCGACGGCCGATGCCGCGCGCCAAGGCCAAGCCCGTCGACAAGACGCCCGCAGCCGTCGGCGATGACGACACGAGCGATGGGCCGGAGGAGTGAGTGCGGCTCGCGGCCAACGCGCGCTCGGCTTCACTCTTGCTCGCGCTCCTGCTCGCGCTGAGCGCGCGCGTGCGCGCACAAGCCCCCGTGCCGGCCGCCGTGCGCGCGGACGGCCTGGCGGCGCTCGTCGGCGGGTACGCTCCTGGCGAAGAGGCCGACGTGATCCTGCGCTCGGACGTCGAACTGCGCGCGCGTCTCGCCCTGTTTTCGCGCGGCGCGGGCGCAAGCGCCGCGTCGGCCAACGAGCTTGCGCCGTCGTTGCTCGATGCCACGCTTGCGGAGCTGGTGGGCGAGGCGCTGATCGCCCGCGAAGCACAGCGTGTGCAGGTCAGCTCGCCGAGCGCAGCTGACGTGCAGCGCGAGAAGGATCGCATCGTGCTGATGACCGGCGGACGTGATCGCCTCGGCCGGCTGCTCGACGGCATCGGCGCGCGCGAAGGCGAGATCGACGCGATTGCGCGCCGGCGCGCCGTGGCTTCTGCCTTCCTGAGCGCCAACCTGGAAGGCGCGATGGTGGTGACCGACGGCGAGATCGAGCAGCGCTATCGCGCCGAAGCCGCGACCTTCGCGGGTCACGACCCCACCGAAGCGCGGGAGCTGATTCGCGCACGACTCGCGCGCGAGGCGCTCGCGCGCAACATCGAGCGCTGGGTGCGCGTGCTGCGCGCACGCACGCCCGTACACATCGTTGCGAGCTTCAAGGCGTCGTGAGCACGCGAGCCGTCATCTTACCGATGCTCGCGGCCGACCTCGATACGGTGTGTCGCATCGCGGACGAGTGCTTCCCGGTGGCGTGGACGCGCGACGAATTTCGGAAGGAGCTGCAGCGTGATTACGCGGTGCTGCGTGTCTTGCGACCCTCGCTGGGTGAGCCCGTGTGTGCCTTCGCGAATTTCTGGTGCGTCGCGGACGAAGTGCAGCTCATGAATGTCGCGACGCTGCCAAAGGTGCGCCGCCACGGGCATGGCCGCGCGCTGGTCGCGGACATGATTGCGCATGCGCGCGAGCGCAAGTTCGCGTTGATCACGCTGGAAGTGCGAAGGGGCAACGAGCCCGCGCGTGCGCTCTATCGCAGCCTGGGTTTCAGCGACCAAGGCGTGCGGCCGCGCTACTATTCAGACAATGGTGAAGACGCCATCGTGATGCACTTGGCGCTGCCGCGTCGCGCGTCGTGATGGGCGAGCCTGTGTGCAGAGCCGTGCTCGTTGGATCTCTTCAGCTCAGGCTGCTACGTATGGATCTCCACGGAGGCTGACTTGGCCGGCTCGACGGAAGACGACGCTTCTGGTGCAGGGGAACCCGACGAGCTTGGCTCGCTCGGCTCCCTCGTGCCCGAGCCGCAGTCTGCGGCCTCCGATGATGACGACAAGATCGACCTGGAGGCGCTCGTCCAGCTGTCGTCGGTAGCGCCTCGCGCGCTCCACGTGCCGACGTTGCGTCCGGGCGCGGCCCCGCCACCGCCACCGCCGCGCGCTCGCGACGACGGGGAGCGCATTCGCCTCCCTCCTCCTGCGCCGCAGGCGGCGCGTGCGGACGCGTTCGACGACCGTCTCGAGCGCGCACGCGCTCACGCGTTTGATTCTGATCACGAAGTCGATCGTGAGCCTGCTCCGCCCGTGGTCCCGCGCTCGCCGCTGCGGGCGTTTGGTTTGGCCTTGGCGCTCGGGTTTCTGTTGGGGATCCCGTTCGGCGCGTGGATCTTCGGCAACCATGAACGCGCAAGCCCGCCGCCGGTGAACGCGGTTGCCGCTGCGCCGAGCCACGCTCCGGAGCGGCCGCCGCCCACGGCGCAAGACACGCCGGCCGCCCCGAGCGTCGTTGCCGAGCCAGCTGCGCCTGCGCGCGTTGCTGCGCCTGCGCCTGCCGCACCCGCTCCTGCGCCCAGTGTCGTACCAGTCGGCGCCACCAAGGCGCTCGCGTCGGTCGCGCATCCCGCGCCGGGCACGCGCAGCCCGTCGCCGTCAGCTGCAGCGACACCGAACGTCTCGCTCGTCTATGCGCCGGCAGCCGAGGCCCACGCGCGTGAGGTGCCGCCGGTCGCCGCCATGCAGCGCGTCGAGCCCGCCCACGAAGCCATCCCGCCCGCGGCGCCCCCGGCATCGTCAGCTGCAATAGTCGAGCGTGCCAGTGCCGAGGCGCCCGCCCACAGCGTCGATTCCATGCTCGACGATGCGCTCTCCCATCCGACGCGTTCGGCCGCCCCGAGCGCGCCGCCGGGCGAGCTGCCGCTGACTCCCTCGCGCGACGAGGTGAGCAGCGCGATGTCGGTGCTCTTGCCCGCGATCCGCGGCTGCGCGATGGGGCAGGCCGGTCTCGCGACCGCGGGTATCGTCGTGCAGAACGACGGGCGCGTGGCCAGCGTGAGCGTGACGGGCGCACCGTTCGAGGGTTCGGCGAGTGGGCGCTGCATGGAAGGCGTCATGCGCCGGGCGCGTTTTCCGCACTTCAAGCAGCCGTCGTTTCGGGTACAGTTTCCGTTCGCGATTCAATGAACGGCTCACGGCGGACTTCGTTCGTTCTGTTCTGGTGCGTGCTCGGGTGCGCGGCGTGCGGCGGCGCACGGCCGGGGCCGGCTCGCACCTTGCTCTTGCCGTCGGCCTCAGCGGAGCAAGAGAGCGCGTTCGAGGATGTCGCGCGGCGCGCGTTCACGGTGCTCTCTGAAGGCCGGCCTGCTGCGCTCTTGCTCGACGACGATGGCCTGCGCGCGCTGCTCTTGCCCGAGGCCGCCAGCAGCGCGGCCCTGGTTCGCGCCAACAGCGAGCTGGCAATGCGGATTGATCCCGATGCGCAGAGCACGCTCGCGGCTGCTCACTACGCTGGGGTCTGCATCCAACACGCCCGGGTGATGCCGCCGGGGGCCGGCTTCGGCCTGCGTGCGCCCGGTTTCACGTTCGATCGGATGCTGGTGGTCGGGGCCGAGGCCGGGGGTGGCCGAGTCGCCGCCTGGGTGGAGGGTACGTTCGTGCTGACCGACCAGGGCTTCTTTGCCATCGCGTTGCAGCGCCTGGAGAGCCCTCGCAGGGACCATGCAGATCTGGATCTCGCCCCCTGCGACTTCCGATTTGGACTGGGATCGCCACGAGGGGTTGTGGTGTCCGTCCCCGCCTCATACTAGATTTGGTCGCCGTCGTTGCGATCGTTTCTTTCGGGGTGTTACGCCAGCCCAGGAGAGGCTCGGTTCATGAAGATCAAGAAGCTCGAGGTATGCGGGTTCAAGTCGTTCGTCGACCCGATGACGCTGCACTTCGACCACGACGTGACCTGCATCGTGGGCCCGAACGGTTGCGGCAAGTCGAACGTGGTCGACGCCATCCGCTGGGTCATGGGCGAGCAGTCCGCCAAGAACCTGCGCGGCCGCAACATGGACGACGTCATCTTTGGCGGCACCGAGTCCCGCGGACCTCACGGCTACGCCGAGGTCACGATCACGTTCGACAACTCCGATCAGCTGGCGCCGCCCGAGTACAACGTTCCCGAGATTGCGGTCACCCGTAAGCTCGATCGTCAGGGCAACAGCGAGTACCTGATCAACAAGACCCAGGTGCGTCTACTCGACGTCACGAACCTGTTCCTCGGCACCGGCGTCGGTCGCCGCGCCTACTCGATCATCGAGCAGGGTCGCATCGGCTTGATCGTCACAGCCAAGCCCGCCGATCGCCGCATGCTGATCGAAGAAGCGGCCGGCATCACCAAGTTCAAGGCCAAGAAGCAAGCGGCCGAGCGACGGATGGAACAGACGCAGCAGAACCTGCTGCGCGTCACCGACATCATCCAAGAGATTCAAAAGACCCTGGCCTCGCTCAAGCGTCAAGCGCAGAAGGCCGAGCGCTACAAGAAGTACCGCACCGAGATCCGCGATCTCGAGCTGTGGGTCGGTGCGCATCGCTACATGGAGCTGCACGTCACGCACGGCGTGCTGCGCTCGCAGATGGATCGCGCCGTGGCCACGGCCGAAGGCGCGCGCCTGGCGCTGCGCATGCGCGAAGCCGAGCTCGAAGCCGAGCGTGTCTCGCTCAGCGTGCTCGAGAGCGTGGTGGAAAAAGCCCAGACGCGTGCCTACGGCGCGGACAACTCCGTGCGCCTGCTCGAGACGCAGATTCAGCACTGCACCGAGCAGCTGGCGCAGATGCGCGAGCGTGAAGCCTCGGCGCAGCGCGAGATCGAGCGCTTGGCCGTGCAGCGCGAAGAGCTCGACATGGAGTCGCAGGGGCTGCGCGATCGCCTCGCGTCGCATGCCGACTCGGAAGCGATCGAGGCCGAGGGGCTGGCACGCGAGAGCGCAGAGCTCGACAAGCGTCGCGCCGCCACCGACGAAGCCGAGCTGGCACTGCGCGGCGCGCGCTCCAAGGTGTCCGATGCCGATCTGCGCATCGCACGCGCCGATGCGATGCTCGCGGGCTACGACAAGCGTCGCGAAGACACGCGCGCACGTCTGTCGCGCATCGAAGCCGAGCGCGAGACGCTCACGCTCAAGATCACCGAGCTGCGTCAGGAAGCCGACGCGCTGCGTGCGCGCCTCGACGGTTTGCGCAGTGGTCACAGCGAGCTGGGTGTGGCCCGCGGCGAGCTGGAAGCCGAGCTTGCGAGCTTGCGCCAAGACATCGTGCGCAGCGACGAGACCGTCGAGCGCCTGCGCGGACAGCTGGCGCAGAAGCGCTCGCGCCTGCATTCACTGGAAGAGATCCAGCAGCGCTTCGAAGGCGTGGGCAAGGGCGTTCGCGCGCTCATGACGCACTACGGCCAGCGCGGCCACGATGGCAATCAGAGCAAGGTCCAAGGCCTGCTCGCGGATCGCTTCGAGTGTCCGCCGGACCTCACCAAGGCGCTGGCCGCGGCGCTCGGCGAGAAGCTGCAATACGTCGTCGTCGACGACCTGACCACCGGCGTGGATGCCGTGCGCTATCTGACCGAGGGCAAGCGCGGTCGCGCCACGTTGATTCCGAACGTGCCGCGCGCTGATGAGCGCCGTCGTCGTGACGGCGGCGAGGGGCCGTTTGCCCCTTCGGATGTACCGGATCGTCCGGGTGTCGTCGGCAAGCTGCTCTCGCTGATCAAGGCAGGCGAGTCCGACCAGCTGCTTGCGGAGCACATGCTCGGCGACGTGCTCGTGGTCGAGAACCTCGAAGTCGCGCGCGAGATTCACCAGACGAACCTGGAGACTGGCCGTGCCTTCGGCATGCTCGTCACGCTCGATGGCCAAGTCTTGTTCGCCGATGGTCGCTTGTCCGGTGGCGATGGCGAAGACGCTGGCGCACACCTGATCGAGGTCAAGCGCGAGATCCGCGAGCTGAGCGACGAGGTCTCGCGGCTCGACGTCGAGATGTCAGCTGCCACTGCGCGCCACGGCTCGCTGCGTAACGCGATCGCGCAGCGCCAGGCCGCGCTCGAAGCCACACGCACCGATGCGCACGACAAAGAGATCGCATTGGTCACATCCGACAAGGACCTGCGGCGTGCCGAAGAAGCCGCGACGAGCGCCGAGGCGCGCACCGAGCAGCTGATCGGCGAGGCGGAAGAACTGTCGAGCGTGCTTGGTGGCGAGAGCCCCGAAGAGACGCAGGGCCGCGCCGATCGCGAGCTCGCGCAGAACGACAAGACCAACGCCGAGGCCGAGCTGGCTGCAGCCGACGAGGTCTATCTCGCGCGTCGCGCCGGCGTCGAAGAGCAGAACGCGATCGTGACCGAGGTGCGCGTGCGCGCGGCGCAGGCCAAGCAGCGCTTGGAGAGCGACCGCGCCGTGGTGGAGCGCCTGGGCCGCTCGATGGAAGAGCTCTCGCTGCGTGGCGAGCGCCTGAAAGACGAGCTGTCGCAGCTCGCGCGCCAGCAGGAAGAGCTGGCGGTCAGGAGCGAGAAGGATCGCGAAGACCTGACCGTGGTCGCCGAAGAAGCGATGCTGGCGCAGGCCGATCTGTCGAACATGCGTGGCGACTACGAGAGCGCGCGCGCCAACTTGGCTGAGCAAGATCAGAACCTGCGCCAGGTGCGCATGGCGATCGAGACGGAGACGCAGACCGCCAACTCGCTCACCGTACGCGAGCGCGAAGTGGGCATGGCGCTGTCGCACTTGCTCGAGGGGTTGTACGAGAAGCACCGCGTGAACATCCGCCGCGAGCTCGGCGACTACCATGACCGCGCGATGCCGGACGAGGCGCTCAAGAACCGCATCGAAGAGCTGATCAGCGTCGTCGAGCGCATGGGCGAGATCAACCTCACGGCCATCGACGAGTTCGAGGAGCGCAACAAGCGCTACGAGTACCTGGTTGCGCAGAAAGACGACCTCGACAAGGCGCTCGGTCAGCTGGACCAGGCGATTCGCCAGATGAATCGTCAGAGCCGTAAGATGTTCCGCGAGACGTTCGACGAAGTGAACACGCGCTTCCAGGCCATGTTCCCGCGCATGTTCGGTGGTGGCCGAGCCGAGCTTCGCCTGACCGACCCGGACAACATGCTCGAGACCGGCATCGACATCATCGCGATGCCGCCCGGCAAGAAACTCACCTCGATCGAGCTGATGAGCGGTGGTGAAAAGGCGCTCACGGCGGTCTCGCTGATCTTCGCCATCTTCCAGTACAAGCCCAGTCCGTTCTGTCTCCTGGACGAGGTCGACGCGCCCCTCGACGAAGCGAACATCGGTCGCTACTGCGAGATGATCCGCGCCATGACCGGTCGCTCCCAGTTCATCCTGATCTCGCACAGCAAGACCACGATGGAGTCCGCGGACGTGCTCTACGGCGTCACGATGGAAACCCCAGGCGTCTCGAAGATCGTCAGCGTCGAGCTGCGCGACCGTAACGAGAGCCGCCGCGCGCCCACGCATGAGCAGGGCTTCGAGCACGGTTCGGGGCGCCAGCACGAAGAGCCGCACGCCGAAGCGGCCGTGGCCTGAGGGGGCGCGGGTCGGGCCGTCAGTTCGTCCCGCACGTCGGATTGACGCAGATGCCGCTGCCCATGGGGCGCGTTGCGCTCGCGGTATCGGCGAGCGTGGCGGGTCGCGTGTCACAGACCCAAGCCGCTGGACACTCGTTCGGCGACGCGCAGGCGAGCACACAGGTGTTGGTCTTGGGATGGCAGAACATGCTGCGGTCGACCTGACCGCTCGCGAGCTGCACGGCGCACAGGTTGTCGGGGTTCTGCGAGCTGGTCGTGCCGGTGGTGCTCGCGACCTCGCACGGCGTACCGATCGTGGACGGGACGACACCGGGCGCCACGTCGTTGCGCGTGCTCACGACGTGCTGCGTTTCGTTCAGACATTCTAGCTTCACGGTGACGCCGGTGGGCGGCTTCGCTGACGCGGTGAATGTCACGCGTTGCGGCGTCGCGACGTTGCAGCTGCGCTTCGCCTCGTCGGAGTTGTCGTAGAACCAGCCATCGCCGGGAGCTACTTGTTCGGCCTTGCTCACGGCGAGCTGATTCACCCTGCACAAGATGCCGTGGTTGTCGCCTAGGGTCACGCGACCTGGGTCCGCGGGCGCCAAGTACGGTCGATCGCTGCAGCTGGTCGGTGTCTCGATGGAATGCGCGGCGCCTGGCGCCGGGAGCTCCCACACCACGTTGCAGTCCACTTTGCCGAGCGAGTTGCGCACGAGCGGTCTCGGCAGGCACACGTTGCTCAGTTGCTTCGCGATGATGTCGATGATGCGGTTCATGGCAGGCGTGTAGTCATCTTGGCAGATCGAGTAGATGGTAGCGCTCTCGCCCATGCCTTTGGCGAGCTCGACGTAGCGGCGGCCAGGGTTGGCGTGGCCGAAGGTCGTGTCACACGCGTACTTGACCTTGAGTTCGCCGGCCTTGCCCGAGTTGTCGACCGTGTTCTGCATGCGTGGATCGTTCAGGATGTTGTCGTAGTACGCGTCGCGCTCCGCTTGCTTGCTGAAGTTGACGTTCGCCGTGGCGTTGTCGTCGACGAGATCGAGCGGAACGCCGGTGATCGCCGCGTAAACCACGAGCAGCGGGTTCTTCGGACGAAGTGCCTTGAACGCGTCCACGTAGCGCGAGATCGGGTACAGGTGGTTGCGGTTACTCCCAATCAACGGCCGCAGGTTGAGGTTGTCCTTGGTGATCGGCTCGATCCACGACGGTGCCGACGCGGAAGGTGCGTACAGGCCCATGTCGCCCGTGGAACCGTCGTCTTCATCGCTCAGCACGATGATCGCGAGCAGAGATGTGCCGGTCGTGGGATCGTTGCGCTGAAAGCCGGCGTTCGCGCCGTCGCCGTGGCCGAGGGCCTCTTGGGGATGTGCGGCATCCGTCAGGAACGTGTACGGATTGCTGGCGGGCTTGCCCGTCTTGGGATCTGCGTACTGCGCTGGCCATAGCGACTTGAGCGTGGCTTCCAGCTGCTGCTCGAAGCCGCAGCCCGTCGCCCCGACGTTGGCGACGCAGCCGAAGTCTTGCTCCAGCTTCGCGGCCGAGGGCCCCGCGGCAGAGTTGGCCACATAGCTCAGGAACGTGGGATACGTGGCGTCGCAGGTGGGGCTTTCGGGTGACGGGTGAGGCGTATGTTGGAACAACCCATCGTCGCCAAAGCCGATGCTGCCTGCGGTGCCGACGGTGCCGCTGCAGCCGCCGATGATGCCCGTGACACCGACCAGGCCCATGTCGCTGTCGACCACGCTGATGTGCAGATCCTTGACGGGCGGAAAGGGGTGCGGGTCGTTTGGACTACGCATGCCGGTGACCAACGTTTGCACGAGCTGCGGCACGTGCAAACGCAGGTTCTTCTGCTTGTCTTCCATGGACGAGGAGTTATCCACCATGAACAACAGGTCGACTTTATCGATGTTGTTCGCGACGACCTGCACCGTGACGCCGGAGACGAGGCATGGATTGAGCGGCGCGAGCTCGCGTTCCAAGCAGCCAGTCAGCAATGCGGTAGCAACCAACGCGCTCAGTCGAGCGCTCGACGTCGTAGCCTTCGACAACAACATGGCAACCTCCACGCGCAGCCGCGCGTCGTGCGCTGGCGATTCGAGCGCGTCTTGCCTCTGCTGTTTGCAATACACGCGCCGTGCGCCGCTTATTCGCGAGGTGCGCGGGTTTGCCGTGCTTCTGCAGGTTGACGAGCAACTGCTCGTGCGCGCCGCGTCAACTTGGTTGGCGCACAGCGCGCTACGCGCTCGCCAAGTCTTCCGCTAGCTCCGCGCGCGTCACGGATGTGAGCTCGACGCGCACTCGATACTCGGGGTGCGTCACTTCCACTGCGGCACGCCGCGCGCTGCGCACGGAAGCCCGGCTCCGTGCTGGCTGGGTGCCCCGAATGCTGGGGCTCGTGAAGCTCGACGTCGCGGATCGCGCCGCACTGCTCGCACACCGCGTGATCGTGCGCGCTCACGTTCGGATCGAAGCGCACCGGCCCGCCCAGCTCGAGCGGACGGCAGTGTTCGACACGCGTCCGCGCGGCCAGCGTGTTGTAGGCCGTTGCAACTGACAGTCCTGGGAAGTCGACGCGCAGCCGTTCGTATAGCTCTTGCGCGGTGGGATGCGTCTTGTCGCCGGACAGCGAGCGCAGGATCGCGAGGTGCTGGGGGTCGCTTTGAGCCCCGCTTCACGCAGGGCCGTGGCGGCTTTCCTGATCGGTGGCGAAGATTAGAAACATTCTCAGTTGGAATGAGTTCCAATCTGGTCCCGCTGGCCCGTCAAGTTGGCCGGATTTCATTAATGATTACGAGCGCTTCAGCCCGCGCCGACGATCGACTCCAGGGCTCGCATGTGAGCATTGGCGAGCTCGAAGACCGGCAGGTCGACCACCGAATCGATGCGAACCCATTCGCCACCGGTCGTGCCGATCGCCCGCAGCGGCACGCCGTGGCGCTCACAGATGGCGCGCACTGCGGCGGCCTGCTCCTTCGCATAGCTCACGACCGCGCGTGAAGGCTCTTCGCTCCACAGCTTGGCGAGGTCGCGCCCGCCGGACACGCCGAGCGTGACGTGACAGCCGACGCCGCTGGCGAGCGCGCTCTCCGCGAGACAGACGGCGATGCCACCGTCGCTCACGTCGTGCGCGCTCGAGAGAACACGCGCGCGCGCCAGCTCGATCAGCGCCTTCTGCAGCTTGGCTTCTGCGACGAGATCGATGCCGACCGGCTCACCGGTCACTTCATCGACTTTGCTCGTGAGCCACTCGGACGCTCCGAGCGCCCCGCGCGCCGGCACGCCCAGCAGGGCAAGCTCTTTGTCGGCCGCGAACGCGAGCGAGACGCGGTCTTCCAGGGCTTGCAGCTGACCGACGATCGCGACCGTGGGCGTGGGCAAGATGGACTGGCCGTCGGTCTCGTTGTAGAGACTGACGTTGCCGGACACGACCGGAATGCCGAGCGCGTTGCACGCGTCGCGAATGCCATCGACGCTCTGGCTGAAGCGCCACATCGTCTCGGGCTTCTCCGGGCTGCCGAAGTTCAAGCAGTCGGTCAGGCCGAGCGACTCCGCACCCACGCAGGCGAGGTTGCGCGAGCATTCGGCGACCGCCATCGCGGCGCCCATATGCGGATCGAGCTGCACGTGGCGGCCGTTGCAGTCGACGCTCAGCGCCAGGTACTTCTCGTAGGTAGTTGCTCCATCTTCGCAAAACACGCGAATTACAGCGGCATCTGCCGCGCCTGGGCGGTACACGGTTCCGTCGCGCACCACGTGATCGTATTGGCGCCAGATCCACTGACGCGAGCCGAGATTCGGCGAGCCGACCAGCGCGAGTAGCTCAGCGTTCGCGTCGGTCACGGTCGGACCGATCACGGCGTTCGCGATCGCATCGGGCTTCACTGCACGCTGCGGGCGATCGTACTTGGGGGCATCTTCGACCAGCATCGGGATCGGGATGTCGACGGCCACGCGTGCGTCGCGGGGGATCACTTCTGGAGCGAGCGGATCGTAGCCGGGCGTGGCTTTGCACACGAAGCGACCGGTGTCCGTGACGCGGCCGATGATTGCGACATCGAGGTCCCACTTCTTGCAGAGGTCGAACACCTCCTGCTCGCGGCCAGGCTTCGCGACCATCAACATGCGCTCCTGCGACTCGGAGAGCAGCATCTCGTACGGCGTGAGCTTGGTCGTGCGCCGCGGAATCTGATCGAGGTCGAGCTCGATGCCGTTGCCCGCGCGACTCGCCATCTCGACCGACGACGACGTGAGGCCCGCTGCGCCCATGTCCTGCACGCCCGCAAGCGCGCCGGATGCGAAGATCTCGAGGCAGGCCTCGAGCAGCAGCTTCTCCATGAACGGATCGCCGACCTGCACGTTGGGCCGCTTCTGCATGGAGTCTTCGCTAAACTCGGCGGACGCCATCGACGCGCCGTGGATGCCGTCGCGGCCGGTCTTGGCGCCAACGTAGATGACCGGGTTGCCCAGGCCGCGGGCGCGCGCATAGAAGATCTCGTCCGTGCGGAACACGCCCAGCGCGAAAACGTTCACCAGCGGATTGCCGCTGTAGCCGTCCTCGAAAGCACACTCGCCGCCCACTGTGGGGACGCCGAAGCAATTGCCGTAATGCGCAATACCGCTGAC
>JADGRF010000321.1 GCA_017881055.1 Sandaracinaceae bacterium
ACCGATCCGAAGGTGGACGAGCGCATTCGCTTGGCCTACGTGAGCGGCCTGTGGCGCAAGCCGAGCGCGGAGCTATCGACGAAGCTTTTGCCGCTGCTGAGTGGCAACACGTCCGGTACGATCAAGGTCTCGGCAGCGCTCGCCATCGGCTACGCCGCCAACCCGGCCAACGACGGAGCCCTGATCAAGCTGCTCGACGATCCGGCCGCGCGGCGTTACGCGGCAATGGCAGTGGCTTTGGGCGGCAGCGAGGCTTCGGCCAAGAAGCTGATCGCCGTGCTGCCGAGCGATCGCGATGCGGAAGAGATTCTGCGCGCCGCCATCAACAGCACGGAGAATGACGACTTCAACCTGCTGCTGGAGCCGATGTTCAACTCGGGCCAGATCTACCGCCGCATGCGCGTGGCTGAGCTGCTCAAGATTGGCGACGAGACCGCGAACGCTTCGTACAGCTACGTCTGGACGCATCTGGCGACGCGGCTGGCAGCCGGCTGGGACGGCCCTGCCGGCGTGTCTCCAAGGTTCGTGCGCGCGCAGCTGTACAAGACACTGACGGGCACCAATCCGGAGCTGCGGCGGCTGAGCGCGGCGATGTTGGTCGGCATGAACCTGCGTGGCCTCCTGCTCGCGGCACGCGACGCGAACATCAAAGAGGCGCGCGAAGCGCTCTTGAACATGGATCGCCCGAAGAGCGGCACGCTCTGAGCGTTGGTTGCTGCAGACGCGGCTAGGGACGCGCAGCAAGGGCCCAGGTGGCGCTGCGCTGCGCGACCCACGCCGCGTATCCACCAAAGGCGAATGCGCGCCACAGCAGGAACGGCCAGAACGATAGCCCTTGGATGCCTGTGAGCGCGGACACTCCGTAGACGCAGACGGCCAAGGCCACCGACACGGCGAAGAGCAGGCCGAGCTGTCGGCCCCGGCTTGGTGCAGCTGTCGGCTGCGCTGCGATCACGCCCGAACGCTTATCGAGATCGACGTGCGGCAAGACGCCGACCCAAACCGCGATCGAGATGACGACTGCGCTCACGAAAGCGTCGCCGATGACGAGCGCGATCGGCACGGTCGCGCCGGGAGTCGACACAGGGTGCGGGAACAGCGGGACCGCTACCCACGCGTTGATCACGAGGTTGGACAGGCCCTGCGGCAGCACGTGATGCAGCACGCGATACGCGCCGACCGTGCCCTCGAACCGTCGCTGCGACGCGGAGAGACGCGCTTCATCGCGGAACAGGGCACCGGTGCAGAGTAACGACGTGGTGCCTGCGAGCACGGCGCCGAGGGCCGCGAGCCTCGGAACGAAAGAGCCGAGGCTCAAGCCGTCGGGCCAGAGCCGGGGCGCGAGCGTGAACGCCAGCGCTGCCGCCGGCACACCCAGCAAGACACTCGCGACGGCGCCGACACGCCATGGGTTGCTCGGCCGGTTGTTGCTGCTGACGGCGGCGGCGGGGTCGGGCGGATCGCCGAAGAAACGCCGCTCGGGCAGGTAGAACCGCTGCTGCGTGTAGCCATCGAGGAGCCCGACCCGCGCGCCCTGCCCTGCGAACAGCGGGACGAACGAGAGCAGCACGGCGAACGCGAAGCCCACGCTGTACGAAGGAATCACGCCGAGGGTCGTGTCGATCAGCCCACGACACAGCAGAAAGCCGATCACGCAGAGCACCACGCCGAAAATGATCGCGCTGATGACGGCGGCGATCGCGCGCGCGACGACGAACGGAACCGCGACGGGCGTCTGCTTTGGCTGTGACAACCCGGCCACTCCCCGTGCTAATCGTGTGGAGGCGGCAACGACTCAGTCCGGGATGCCGGCGAGCGTGAGCCCGCGCAGCAGGTCGTCGATCAAGTCGCGCGGATCTTCGATGCCGACCGCGTAGCGCACGAGCGTGTCGCGAATGCCGATTTTCTCGCGCGCTTCCGTCGACAGCTCGAAGTAGCTCATGAGCGCGGGCTGCTCGACCAGGCTCTCTACGCCACCAAGGCTCGGTGCGATGCGCGGAATCTTGAGCGCGTCGATGAAGCGACCGGTCGACGCGAGATCACCTTTGACCTCGAACGTGACCACACCGCCGAAGCCACGCATGATCGAGCGCGCGGTCTCGTGGCTGGGGTGCGAGGCCAGGCCCGGGTACCAAACGCGGGCCACCTTCGGGTGTTTCTCGAGCACTTCGGCGATGGCTTGCGTAGACGCGTTCTGATGCGCAACGCGCAGCGCGAGTGTCTTGATGCCGCGATGCACGAGATACGCAGCGTGCGGATCGCAGACCGCACCCATCATGTGGCGCACGTCGCGCACGAGCGAGACCAAGCCCGCTTTGCCCGCCACCGCGCCGGCAAGCACGTCGTTGTGACCACTCAGGTACTTGGTCGCGCTGTGCACGACCAGATCGATGCCGAGCTCGACCGGCGTGAGGTTCACCGGCGTGGCAAACGTGGAGTCTATCAACGACTTCACGCGCCGCTCCTTGCAGATCTCGGCGAGGCGCGGCAAGTCGACCACCGCCAGGTACGGGTTGGTCGGCGCTTCGCTGATCACGAGCTTGGTGTCGGGCTCGATCGCAGCTTCGAGCGCGGTCAGATCAGCCGACGGCACGAGCGTGTGGCGCACGCCATAGCGGGCGAGGAACGACGTCACGAACTGGCGAGTACGACGGTAGCAGTCGTTGAACAGCACGACGTGCGCGCCCTGCCCGACCAGCGCCAAGATCGCACTGGTGATGGCCGCCATGCCGCTCGAAAACACCACGGCGTCCTCGGCCAGCTCGAGCGCCGCGATGCGCTCTTCGAGCACACGCACGGTCGGATTGCCGTAGCGACCGTACTCCTCGCGCTCGCGCTGGCCTTGCATGTACGCGACCAGCTCGGCTGTGTTCGCGAACGTGTACGTCGCCGTCTGAATGATCGGCAACGTCAGCGAATCATGCGCGAAGCGCGCAGGCTCTCCGCTGTGAACGGCAGGCGTGAGCGATCGACGCTCGTTAGGCGACTCAGACATAGCGCGCAAAGCTAGCAGGAACGCCGCAGGCGGCAAACACCCGTTTGTGCAGCTCTACGCCGAGAGCCGGTGCCGAGAGCCGGTGCCGAGAGCCGAAGGCGGTTCGGCATCTGTCATCAGCTGCTCGGCGGGTATGTAAATCAGTGCCCGCGCTTGCGGTCGATGCCGGGGTGAGAGGACTCGCCGGGCTCGTGGCGCGGGTTCGCGGTCTCGAAGCTTCCGTCTGCGGCGGGGATGGCCATGAGCATGGCTTTGTCGAAGATGAAGTGCTCGCGCTGCGTGGACGGCGGCATGTGCATACCCGAGTCCATACGGATCGCGTCGCACGGACAGGCCTCGACGCAGAAACCGCAGAAGATGCAGCGCAGCTCGTCGATCACGAACACGCGGGGATAGCGCTCGTAGCCAGCGCGCGGATCGCCGGCGGGGTACTCGGCCGCTTCGATGTGAATGCACTGCGCCGGGCACGCCGTGCTGCAGCACAGGCATGCGACGCAGCGCGGCGAGCCGTCGGCACGATGCGTGAGGCGATGGATGCCGCGGAAGCGCTCGGGGTACGTGCGCTTCTCTTCCGGGTAATCGACGGTGTCGATCTGGTTGTTCTCGCTGCCGCGCGAGCTGAACGTGTTCGTGAAGAAGCGACCAATCGTGACGCCGAGGCCTTTGGCTATCTCGGGGACGTAGATCGCCTCCGCGGCGGTCATCTTCGGCTTGGGAATCAGCTTGGCCATGGACGGTCCTTCAGGAGTGACTACGCCGAGAGCCGAAGGCTGCTCGGCGGGTATGTAACTAAAGCAAGATGAACATGCCGGTGATGAAGATCCAGCCGAGCGAGGCGGGCAGCATGTAGCGCCAGCACATCTTCATGACTTGGTCGTAGCGGAAGCGCGGGAGCGACCACCGGATCATGAGCGTGAGCCAGAGCAGGATCGTGGTCTTCACGATGAACGACAGCGCGTACAGCACCGAGACGATCCAGTGCTTGAGCGGCAGATAGCCCAACAGGACCCAGTCCGGCAGATACCTGGCCAGAAGATCGGGCAGGTACGGGATAGACGCGATCGGCAAGCCGTGAATGCCATCGCGGCCGATCCGGAAGATGTCGGTCTGATCCCAGGGCAGCTGGATCGACACATCGTAGCCACCGAAGAACACGGCCGTCATGATCGCGCAGCTCACGACCATGGCAATGTACTCGCCCATCATGAACATGCCGAACTTCATGCCCGAGTATTCGGTGAAGTAGCCAGCTGCGAGCTCGCTCTCGCCTTCCGGGATGTCGAACGGGATACGCTTGGTCTCCGCGATCGAGCCGGCGTAGAACAGGATGAACGCGGGCCACTGGTACCAGATGCCCCAGTGATGCAGCACTTGCCACTCGACCATGTTCTCGAGCAGCAGCGTATTGTAGAGCATGAAGCAGCTGACCAGCGACAGGCCGAGGGTCACCTCGTAGCTGACCATCTGGCCGGCGGCGCGGATGCCGCCGAGCAGCGCGTACTTGTTGTCGCTGCAGTAACCGGCGATGGCGGCGCCAATCACGCCCGTGCCGCCGACGGCGAAGATGTAGAGGATGCCCACGTTGAGCGAGGCGACCTGGAAGGCAATCTGGCGCCCGGTGGGCTCGGCCGGCAGGACTTCGTTCAAGTGATCGAGCCAGATCGTGTCACCCCAGGGAATCACGGCGAACGCCGCGATCGTGGGGATCACCGAGATGATCGGCGCAAGTGCGTGCAGCAGCTTGTCGGCCTTCGGAGGAATGAAGTCCTCCTTCCACATGAACTTGAGCGCGTCGGCGAGCGGGTGAAGCAAGCCAGCGAGCGCGAAGTTCTTGTCGCCGATCGGAATGCCGGCGCGGTTCGGGCCGACGCGGTCCTGGATCATCGCGCTCTGGCGTCGATCGGCCCAAACTAGCACCGGCGAGAACGTGAGCACGAGGACCAGCGCGAACAGGATCTTCGCAACGGCGGCGAGGAGCAACACGGTGTCCATCAGGATCGAGCCTCCGTCTTTCCGAGAGTCGAAGGCTGCTCCGCGGGTGTGTTACCAACCGTGCGTTGCAGCACGGCGTGACGCACTTCCGCGAGCTGCGTGAACGCCAAAGGCTTACCTAGCGCGTTCGCGATCTCGACCAGCGTCTGCCAGGCAGGCTTCACGCCGTCCGGCGGGCGAACCGCGCGGTCGAAGTGCTGGACGATACCCTTCGCGTTCACGAAGGTGCCTTCTTTCTCTGCGAACGAAGCGACCGGGATGACCACGGTCGCAACCTCGGTCAACGCGCCCACGTTGCTCGACAGTGAGATCATCGCCTTCAGCGAGCGCAGCGGCGCAAGTGCCGACGCGTCTTCCGCGCTGGCCCAACCGAGCGCGATCACGGCTTCCACGGCGCCGCTCGCGACGTCTTTGAGCAGGTCGGCAACAGTGCCTGCTTTGCCCGCTTCACCTGTCTCCAGGCTGAGCGCTGCAAGCGCGCCCGCGCGGTTCGGGTTGTTATCGGTGTGGCGAAGGATGTCGTCGCCCTCCCAGCCACCGAGCGCCGCGAGATAGAACTTGTCGGTGCCGATCGCTTCGCGACCGAGGCTCGCCAGCGCGAAGTTGTCTTCGCAGCTGTGCTGTGCGCTGAGCACGATGCCGACCTTGCTGCCGGTCGCGCGACCGAGCGCGGCCACCGCAACCGCCAGCGCGTCCGCAGGCTTCACCAATTTCGCTTCGCCGCTGCGCACGACGCCGCTCGTAATGCGACCTTCGTTCACGCGGCGGTACGTCATCATGCCGTCGTCGCACATCCAGAACTTGTTCACGGCTTCGTTGTCGCGCGGACGGATACGAGCAACCTCGTTCTTGCGCGGGTCGTAGTCCATGAAGTCGTTGCAGCCCGTGGCGCAGCCGGTGCACACGCTCTTGGCCGCGCGCAGAAACCACACGCGCGCCTTGAAGCGGAAGTCGCGGCTGGTCAGCGCGCCGACCGGACAGACGTGCTCGGTCATCAGCGTGTAGTTGTGGTCGAGCTCGCGACCGGGGCTGACGGTGATCTCATTCTTGTTGCCGCGCTCGCGCATGTCGAGCACGTGGTCGTGCGCGACCTCGTCGCTGACACGAATGCAGCGCGTGCACATGATGCAGCGCTCGGCGTCGTACACGATGGTCGGGCCGAAGCGCACGGCCTTGGGCTTGTGCACCGGCTCGGTGTGCTTGCGCTTGAGGGCGTGCTGGTTGGTCTCCCAGTAGTCCTGCAGCTTGCACTCACCAGCCTGGTCGCAGATCGGGCAGTCCACCGGGTGGTTGAGCAGCAGGAACTCCTGCACGTGCTTCTGCGCGTTGCTGGCTTCCTCGCTCTTCGAGAACACCTCTTGGCCCTCGACCGCCAGCGCCTGACACGACGGCGTCAGCTTCGGCTTGTCCGAAGGCACGAACGCACTCTTCTCTTTGTCCCACTTGAGCGTGGGCATGAGCACGGGACGCTCAGCTTTGATCTCGACCAGGCACATGCGGCAGTTGGCCGCGATCGACAAGCCCGGATGCCAGCAGTAATGCGGGATCTCGATCCCTTGCCGCCAGGCAGCACGAATGATCGTGTCACCGGGCTCGAAGGGAATCTCCCGACCGTCGAGCTTGAAACTAGGCATCGTCGTGAGTCTCCTGAAATTTATCTGCGTGAAAAGCCGAAGGCTGTTTCACGCGTAGGTCACCGATCGCACTCGCCGCCGATCATGTTCACGGAGCCGAAGGCCGGAACGATGTCTGCGATCATACCGCCGAGGATCAGATCTTCCGCGGCTCTGAGATTGATGAAGGACGGCGGCCGACAGCGCACGCGGTACGGCGTGCCACTGCCGTCCGACACGATGTAGAAGCCGAGCTCGCCGTTGCCACCTTCGGTGTAGCTGTAGATCGCGCCGGGCGGCGTCTTCACGCCCTCCATCACGATCTTGAAGTGCGCGATCGTGGCTTCGATCGTCGAATATACTTCGCTCTTCGGCGGCAAGATCACGCGCGGGTCGTCGACGTTGATCGGGCCGTCGTCCGGCAGACGCGCAATGGCTTGCTCGAGGATACGAACCGATTGCCGCACTTCTTCCATGCGCACCATGAAGCGGTCGAACGTGTCGCCGTCGTGGCCGATCGGGATCTCGAAGTCGTACGTTTCGTAGCCGCTGTACGGATGCGCTTTGCGCACGTCGTAGTCGATGCCGGTCGCACGCAGCATCGGGCCGGTGACACCCAGTGAAACAGCGGCGTCCTTGGTCAGGATGCCAACGCCCTGCAAGCGATCGAGGAAGATGCGGTTGCGAACCAGGGTGGCTTCCGCCTCGTGCAACACGCGCGTCACTTCCGGCAGCACCGCGAGCACGGTCTCTTTGAGCTTCTCGGTCGGGGGCTTGGCCATGCCGCCGATGCGACCGAACGAGTGCGTCATGCGCGCGCCCGTCTCTTGCTCGAGGATGTCCCAGATCCAGTCGCGCACCTTGATGCACCACAGAAACGGCGTGAACGCGCCCAGCTCCATGGCCATGGCGCCGTTGCAGGTGAGGTGATCGGTGATGCGCGACAGCTCGCCCAGGATCACGCGGTAGATCTCGCAGCGCTCAGGCACCTTGATGCCGATCAGCTTCTCGACCGCGAGCGAGAAGCCCACGTTGTTGAGCATCGGCG
>JADGRF010000322.1 GCA_017881055.1 Sandaracinaceae bacterium
CGGTGTGCTCGTGACCAACGTCTCGAACCGTCACCTACGCTTGGAACGCGTCGTGCTCGGCAGCGCGCGCGCCAACCACTTGGCCTGCGTGATCCTGGAGACGCCCGACGACGAAGCGCACGGCCTGTTGCGCGCGCGCTGGGCCCTTTTGGCCCGCACGCGCGAAGAGCTAGCCGCGCTGCTAGCGCCGCCGATCCACGAGATAGCGGTGCCCGATCCGATCCTGTGGACGGACGACCACGCAAGCCTGCTGTCGGTCTTGCTCTAGAACGACAAAACAGTCGCGGTTCAGTTCAACGTCGCGCGCGGCGCGTCGTCTTTGCGCGGCCGGATGCGCGAGTAGTCCTGCGCAGCGCGGATGAAGCTCGTGAACAGCGGGTGGGCTGCGTGCGGCTTGCTCTTGAACTCGGGGTGGAACTGGCAGCCCACGAAGTACGGGTGGCCGGGCAGCTCGACCATCTCGACCAGCAGCTGATCTGGCGACAATCCCGACAAGCGCAGGCCCGCCTTCTCCAGCTCGCCGCGGTACTCGTTGTTCACCTCGAAGCGGTGCCGATGACGCTCGCTGATCGACGTCGTGCCATACACGCGCGCCGCGAGCGAGCCTTCCGACAGCTGGCACGGGTACGCGCCAAGCCGCATGGTCGCGCCCTTGTCTTGGATGCCGCGCTGACCGGGCATCAAGTGAATCACTGGGTGCTTGGCCTGCGGGTTCGCCTCGACACTGTCGGCGCCCTCCAAGTTGCACACGTGACGCGCGAACTCGATCACCGCCATCTGCATGCCGAGACAGATGCCGAAGAACGGCACGTTGTGCTCGCGCGCATAGCGGATCGCCTTGATCTTGCCCTCGAGGCCGCGATCGCCGAAGCCGCCCGGCACCAAGATCGCATCGTAGTCACCGAGCATCTTGTCCATGTCGGTGGTGTCCTTCTGCAGCTCTTCGCTGTCGACGTAGTGGACGACCACGTTCAAGTCGTTGGCCAGGCCGCCGTGCACGATCGACTCGTGCAGCGACTTGTACGCATCGCGCAAATGCACGTACTTGCCGACCAGCGCGATCGAGACCGAGCCCTTGGCCGGCTCGCGCATCTTCTCGACTGTGCGCTTCCACTGCGACAGGTCCGGCTGACGCGACCAGATGTTCAAGCGCTCGACCAGCTGCTGGTCGAGGCCTTCTTTGTGCAGCTTGATGGGCAGCTCGTAGATGCACGACACGTCGGTCGCCGCGATCACGGCCTCGACGCTGACGTTGGTGAAGTGCGCGATCTTGCGCTTGAGATCGAGAGGCAGCTCGCGATCCACGCGGCAGATCACGATCTCGGGCTGAATGCCGAGCGCGAGCAGCTCCTTCACCGAGTGCTGCGTGGGCTTGGTCTTGAGCTCACCGGCCGCCGCGATCCAGGGCACGAGCGTGACGTGAACCGACACGGTGTTCTGCGGCCCGAGCTCGGTGCGAAGCTGACGCACGGCCTCCAGGAACGGCAAGCTCTCGATGTCACCGACCGTGCCGCCGATCTCGACGATCGCGACGTCCACGCCGGCCGCGACCTCGCGGACGCGCGCTTTGATCTCGTCGGTGATGTGCGGGATCACCTGCACGGTGGCGCCCAGGTACTCGCCGCGCCGCTCTTTGCTGATCACCGCGTCGTAGATGCGACCGGTGGTGAAGTTGTTGGCGCGGGTCAGACGCGCGGACGTGAAGCGCTCGTAGTGACCGAGATCGAGATCGGTCTCGGCGCCGTCGTCGGTCACGTACACTTCGCCGTGCTGATACGGCGACATCGTGCCGGGGTCGACGTTGATGTACGGGTCGAGCTTGATGTGCGTCACGCGCAAGCCGCGTGCTTCCATCAACGCGCCCGTGGATGCTGCCGCCAAGCCCTTACCGATGGAGCTGACGACGCCGCCCGTGACGAATACGAACTTGGTCCGCTGCGAGATCATGACGCACCCTTTATCCGCCGCGCAGTACGCAGGCATGACCCCCGCGCGTTGCGTGGGCTGGTTCCCGATTCAGACGATGTGCGTCTCGCGCGTCTCGCACGAGACAGTGGGGCCGCGGGGCTGAACTGCAGTAGCCTGCCGCGCCTTGCGAGCACGGCGGCCACTTTACGGGCGACCCCCCTACCTGTCAACGCAAGCAGCTTCATCTCGCGCGAAAACGCGCGGCGTTTGCGCGGAAAAATTCGTAGATTCGCGAGCGCGCTGATTCCGGCCGCAGCATCTGTTAGGTTCCCGGCGCGCGATCGGGAAGATCGCGGTTCTCGCAGCTCTCGGTTCTCCGCATGTCGTACACCGTCCTCGCACGCAAGTACCGACCGCAGACGTTCGCCGACCTGGTCGGTCAGGAGCACGTCAGCCGCACGATCGGCAACGCGATCGGCAGCGGTCGCGTGGCGCATGCATTCTTGTTCACCGGCGCGCGCGGCGTCGGCAAGACCACGACCGCGCGCTTGCTCGCGAAAGCGCTGAACTGCGAGAAGGGCCCGACCGCCGAGCCTTGCAACGTCTGCGACGCCTGCAAAGAGATCACCACCGGCAACGATCTCGACGTGCTCGAGATCGACGGCGCCTCCAATAACAGCGTCGACGACGTGCGCCGCCTGCAGGAGACGCTGCCGTTTCGACCGGCGCGCGATCGCTTCAAGGTCGTGATCGTCGACGAAGTTCACATGCTCTCGACGGGCGCGTTCAACGCCTTTCTGAAGACCCTGGAAGAACCTCCGGCGCACGTGAAGTTCATCTTCGCGACCACCGAGGTGCACAAGGTTCCGATCACGATTCGCTCGCGCTGCCAGCGCTACGACTTCCGCCTGATTCCACACAATGTGGTTGCGGCGCGCGTGCGCGAGATCTTGCAGCGCGAGCAGATCGACGCCGACGACGCCGCGATCGCCGTGGTCGCGCGCGAGGCTGCCGGCTCGATGCGCGACGCGCTGACCGTGCTGGATCAACTGTTGGCCCTGGGACACGGCGGCGGTCAGGGCGGCGACAATACGCTGCACGGCGAGGAGGTCGCGCGCGGCCTCGGCATCGCCAGCCGCAAGCACGTGTTCAGCGTGATCGAGTCGCTGCTCGACGGCGACGCCGCCGCCTGCCTGCGCAGCGTGCACGACGTCGCGCAGCAAGGGCTCGATGTCTTGCACTTCGCACGTCAGCTGCTCGAGTGCGCGCGCGATCTGGTCGTGTTTCGCGTGGTGGGCGACGACCGTGAGCTGATCGATCTCGTCGATGACGAGCGCGACGCCGCCAAGCGCATCGCCGACGCGAAGAGCAAAGAAGAGCTGGAGCGGGTGTTCGCGGGCCTGTCCAAGCTGGTCGACGAGGTCGGCCGCGCGGGCACACCGCAAGTCACACTCGAGATGGGCTTGGTGCGGCTCGCCGATCGGCCCGCGCTTTTGCCGCTGCGCGAGCTGGTCGACCGCTTGCGCGCGCTCGAAGAGAAGCTCGGCACCGGCGCAGGTCCGCGCGGGCCCGCGCCTGGCAGCGTTGCGGGTGGTGGCGGTCCTGCTGCCGGCGGCAGCGGCGATCGCCGGTTCGCGCCGCCCGGCCAGCGTGGTCCAACGCCCGGCAGCGCACCGACTCGCGCCGAAGCTGCACCGAAAGAGGCTCCGCACGCAGAAGCTGCGCCACGCGAAGCCGCACCACTGAAAGCTGCGCCCGTGACAGCTGCGCCAGCGCGCACCGATGCCCCGTACAAGCGCGAGCCCACGCAGAAGGCAGCGTTTGCGATCCCGGCGCATCTCACGGAGCCGGTCGTGACCGCGAAGCCCACCACGCCCACGGCGCCCGCGTCCCCGTCAACCGTCGCAGCCGAGCCGCCGCCATCAGCGGCAGCAACGCCGACCGCGCCGGTGCACGCCGCAGCTCCCGCCGCGTCAGCTGAACCAACCTTCCTGGCTTCACCCGCATTCGCTGCGAAGAACGGCAGCGCCTCGCACGAAGCGAGCGCGTCGAATGGCTCGAGCGGGACCGACGTGCTGGGCAGCGCACCACCAGCGCTCTGGATCGAGCTGGTCTCGCAGCTCAAGGCGGCCCAGCCGGCGCTCGGTGCGGTGCTGGAGCATGGCTCGCCACTCGAGGTGAGCGCGACCACGCTGCGCATCGGTTTTCCGGAGAGCTCGTTCTTCGGTCGTCAGGCGCAGAGCGCCGCCGCGCGCGAGTCGATTCTCAAGATGGCCGAGGTCGTGCTCGGTGCGCGCCCGGAGCTGCTGTTCGGTGCCGTGCCCCCCGGCGACGGCCGGATTGCAACGCTTTCCGAGCTCGACGAAGCCGCGCGCAAGACGCGCAAGGCCGAGCAACGCGCAGCCGCGCTCGCGCATCCGAGCGTGCGCGACGCGCTGGAAGTATTCGAAGAAACGGAAAGCTCCGTTCAAGTGGAAACGGAATGAGATTCTCAGCTCTCGAGTAGAGACGGAACAACAGGAGACGGCATGAAGTTTCGCGGCGGAATGAGTGAGTTGATGCGTCAGGCGAGCCGCCTGCAGCGCAAAGTGGCCACGCGCAAGGAAGAGCTGAAGACCAGCACGGTCGAAGCCGGCGCGGGCAACGACAAGGTGAAGGTCGTCGTCAATGGCGCGCACGAGCTGGTCAGCATCGCGATCGATCCGGACCTGCTCAAGCAGGAAGATCTCGGGATGGTGCAGGACTTGATCGTAGCCGCCGTCAACGCGGGCATGACCAAGAGCACCGAGATGGTCGAAGCCGAGATCGAAAAGGTCACCGGCGGCATGTCGATCCCGGGCCTGGTCTAAGCACCAAGCCGTGAGTGTCCGAGATGGCGGATCCGATCACCGAGCTCGTGGGTCTTCTGTCGCGCTTGCCGGGCGTGGGTGAGCGCACGGCTGCCCGCCTTGCGTACCACGTGCTCGGGGGCTCGCCCGACTACGCCCACGCGCTCGGGCAAGCGCTCAGCGAGATCCACGGCCGGGTGCGGCGCTGCGAGCGCTGCAAGAACTACACGAGCGAGAGCGTGTGCCGCATCTGCCTCGATCCGCGGCGCGATCCGCACTCGATCTGCGTGGTGGCGCGGCCGCAGGACTTGGCCGCCCTCGAGCGGGGCAGCGCGTTTCGCGGACACTACTACGTGCTGCACGCCCTGCTCTCACCGCTCGACGGCATCGGCCCGGACGCGCTCGACTTCGCCTCGCTGCTCACGCGCATCCGCGAAGATGCCGTGACCGAAGTGATCGTCGCCACACCGCTCAGCGTCGAGGGCGAAGCGACCGCGCTCTTTCTCGCTCAGGAGCTGCGCGCGCTCGGCGTACGCTGCACGCGCATCGCGAGCGGGCTTCCGCACGGCGGCGAGCTCGAGTACACGGATCAAGTCACGCTCGCACGCGCGCTCGATGGCCGCCGCGAGCTGTAAACGCGCCAAGACACAGCAAGACACGCGTTCTGCGGTTGGGGGGACACATGAAAGCCACGGAGAAGTCGGCAGCCGAGCCGCGTTCGCGCGTAGCTGTTGCAGACATCGCGCTCGCCCTGTTCGTGATGCTGACCATCACGATGCTGATCGTGCCGCTGCCGACGCCGCTGCTCGACGTGTTGCTCGCCAGTAACCTCGCGCTTGCCTGCCTGCTCCTACTCACCGCGCTGTATGTCCCGCATGCGCTCTCGCTCGCCGCGCTGCCTACGCTGTTACTCCTGACCACGTTGTATCGCCTCGCGCTCAACGTGTCGTCGACGCGCCTGATCTTGCTGCAGGCCGACGCAGGTCGCGTGATTCGTGCCTTCGGCGAGCTGGTGGTCGGCGGCAACTACGTCGTCGGCGGCGTGGTGTTCCTGATCCTGACGCTGATCCAGTACCTCGTGATCGCCAAGGGCTCGGAGCGCATCGCCGAGGTGGGCGCACGCTTCAGCTTGGATGCCATGCCCGGCAAGCAACTCGCGATCGACGCCGACCTACGCGCGGGTGCGCTGAGTGTGGATGCCGCACGCGGACGGCGCGCCGCGATCGAACACGAGAGTCAGTTCTACGGCGCCATGGACGGCGCGATGAAGTTCGTCAAAGGCGACGCGATCGCCGGCATCGTGATCGCGCTGATCTCCCTGATCGGTGGCGCCGCGATCGGCGTCGGCATGCACGGCCTGTCGTTCACCGAGAGCCTTCGCCGCTACGGCTTACTCACCATCGGCGATGGCCTCGTTGCGCAGATCCCCTCGCTCGTGATCTCCACAGCGGCAGGCCTCGTCGTGACGCGCGTCGCCTCGCGCGAGCACGAGAGCTCGCTCGGCGCTGATCTAGCAACACAGCTCTTCTCCGAGCCGCGCGTGCTCGGTGGCGCAGCCGGCTTCTTCTGCGTGCTGGGCCTCGTGCCCGGACTGCCCGCGCTGCCGTTCCTGCTGGTCGGTGGCGCGCTCGCTGCCTACGCGTTCGCGCGAGCTACCACGCTCACCCGCTACCGTGCCGACGTGCAGCTCCGCAACGCCGACGCGCAGAGCGACCTCGCGATCGAGCTGGGCCACACACTGTGGAGCCAACCCAACGTGTCGTCGCTGCTCAGCACGCGGGTTGCGGAGGCCTCCGCACGCTGCGACGCCGCTCTTGGCATCAGGCTACCACCGGCACGCGTGCGCGAGGACTCCGCGCGCGAGCCCGACGGCTATGCGCTGCGTCTGCACGGCGTCGTAGTGCACGAAGGCCGCGCGCCAAACGCGAGCCAACTCGGAGCCCAGCTCGACGAAGATCTCGAGCTGTTCGTGCGCCAGCGTGCGCGCGAGCTGCTCGGCATGGACGACGTACGGCGTGCGCTCGATGCGCTCGCGGAAGAACGTCCGGCTCTCGTTCGAGCACTCGTTCCCGAGCCGATCAGCCTCGGCATGCTCGCAGAGACGCTGCGCCTGCTAGTCGACGAAGGCGTGAGCGTGCGACCGCTCGCCCGCATTCTCGAGACACTCGCCGGCGCGTCGGACCGCGGGCTCGAAAAGCACCCGTCGCAACTGGCCGAGCTTGCGCGCCACGCGTTGCGCGAGCAGATCGCACGCGACGCGCGCGGGGCAAACACTCGCGACACGCTGCGCGTTCATCGCGTGGACCCCCTGATCGAAGACGCCGTACGCAACGCGCTCTCGCTGCACACACCCGGTCGCGCGCTACCGCTCCCGAGGGAGCTTGCAACTGACATCGTGCGCGCCGTTTCGGCCGCCAAGCGCGATGCCCTTGCTCTCGTGCTCGTGACCCAGCCGGAGCTGCGCCGCGCGCTCTGGGAGCTGCTCTCACCCGAGCTGCCGCGAGTACGCGTGCTCTCCTACTCGGAGATTCCGAGCCACATGCTAGTCGAGGAGGCTGCGCCGATCACGCCGTGAAGCAAGGCGAGCGCACAGACCGAGCGCTCAGGCTTGCTCTTCTTCGTCGATCTCGAGCAGGTCGTCGTCGACCAGGATCTCGAACTCGTCCGCTTCCTCTTCACCACCGGCGCCCGCCTGCGCGGACGGAGGCATGCTGTCGTCGAACGTCGCGGGCATGATGCTGAGTGGCCGCGGCTGGGGATCGCTGGGTGGCTGCGATGTGAACGGCGGCGGCGTGGTGTCGCCCCCGCGACGCGTGACCGCGACCTCGGCAGGCTCGGCTTCGCTGGCGAAGAGCGCGCCAAAGTCGGGCTCGTTGCGCGGCGGCAGCGAAATCCGCGCCGACTCTTCACCAGCTTCGACGCTCATCTCGGGCGCGTCGCTCTCCCACGGCAAGGCCGCGCGCTGCGCCTGCGCAGGCTCCGAACGGCGCGCCTGCAGCGCAGCAGCGGCAGCCGCCGTCTCCGTCGCCGCGCTGACCTGCAGCTGCGGCGGCGTAGCGACGACGGGGAGCGAGACGCCTTCCTGCAGCGCCGAGAGCGCGGCATCGACCTTGGCCAGCGAGCAGTCGTCGCCCGCGTTGCGCGCGATCAGCGCGCGCAGCTCGCCGGGCACCTTCCCGAGCTCGTCCAATTCACGATCGATGCGAATGTAATCCACGCCGGCATCATCGCAAATCCGCGGGTGCGTTGTCGAATCTGCAGGAATTTCTGCCAAAACGGCGCGCCCAACGCAGATCAGCCCGCGGTCACGAGCTCATACACGCGCGCCACGGCCTCTTCGAGCTTGCTCGGATCCGAGCCGCCCGCCTGCGCGAAGTCCGGCCGACCGCCGCCGCTGCCGCCGACGACGGCCGCGACCTCTTTGATCAGCGCGCCAGCTTTCAAGCGCGGGTTCAGCTCTTTCGAGACCGTGCACACGAGCACGACTTTGTCGTCCGCGGCCTTCGCACCGAGCACGATCACGGCGGGCGCGAGCTTGTCGCGCAGCTGATCCGCCAGCTCACGCAGCGCGCCGGCTTCCGCGACATCCACGACGGTGCCGAGCACCGTCACGTCACCGACCTTGCGCGCGCCTGACGCAATGTCGCGCGAGCCACCCGACGCCAGCTTCTTGTTCAGCTGCCCGATCTCGCGCTCGAGCTCTTTGCGCTGCGCGATCAGCTTCTCGACCTTGTCGCGCGTCGTGAACAGCGAACCCTTCACCAGCTCGGCGGTCTCACCCAGCTCACGCTCCAGCTCGCGCGTGTAGCGCAGCGCGTTCATGCCGGTCGCGCCCTCGATGCGACGCACACCCGCGGCCACGCCGCCCTCCGAGAGCACCTTGAACGCGCCGATGTCGCCGGTGCGCGAGACGTGCGTGCCGCCGCACAGCTCGAGCGAGTCCGCGATGCGCAGCATGCGCACGACCTCGCCATACTTCTCTTCGAAGATGCCGATCGCGCCCTTGTCCTTGGCCGCCGCCATCGGCAGCACTTCGGTCGTGACCTGCGCGTTCAACAGGATGCGCTCGTTGACCATGCGCTCGATCTCACCGAGCTGCTCGCTGGTCAGCGGCTGCGAGCCGCTGTAGTCGAAGCGCAGGCGATCCGGTCCCACGAGGGAGCCCTTCTGCATGGCCTGTTGGCCCACGACCGCGCGCAGCGCCAAGTGCAGCAAGTGCGTGGCGCTGTGGTTGCGGCGGGTTGCGGAACGACGCTCGTGATCGACCTGGAGCGTGACATTCTCGCCCTTGGCGAACGCGCCGTGCGTAAGCTTGCCGCGATGCACGAACAGGCCCGCCACGGGCTTCACCGTTTCTTCCACCACGAAGTGCGCCGAGCCGCTGCGGATCACACCCGCGTCGCCGACCTGACCGCCCGACTCGCCGTAGAACGGAGTGGCGCGCGTCACGATCTCCGCGTCTTGTCCGGCCGCGATCCGATCCACGAGCCGTCCGCCCGCGATCAACGCGACAACCTCGGAGTCTGCATGCTCGTGGTCGTAGCCTAGGAACTTCACCTCGCCGACCTCAGTCGAGATCGCGCGGTACACGCCCTCCACGGCGACCTCGCCCACCTTCGAGCCGCCGCTGCGCTCGCGCGCGCGTTCCAGCTCACGCTCGAAGCCGGCCGTGTCCACCTCGAAGCTCTCCTCGCGGCCGATCACTTCCTGCAAGTCGAGCGGAAAGCCGTAGGTGTCGTAGAGCTCGAACGCGACCGAACCAGGCAACACGCGTCCGCCCAGAGCCGCAGGCTGCTGCGCGGTCTCGTCGCTAACCTGCTGTTCCTTCGGCCAGCTGTAGCTGTGCAAGCGGTCGAGGCCACGCTTCAAGGTCTGCCGGAAGCGCGCTTCTTCCTGCTGCGTGACGTCGTCGATCAGCGCGCGGCTCTCGCGCAGCTCGGGATACTCGTCAGCCATGCGATCCGCGACCAGCGTGGCGCACTCGTGCAAGAACGCACGCTCGATGCCCAAGCGCTGACCGTGACGAATCGCGCGCCGCATCACGCGACGCAGCACGTACTCACGACCTGCGCGATCCGGCGAGACGCCCGCGCCGATCAAGAACGCCGTAGTGCGCGCATGGTCCGCGATCACGCGCATCGACACGTCGTCGGCGTCCAGCGTGCCGTGGTACTTCTTGCCCGAGATGCTCGCGGTCTTCTGCACGATCTCCGACAGCACGTCGGTGTCGTAGTTGCTGACCTTGTTCTGCAGCACGCACGCCAAGCGCTCGAGGCCCGCGCCCGTGTCGATCGACGGCGCGGGCAGCTTGTTCAGCGTGCCGTCCTTCTGGCGATCGAACTGCATGAACACGAGGTTCCACAGCTCGACCCAGCCGCGTCCGTCCGCCGTGGGCTCCTGGCCGAACAGCGACAGATCCGGCGCGCCGTCGCCGAAGAAGTAGTGCAGCTCGGAGCACGGACCGCACGGGCCGGTGTCGCCCATCGACCAGAAGTTGTCAGCTGCACCAAGGCGCAGAATGCGATCCTTCGGGACGCCGGCCAGCTTCTCCCACAGGCCCGCCGCTTCTGCGTCAGCCGGCAAGCCCTTTTCCCCCGCGAACACCGTCACCACCAAGCGCTCCTTCGAGATGCCGAGCTCCTTGGTGAAGAGCTCCCAGGCGAACGCGATCGCGTCCTCTTTGAAGTAGTCGCCGAACGAGAAGTTGCCGAGCATCTCGAAGAACGTGTGATGCCGCGCGGTCACGCCCACGTTCTCGAGGTCGTTGTGCTTGCCACTGATGCGGATGCACTTCTGCGCGGTGGTCGCGCGCTTGTACGGCCGGGTGTCCTGCCCGGTGAACACGTCTTTGAACGGGACCATGCCGGCGTTCACGAAGATCAGCGTCGGATCGTTCTGCGGAATGAGCGAACCCGACGGGACGATCTCGTGTCCGCGCTTGCCGAAGTAGTTACGAAAGGTGTCGCGAATCTGTTTGGAGCTGGTCATGTTTCAAAAACGGCCCAAAACGCGGCCGAAGCGGTCTCTAGGCGGCTGTCTACCCTAGCGGGCCGGGGAACGCCACTGGACGGGGCGCGCGGCAGGCTCCCAAGAAGGGGCGCGGCCGTGCTACACGCCCAAGTCGCCCATGCTCCTGTGTCTGCGCGTCAAGAACCTCGCGATCATCGACGAGCTCGAGGTCGAGTTCCCGGCTGGCATGAACGTCGTAACCGGCGAGACCGGCGCGGGTAAGTCCATCCTGGTCGACGCGCTGTCGCTCGTGCTCGGCGCCAAGGGCGCGGCCTCGATGGTGCGCACCGGTCAGCCCGAGGCCGAGGTCGAAGCCCTGTTCGACATCTCCGATCACGCCGTGGTTCGCGAGGCCGCCAGCGCGATGGGCGTGGACTCCGGCGACGAGCTGGTGCTGCGCCGCGTCGTGCAAGGTGAAGTGGGCGCGAAGCCTGGCGTCTCGCGTGCTGGCCGCACCCGCGCGTACGTGAACGGCCGCCTCGCCTCGGCCGCGCAGCTCGCCGAGCTGGCCAAGGGGCTGTGCGACATCTCGTCCCAGCACGAGCACCACACGCTGGTCGACGCGGCGAGCCACATGCAGTTCCTCGACGCGTTCGCGCAGCTCGACCCACTGCGCGCACAGATGGCGAGTAGCTACGTCGAGCTGGCACGCGCCCACGAAGCGCTCGCGACCCAGACCGAGCGCGCGCAGAAGCGCGACGAACGCGAGGACCTCTTGCGCTACCAGATCGGAGAGCTCGACGCGCTCGATCCGAAGCCCGACGAGCAAAACGCGCTGTCGGCCGAACGCGAACGCCTGCGCCACTCGGAACGCTTGGCCGAGCTGACTGGCGGCGCCGAAGACGCGCTCTACTCGCGAGACGACGCGGTCTGCACCGAGCTGTCGCGCCTGACGCGTGGCGTCGAAGAGGCCGCGCTGCTCGATGCGCGCCTTCTGCCCGTTGCCAAGCAGCTGGCATCCGCGCACAGCGAGCTGGAAGACGCCGCGCGCGAGCTGGGCAGCTACGCACGCACGGTCGTGCACGACTCAGGAAGGCTCGCGCAGGTCGAAGAGCGCCTCGATGCGCTCGCGCGCGTCGCACGCAAGTACGGCGGCGGCAGCCTCGAGAGCGCGCTCGCGCATCGCGATCGCGCCAAGCAAGAGCTGACCGAGCTGGAGCACGGCGAAGCCCACGCCGAGCAGCTGCGTGCGGCCGTGAGCGCGGCCGAAGTCACGGCGCGCGCAGCCGCCGAAGCGCTCTCGCAAGGGCGCAGAACAGCGGCCAAGAAGCTCGCGCGCGCCGTGAGCAAAGAGCTGGCCTCGCTCGCGATGGGCGACGCCACGATCAGCGTCGAGGTCGAGCCCGCACGCGGCAAAGCCGGCGAGCTCGCAATCGACGGAGTGCGTCTGTCCAGCACGGGCGTCGACCGCGTGGAGTTCTTGATTGCTGCAAATCCCGGCGAGGCACCGCGACCGCTCTCCGAAATCGCCAGCGGCGGCGAGCTCTCGCGCGCGATGCTGGGGCTCAAGCGCGTGCTCGCGGGGCTCGGACCCGGCGGCCTGTACGTGTTCGACGAAGTGGATGCCGGCGTGGGCGGCGCAGTCGCCGAAGTGATCGGTCGCAAGATCCGCGAAGTCAGTCAGCATCATCAGGTCATCTGCATCACCCACTTGGCGCAGATCGCGGTGTACGCCGACGCGCACTACCGCGTACAAAAGAACGTCGACAAAGGTCGCACGCGCTCCGAGATCGTGAAGCTCGGAGCCGACGAGCAGCGCGAAGAAATCGCACGCATGCTCGGCGGCATCGAGATCACGCGCGAGACACGCGCCGCCGCTCGCGAAATGCTCAAAGGCGCGCGCCGCGGCGCCTAAATACTCGAAACCCGCGCGCCGCTGACGCGTGTTAGGGTGGTCTCCGTGATGATCCACGGACGGCCACGCCTCGTTAGCTGCCTCCTTCTGTTGTGCGCAGCCTGCTCGAGCAAGACACCGAACGCACCGGTCGCGGGTGCCCCAGACAGCGCAGAAACAGGTTGCGCCGAGCCTGAAGGCCAGACCCTCGGCGTCGACGACGAGACGAAGCCCGACGTCACCTGCCCTGGGAAATTCGATATCGTGCTGTGCTACGGCCGCTGGGCCGCTACGTGCAACGCCAAGGGCAAGCTCGAATCGCTCGTGAACTGTCGCGCCAGCGGGGACGTGTGCTCGCCCGGCAAGTGCAAAGGCGGCAACTGTGGCGGCTGCCTGAAATGCTTGCCCGGCAGCACGAGTTGCGGCAGCGCGGGAGAGCGCTACACGTGCAAGGCCGATGGCAGCGCGTACGAGCTGAGCGAGACCTGCGACGAAAAGCACGGCCAGCGCTGCGGCGTCAACAGCAGCAAGTGCGAGGACCTGTGCAGCGTCGCGGCCCAGAACGCGAGCTACATCGGCTGCGAATACTGGGCGGTGCCAACCTCGAATTCGGAGCTCAAGTTCAGCGAGGTCGACAGCCAAGGCCTGTGCCAACCGTTTCCATTCGCCGTCGTGATCTCCAACACCGAGGGTGTGGACGCACAGGTTCAGATCGACAGCAGCGACGGTGCGAAGCGCAAGCTGACTGTAGCTCCGGGCGAAGCGAAGACCGTCGAGCTGCCCTGCGTGTTGCCGCTGCGCGGACCCGTCGATACCGACGGTCAGCTGCTGCAGCGCGGGGAGACGCCGTCAGCGCTCGTGAAGCTCGGCGGGCACCACATCACGTCGTCCGTCCCGGTGACGGTGTATCAGTTCAACCCGCTGGAGTTTCAGGCCAAGCTCGCATCCGGTGGCACCACGTTCTCGTATTCGGCAGATGCCTCGCTGCTCCTACCAGTGCACGCCCTGAGCGGAAACTACCGCGTCGTCTCGCGCCCCACGTTGATGAACCACATCGAGCCTAGCGAGCCAATCGACGCGGGCTCGTTGCTGACCCACTCGATCCCGGGCTTCGTCGACATCGTGGGTGTCGAAGACAAGGCGACGAAGGTCACGATCACCAGTAGCGCCTACACGCTGCCCAGCACCGACGGCAAGATCCCAGCGCTCAGCCCGGGACAAGTGTTCAAGGTCTCCCTGACCAAAGGCGAGGTGTTGCAATTGACGACAGCCTCCCCCGACACGTGTGACGTCGGGACCGTAGACACGATCCCCGGCGGAACGCGCCAGTATTGCAAAGTCCCAAAGGAGTACGATCTCACCTCCACGCAGATCCACGCAGACGGCAAGGTGCAAGTCATCGCCGGCCACGACTGCGACTTCGTTCCCTACGACCGCTGGGCGTGCGACCACCTCGAAGAATCCATGTTCCCGATCGAAGCCTGGGGCAAGGACCTGATCATGACGATCAGCGCGACGACCACGTGCGAGCAAGCCCCGAACTTGTTCGGCGTGCTGGCCGACTCCGATGACACGCATGTGTCATTCATTCCCGCGAGCACGCACGACCCCGTAACGCTGCAGCACGGTGAATACTTCGAGTTTCAAGCGACCAAGGCCTTCGAGATCACAGCCGACAAAGCGATTCTCGTGCCGCAGTACCTGCTCGGGCAAGACTACAAAGGCGCAGGCACCTCCGGCTCGTTCTACAAAGGCGACCCCTCGCAGTCGCTCGGCATTCCTGTCGAGCAGTGGCGCAGCCGGTATGCGCTGTCGATTCCATCCACGTACACGGACAACTTCGTGAACGTGATCGCGCACAAGTCGCAGGTCGTGCTGCTCGATCACGGCCTGGTCGACGGCTACATCCCGATCGAAGGCACCGACTTCGGCGTCGCGCGCGTTCGTGTCGTCGCGGGCTCGCACGTGATCGAGTCCGACGCCATCTTCGGCTTCGTGATCTACGGCTTCGCGCCCTACACGAGCTACATGCTGCCCGGCGGCCTCGACCTGCATCACATCAACGCGCCAGAGTAAACAGCAGCGCCTGGACCGCGATCCGCTGGGGAAGTGCTACCGTAGCCGTCCGATGAAGCGGCGCGGAGGCATGGAGGGGTTGTCGGCGCTGGTGATGCGCGTGTATCCCGGCAAGAGCAAAGAAGAGCTCGAGACCGTGCGCGTGTTCAGCGTGTGGGTGAAGACGATGTCGGTGCGCATCGTGAAGAACGCGCGACCGGTGCGCCTTTCGCGCGGCGTGCTCACGGTGCACACCACGAACGGCGCCTGGGCGAGCTCGCTGTCGCTCGAGAGCGAGGCCCTCTTGGCCAAGCTGCAGCGCAAAGCGCCGCGCGGCTCCCTGCGCAAGCTGGTGTTTCGGCCTGGCCCGATGCCGGACGCCGAAGCCCCACTGCCACCCGACCCCGAGAGTGAACCCAGCACACCCGCCGAAGAGCTACCCGAAGAGATCGCGCGCGAGCTAGCACGCATTCAGAGCGACAGCGTGCGCACGGCCGTCGCAAAAGCGGCATCGGCAGGTCTCGGCAGGCCCGGCGCGAAGAAGAAGCCGACGGGCCACAGGCTGCCGTGATCTGAACGCGCCCGCAGCCTAGCGCGCGCAGGCGCGCTTGAGCTCCTACCGCGCGCAGGCGCGCTTGAGCTC
>JADGRF010000323.1 GCA_017881055.1 Sandaracinaceae bacterium
TTACCGGTCTCCACGATGTGGCAGTGGTGCGTGAGCCGGTCCAGCAGCGCCGTCGTCATCTTCGGGTCCACGAACACGCTGGACCATTCGGCGAAGTCGAGGTTGGTCGTGATCAAGACGCTGGTGTCAAACGAAGTAAAGTTGCCCCGGTTGTGTCGGTAAAGTCGCCACAGGCGGCGGGTCACGACTCGTTCGCGTCGATAAGTCCATAGCTGACAACGACTTGGCCGGAATTGAAGTAAAGATGCCACTGGGCGGCGGGATGGCTTGTCGCAGTCCGGCGAGTTCTTCAGGGTGGCTGATCGATGCTCTCAGCACGTAGTAACCCTTGGCGCGCATGAATGCGGCCAGGCGTGACCACAGCCAAGCCGAGAGCACCATATCCTCGCGTAGCCACTCGAGTACCAGCGCGTGCCAAGGCGCACGTCTCATATTGGCCGGGCGCAGCGGAATGCGTGCCAACCACGCCGCCAGCCCCAGCGCCGGAGGGCTGCCCAGCTCGTCTCTTCCCGCGGCGAGCGTGCCCGTCGCGGTCGTCCATGCGATCGCCCAGCCGAGTGCCGCGGCGGTGCGCGGGTCGAGCCAATGTTCCGGCGCCGCGAGCGAGTTCGCCAACAGACGCCTGCGCAGTCTTGGAGCGCGGTCGAGCCGCTCACCAAGAAGGTCGTGCCGCATCTGCAGCACCTGTACTTCGCAGGCTCGGAACAGGCCGTCGAAGTGCGGCCACCGAAGGTCGCGCTTGGTTGGCGGCGCCAGATCGTTGCCACAAGGCACGGCGAGCGTCGAGTGCGGCGTAAAGCCTCGTCCACACGCGAGCAGCTCGGCGGTGCAGTACGGTGGGGGCGCATCGTAGTGCCGGTTCATCAGCGTCAGCACATGTACCCAGGGAGTCGCTGCGGGAGGATGCGGCGCTGTGAAACGGCCATTGAGCCGTGGTGTCGGCGTCTCGCGTTCGCGCGCCAGGGCGCGGCCGGCGTATCGCTCCCATCGAGCCATCAGGCGAGCGGCGCCGCCGCTCAGGGGTGTACAAGTGCCCGCCGGTCTGAGCAGTCGATCGACCCACTGCGCGCCGCATGCGACGCACGCCAGAGGAGACGACGCCATGTCGGTGCCGAGCGCGTAGGGGATCGACGCGCCGCAGCGCGTGCAGCCGGTGCAAAGCGCAGTGTCGTGGAGCGGGCAGCGCTCGATGACGCGCCATTGGAACCACGCCGCGTGAAACCCCACTGCCAGGCACGAGTCGCAGTAGCGCAGCTGCGTCCAGCATTGCGACGACACCGTGCGCGGCCCGCCAAGGAATCCACGATGCAGTGTCGAGGCGGCTGTGCCGAGCACCGACACGAGCGACGGCAAGTCCCACGCGTCGGCCTGCAGCAATCCCAGACCGCCGGCGTGCTCCGGGTCGAGCGCGAAGAGGGCCATGAGCTCGCGCACCGACAAGCGATTACAGAGCGCGAACTTGGCGAGTCGCATCCACGTCGATTCGCCGTCGGTGCTCCATTCGCTGCGCGTCGTGTAACGCCATGCACGCGGTCGCCCGAAGCATTCGATCATCGGCGTCACGACTCCGGGCGCGCGCGGCCGCGCTCTATCGCGCGGTGATCGCCGACAACATCGAGCGGCCGGCGTGTCGCGCCATGACGTAGCGGCTGCGCTCGACCATCTGCGACCAGTATTCGGCGTCCAGGGCGAGCGTGTCGCTGTCGCGGCCGCTGCTGAGCAGCAGCGCCGCCTCCACCGCCGCCGTGAAATACTTCATCGGGATCTCGACCCGACCGTCGAGCGCTGCCTTCAAGTGCGCGTCCTCGAAGGCCGCCCACAGGCGCTGCCCCGACTCGACGAGGCGAAGGCCGGCGGCGTGGGCGCGCGGCACGCAATAGCGCGTGTAGCTCCAGCCCGAGCCTGCCGGGTACTCGCCTTGGTCGTAAGCGCCGAGGACCGCGGTGCACTCGGCGGCCGAAGCAATGCCCCGGAAGGCGAGTTCCTCGACCATGAAACGCGCAACGATCTGTTCCTTGTCTTGAGCCTGTAGTGCGGACTTCTGCGCCAGCAGCTGGGCTTGGCCGACAAGGAACGTGAACAGGCGCAGCTCGTTGTTCTCCAGATCGTCGTGCAGGTCGCGCAGCCACTCATACTCGATCTCGCGCAGGTTCTGCGCTTCGTCGACGAACAGCACGATGCGGTCGTCGCCGCGCGCGTCGGCCACCTGGCGCAGCTTGTGCACCAGGCGCCCGCGCAGCGCCGCCTTCGAGGCACTGGCCTGCGCCGGGTGCTTGGCAGCGTGCAGCAGCGCCGCAAAGAACGAGTTCTCCGACGGAAACTGCGAGCGCGCGCAGCGGATCTTGTAGACCGACAGCTTCGGGTGGCGCCGCTCGAGGTCGTGACGCATGAAGTCAATGGCGTAGCTCTTGCCCATTCGAGGCCGGCCGTGCACGAGGGCGCCGCTGATGTACAGAAACAGGCACTCGTCGACGAGGGTGCGCAGCGCGGCGATCGACGGCGTGGGGACGCGATAGGTGCGCTTGCGCAGCGGATGTTCGTCCAAGGGCACCGGTCGCTGCGGATCCTTGACCATGCTTGGCTCTCAGAAGTTCTGGACCGACAAGTCGCCGAGGTCCACCGGCGCCGACGGCGGCGGGGGAGGGGTGCGGGTGACGCCGCGCGCAGGTTGCGCCGGCGCCGGGCCGGTGACCTCGTTGAGCTGCAGCGTGACGGTGCCGTCTTTGAGCTTGTGCCGGCCAGTGCGGCGTTGTGCCAGCGCGAAGAGCTGCACCGGGTCCTGCTCGCCGGCAAACCTCAGCCGTCCCAGCCGTCGCTCGCGCAGGATGTGCTTGCGCAGCCTGAGCGTATGGCGGCTGTAGCGCCAGCCTTCCAGAACGACCAGTCGCCCAAGCTCGGCGCCCGTGGCGACGTACGCCCAGGCCTCGCGCATATCGTCCGGACGCAGGTAGACGCGAATCCGTTGGCCGACCAGCCCCGGGCTGCGCTGCAGCACCTCGCTGCTGTAGCGGGCGCCGTACAGGCTGACGTAGGGCGCCACGCCGCGCGCGACGCTGCCCCTCACGGTGGCCAGGTGCACCGGCTGCAGCTGATGCAGCCGCTCGCGCAGCAGCTGGGGCAGCGTGCGCACCGGCGTGGTCTGGTGTTCGACCGCGAACTGCAGCGCCTCGAGCGGGCTGCGTCCGTTCAGTCCATCGTGCGACGTGGCGTGATAGTTGGCGATGCTCACGTCGAGCAGCTCCTCGAGCTCCTGCCAGGTCACTAGCAAGGCCAGTGCGGTCTTGCGACCCCGCCGGCCGGCGGGGTCCCCGGGGTGACGGCCCGTGGCGCCGGGCAGCTTGCTGGACAGCCGTTCGGCCAGCGTGCCGAAGAAGCGTTCGATGTAGGGCCGAACCGTGGGCTCGCCGACGGGGCCCGCCTCCATGCGACAGCCCACGAAACGGCAGATCGGCTCGAAGGCATCCTCGGTCAGGTGCGACGCGGCGTTGTCGAGCTTGAGCACGTCCCAGCAGGCGCCGGCGAGCTGCGGCATCACGTCGGCCACGAAGCCCGCGCCGGCGCGGTACGCCAGCGCGGGGCTCGAGAACTGGGCGCGCCGGCGTCGCGGCCGCAGTGCGTCCTGCAGCGTCGCGAGCACATCGTGGTGGTCGTATTGCGGCGCCGGAACGAGCTGCCAGCCGAGCACGACTCGGGTGCACACGTCGATGAGCGTGATGACGAAGAGCCGCTCGCTCTCGAGATCGATCGGTACGCCCGAGGCGTCGGCGAAGCGCACTCGCACGCGCAGATCGAGCTTGTGGCCGTCGAGCTCGACGACCGAGAAAGGGCGCACGGTGGCGTTCCAGGCGTGTTCGGCGCGGCGCACCACCGACAGCGGGATGCGGGACTGCAGGCGTCTGCGGACCCAGACCGACAGCGACCGGTAGCCCCCGCCCTCTTGATTGAAAGGGTAGTCGCCCGCGCCGAGGCCGGCCTCGCGGCACGCGGCAAGCAGCTTGACATGCACGTCCCCCAGGCCAACGAGCCGGTCGCTGTCTGACAGACTCAGCGAGCCACTGGAGATCGTGCGCTCGATGATCCGCGCCAGCTGAGGCAGCTGAGAGAAAAGCTGACCCATCGCGCCACTGAGCCCTGCGGAAGACGATCTGCGCCTGGCCGGCAGGGTGCGCTCATAGCGCTTGGCCCGAGCATGCGGGATCAGCGCCCGGAATCCCTGAATGCGCCCGTCTGAGTGCGGCATCAGGCATCGCTCCAGGAGTCGGCGCACCGTGCTGCGGTCGATGCGCAGCTGCCGCTCGACTTGCGAGAGGGAGGCGCCCTGCAGGTACGTGCGCACCGCCTGCTCGCGCTGGAGATAAGTTGCCTTGCGTGCCGCGTCGAGCGCGCTGGCATCGACCCCCGGCCATAGGCTTGCGTCGGTCAATTGCTCGGGAATCTCGAAGCGACGCATCTGCTAGCTCGCTCGGGGTCGCTGACGAATGCGCATCGACGCGGTCCACGGGGACACGAGTAGATCGGCGCTGTAGAGCTGGCCTCGATGCAGACCGTCGATCGCTGCAGCTCGCACGAGCACCGGATCGGCGGCAGCGAGATGGCGTTCAGCATCCTCCAGGCTGGCCTCGCGCGCAAAGAACGCCACCACTTGAGCTCGCAGGCCGCTCAGATCGATCGATGCCGAGCAGCTCAGGTAGGGCAGCAGCGACTGCCAGTTCTGAATCCAGACTCGGTGACGATCGAGTTCCTCGGCGGACACGAGTACGAGCGAGGGGCTCTGCGCCGGCAAGCCAGCCGTTGCCTGCTCGTGCGTCGCTCCCTCGACCCTCAGCCAGGTCGGGCGGCCATGACGCAGGGCCCAGAAGTCTGCTGCAAGCCCTTCGGCTGCGCCATCAACTTCGCATGGCCGCTCGACGTACCGGGTGACGCCAGGGTTGGCCTCGAGCAGGGTCCACAGCTGCAATTGGCGCAAGCCGTTGAGCACGACGGGGCGCGCCAGCTTGGGCGCCCAGACGTGATGAAGCGTCTGCTTGGGAAGCCGGCGCATCGGCAGAGACGTCGGGTCGGACATGCCGTGTCTCGAAATCGAAACGGTGTGAACTTTACTTCAAGTTCACGCGAAGTGGCAAGATTACCGGAATCGGAATTGAAGTGATGTCGCCACGAGACTCGCATCCGCCCGAGTGAAAGGGCGGCGGGGGCGGGGCGGCAACTTTAGTTCGATGGACAGATGTCGCTGCAACAACACGCCGAATGCGCCAGCCGCGCCTGAGCCATCGGGATTGATCTGCACCTTCGCGACTCTCTGGTAGTCGGCCACGCGTGCGTAGGGCACGAGTGCGCGCCATCCGAAGAA
>JADGRF010000061.1 GCA_017881055.1 Sandaracinaceae bacterium
CCATGTGCGTGGCGATCCAGCCACCCACGAGGTTCGTGACGATACCGAACACCTCGTAGAACAGAAACAAGAACGCAAGCTCAATCGGCGTGTAGCCGAGCTGATGAAAATGCAGCAGCACGAGCATCCGCAGCGCGCCGTCGGTCAACGTGAAGCCCCAGTAGGCTCCCGTGACGAGGGCGTAGTTGCGAACGCTGGTCATCGCGGCGCTCTAGTGCATGCTCAGCACGACTTTGCGCGCAAGCTCAACCATGCGATTCACGTAGCCGATCACCCACGCTGCCAAGAACGTTCCGACCTGCGTGAAGCTCCACCCGAGGCGCACGGAAAGGAACACGGGAACACCCACGACAAACCAGATGTCACGCGCGCCGAACAAGAAGAAGCGTGCGGCGGACAAGACGTTCACCTCGCGGCTCTTCGCGAACAGGCCGTCGAACTTCTTTCTGCCCTTGCTCTTGCCCAGCTCGCTCGGCAGCGAGAGCACACAGACGACGAGCACGATCGCGAGACCCGCAGCCATTGCCCATAGCGATGCCGCGAAGCCGAACGCGGACAGAAGCACGCCGCCAAGGAAGAACCCCGCGCCCTTGAGCGCGTTCTTCGAGCCCGTCAGCAGCGCCACCCACTTGAAAAGCTTTGCGTCGGCACCGTCCGGGACCAGCAGCTTGATGCTGCTCTTCGAGCTCATCTTCGTCAGGTCTTTCGCGATGCCCGAGAGCGCCTGAGCCGCCATGACATACGCAACGGAAAGCCCTTCCGCCCAGACCGGGCTCACGAACGAGAGCATGGCGAGCGCACCAATTTGCAACGCGAGACCGCTCAGCAAGGTGACGCGAAGCCCCATGTGTACGGCGATCCAACCGCCGACGAGGTTCGTGACGACGCCAAACACTTCGTAGAACAAGAACAAGAACGCCAGCTGGATCGGGGTATACCCGAGCTGATGAAAATGCAGCAGCACGAGCATCCGCAGCGCGCCGTCGGTCAACGTGAAGCCCCAGTAGGCTCCCGTGACCAGGGCGTAGTTGCGAACGCTGGTCATCGCGGCGCTCTAGTGCATGCTCAGCACGACTTTGCGTGCAAGCTCAACCATGCGATTCACGTAGCCGATCTCGTTGTCGTACCAGGCGAAGATCTTCACCTGCGTGCCGTTCACCACCATTGTAGACGGAGCGTCGATGATCGCCGATCGCGTGTCGTCTTTGAAGTCGACGGAGACCAGAGGTCGCTCCTCGTAGCCAAGAATGCCCTTGAGCGGACCCTCTGCCGCGACCTTGAACAGCGCGTTGAGTTCTTCAACGGTCGTTGAACGTGCCAGCTCGAACACACAGTCGGTGAGCGAAGCGTTGAGCAACGGAACGCGCACGGCGTGACCGTTGAGCTTGCCCTTCAGCTCGGGGTAGATGAGCGCGATCGCGGTAGCGGAGCCGGTGGTCGTCGGGATTAGCGACAGACTGTTTGCGCGCGCGCGTCGCAGATCCTTGTGCGGGGCGTCGACGATGGTCTGCGTGTTCGTGATGTCGTGGATCGTCGTGATCATGCCGTGCTTGATGCCGATGGCTTCGTGCACGACCTTCACGACCGGTGCGAGGCAGTTCGTCGTGCACGAAGCTGCGGTGAGCAGGTGGTGTTGTTCCGCTCGGTACAGATGGTCGTTCACGCCCATCACGATATTGAGCGCCTCTTCCTTGACCGGTGCGGCCACGATCACCTTGCGAACGCCGCCTTCGAAGTAGGGCGCGAGCGTGGAGGGCGTTTTGAACTTGCCGGAGCACTCGAGCACCAGCTCCACGCCCAGCTCGCGCCAGGGCACGTCACCAGGCTTTGCGTGCGCACTCCAGCCGAGCGGCGTGTCATCGATCGCAAGGCCGTTTGCCCGCGAGGTCACGTCGTGGTTCCAGCGCCCGTGCACGGAGTCGAACGTCAATAGGTGCGCGCCGACCTCGGCATCGCCTTTGACTTCGTTGATGTGCACGAACTCGAGCTCCGGCCAGCCCCACGCGGCGCGCAGTGCAAGACGCCCCATCCGACCAAAGCCATTGATTCCTACGCGCACGCTCTTCTCCATCTTCGTCACACGAGCTGCATGCATGTTTTCCGATGTCAACGACACGAGATGCCGGGCCCCTTGGCTTTGCGCAGGCGCATCAGATCCTGGCGAAGCTCGTCTTGCGCGGCGAACGCTTTGATCGCGGCCAAGATACGCCGGCATTCAGGATCGGGTTGATCGGCGAGCCGGTAATAGATCCAGTTGCCGTCACGGCGCGGCGCCACGACCCGAGCGGCCTTCAACACACTCATCTGCCTCGAAACGTTGGGCTGCGAGAGATCGAGCGCGCTCTCGATGTGGCAGACGCAGAGCTCGCCGTGAGTCAGAAGCGCGACGATGCGAACGCGGGTCTCGTCGCCGAGCGCACGGAAGAGTCGTGCAATCGGTTGAACATCAAGGGATGCGGCATTCGATCTCGGGGACGGCACGACATGCGAATATATGCATGTCGTGGTCTCGTCAAGCGACATGTTGGTAGTCGGGAGCATGTTCGAGCAGACGGCATGACCGACGTCGGTCCCCCTGCACGGGTCGCTGTCGCGCAGCACCGTCCCGGAGCGCTGCCTGCGCGACTCTTGGGACTGCCTCATCGCCGAGACGAAGGCTCCTTCGCGCCAGGGGCCGCGATTGGTACGAGCAGATCTTCGTGCCACGTGTGAGTCCCATCACGCTCGTCTCACTGCTCTTCACCATCATCGTGATGTTCTCGCTCAGGGGCGACACGATCCTGCAGCTTCCGTTCGACGTGCTCCGGATCGCGTTGCCGCTGCTCAGCTATTTCGTCGTCATGTTCACGGTGTCGTTCTTCATGAGCAGGCGCGTCGGCGCGAACTACGAGCAAACCGCGCCGCTCTCGTTCACCGCGGCCTCCAACAACTTCGAGCTGGCGATCGCGGTGGCCATCGCGAGCTTCGGCATTCACAGCGGTGCGGGCTTCGCCGCGGTCATCGGTCCGCTCGTGGAAGTACCCGTGCTCATTGGTTTAGTGAACGTGTCGCTCTGGGGACAGAGACGGCTCTTCTCGCGCGCCTGAAGCTGGCCGCCTGATCAGCGTGGCGTTCCAACTTGGATGTCACATTGGTTCTCGCGTGGATGGCGAAGCAGCGGCGTGAATCGGCCGCCGATTCCCGCGGGATTTCTGCAGTCAATCGTCGGCGTCACCAAGATGTCACGTGAGCGCGACTGCGTTGCCACGACGTTGAGCGAAGTATCGCCACGTCAGCGTCACGAAGAGTTCGCGAAGCAGAGCGCTGGCTGTCACCGAGGACTTCTAGGGTGCGCCCAACCTCAGAACACGTTGGGGACCGCGTTGGAAGCAACGCCTGAATAAGAAGGGACATGTGCTCATGAAGACTCGATTACGCTCTTTGCTCAGTCATCGAGCATCGCCGGCCATCGCCGCGCTGATGCTCTCCATGGCTTTGGCCGGGCAGGCCAAAGCGCAGTGTGAAGACGACACCGCGAACCCGAACCGGGTTTATGTTGCGGGTTCGTCGGCGGTCAAGCCGTTCGTGGCGTTGGTCGCCGCGGAGCTTCGCACGCTGCCGACTCCGATCACCCTCGTCTACCAGGGGGCGGGCTCGTGCACGGGCGTCAACTTGCTCGTGACCTCGACGCACACGATCTCGGGCACGGCCTCCGTGTGGAGCTCGGCCGGTGCCGAGACGAGCTGCACGCTCAACGCAGCAGAGACGGTGAACATCGGTCTGTCGGACGTCTATGCGACGACTTGTCCGGGCGTGACCGCGCTGCCGAGTGGCGTCGCGGACTTCGAGGGCCCGATCCAGACGATGGTGTTCGCCGTGCCAGGTGGCACCACGAACGCCTCCAATCGTACTTCGATCAGCTACGAGGCGGCGTATCTCACGTTCGGCCTCGGCCACAACGGCGGGATGGTTGCCCCTTGGACCGATGACGCGAACGACCTGTACATGCAGGTTCGCAACTCGTCCTCGGGCACGCTGCAGATGATCGCGACGGCGATCGACGTGCCCGCTGCCAAGTGGAAGGGGCAGGTCAACGCGAACGGCGGTGCGCTGCTCACGGCGCTCAAGGCTGCCGCAGCCGCCAGCCACGCCGACGCATCGATCGGCATCTTGTCGACCGACGTCATGGACGCGAACCGCGACTCGGTGAAAGCCCTCGCGTACCAGCACAAGGGTCAGGACTGTGCGTATTGGCCCGACTCGACGCCGCAAGAGCGCGACAAGGCGAACGTGCGCGACGGTCACTACATGATCTGGGGCCCCTTGCACATGTTGACGAACGTCGACGGCAGTGGCGTTCCGACCGATGCGTCAGCGCAGAAGGTGATCGACTATCTCAGTGGCGCGGTCATCCCGACCACGATCGACCTGATTGCGGTCGAGTCGAAGGGCGGCGTCGTGCCGAAGTGCGCGATGGCCGTCAAGCGTACGTCCGAGGTGGGTCCGCTGATGAGCTATCAGCCGCCCAAGTCGTGCGTGTGCAAGTTCGAGACGGAAGCGGCCGGCGGCGTTCCGCCCACGGGCTGCCATTTCTGCAACAACAACAACAACACCGGTAACAACAGCAGCGACTGCACGGGCAGCGCGAAGAAGTGCAACTTCCATTACTGCGAGGTTCAGTGATCATGACTAACAACAGCTTTTGGTCAAAGCTCGCAGTGGCAGCGGTGCTTTGTGGTTTGTTCTTCGGTGGCTGCAAGAGCTCTAGCAATAACCCAACGCCCGGTACCGATGGCGGCGTTGCAGGTGACAACGGCGGCGCTGGAAAGAGCGGCTCGGGTGGTTCGGGCGGCGGCGCTGGTAAGGCCGGGACTGGCGGCGGCGCTGGCACCGGCGGCACCGCTGGCGATGGCACCGGCGATGACGGCGGCACCGCTGGCGTGGGCACCCACGACGCGGGCCCCATGTGCAAGGACCCGGCGCACAACGACTGCGTCACGTGCGACCCCACGACCACCGACACGTCCACCGAGTTCCTCAACCACTGCACGGGCGCGACCTGCAATCCGTTCGATAACTCGAAGCTGACGGCTATCCCCAAGACCGGACCGTTCAAGGGCAAATTGCCCGCGATTCCCTGAGCACCATCCCACGGGTCACCGGCGCGGGCGTCACTGCCCGCGCCGGTGAGTCGATAACGCCACGGACTGCGTTAGATACATGGCATCACGCTTTTCACCTCTTCGGCTTCTCACGGTAGTTTCTCTGTTGCTCGCGATCGCCTGGCCGTTGCGGGCGCAACCCAGCGCGACTCCTGCGACTCCTGCGGCGCCCACGGCTCCTGCCGCGCCGGGAGCGACCCCGCCGCCGACAGCTGCACCGCCGGCGAGCACGCCTGCGCCGAGCACTCCGAGCCCTGCTGCGCCCGTTGCGCCTGCTGCGCCTGCTGCGCCTGCTGCGCCGAGTACACCCGGCCCATCGACTCCGGCGCCTGTTGCGAGCCCCGAGGCACCGCCGCCAACGGCTGCACCCGCGCCGGTACCTGCGCCCGTTCCTGAATTGCCATCCGCGCCGCCGCCGCCGCCACCACCGGAGGAGACGCCGGTGCAGCCACCGCCGCCACCCGACGCCGCACCGCTTGACGAAGATGCAGGCAGGCTGGCGAAGGCCGGTTACCCGTTCACGCCCGGCGTGAGCGCGGACCCGTTTTCCGATGACTGGAAGATCGCTGCGTACCTCCAGGCGCAATACGAGTCGCACGACGACTCGCAGAACCAGCAACGCCAGGGCGGCGCTCTGCTCAACCAGGATCGCTTCCTGCTGCGGCGCGGTCGCATCAAGATCACCCGCGACTGGGAGTACGGTCAGTTGATCGTCGAGCTCGACGGCAACACCAAGAGCGGTCCTGCGGTTCGCGTACAAAAGGCCGAAGCCTCGCTGATTTACCGTCGCTCGCACGACAAGGATCAACCGCCGCTCGCTCAGCTCACGCTCGGTCAGTTCGATCTGCCGTTCGGCTTCGAGATGACGTACGTGCCGAAGGTGCGCTGGTTCATGGAGCGCAGCACCGCGTCGCGCGCGCTGTTTCCGAGCGAGCCGGACGTCGGTGTGCGCCTTTCTGGCGGCGTCGGCTTCGCGCGCTACTCGGTCGCGGTCACCAACGGCGAGCCGCTCGACGAGAAGAGCGGCTTTGCCCTGCAGGATCCGAACTCCAACAAGGACATCACCGCGCGCCTCGGCGCGGAGACGAAGCAGAGCTCGAAGGTCGTCGTCGCCGGTGGCGTGTCGTGGAACGTCGGTCGCGGCTATCACCCCGGCCCGGATGCCACGAAGAACAGCGTGCAGTGGCAAGATACCAACGAGAGCAACACCATCGATCCCGGCGAGCTGTTCGGCGTCACGGGCAACGTGGCGAAGCCGGCCGCGACCTTCCGGCGCTGGGGTGTGGCAGCCGACCTCGAGCTGCTGGTGCAGACCTCGCTCGGCGCCTCGATGCTATACGGCGAGGTCGTCGTCGCCAGCGACCTGGACCGCGGCCTGTTCATCGCCGATCCCATTCAGACAGGTGACAAGCTGCGCGAGCTTGGGTACTACCTTGCGTTCACGCAGGAGATCACGCGCTACGGCGTCGTCGGCTTCCGCTACGACGTCTACGATCCGAACTCGGACATCCTCGAGAAGCGCGCCGGGAAGTTGCTGCCGTCGTCGCAGCAGATCACGACGTACTCACCGATGCTCGGCCTGGTCTTGCCGGACCACGCACGGCTGATCTTCCAGTGGGACATTGTCGACGACTACCTCGCACGCGACAGCCGCGGCGTGCCGGTAGACTTCAAGAACAACGCGTGGACGCTTCGTTTGCAGGTGACGCCATGAGCGCGGGTCGCCATCTCCGTGCAGCGCTCGGTCTGACGTTCCTTGGCCTCGTGACTGCCGCCTGCAGCAGCAGCGATCAGCTCGGCCTCACGCAGCCGTTTCAAGTCGCGGCTCCCGCGCAGTTCATCCATGGCGCGTTGCCCGGCGAAGCCGATGCAGGCAGCGCGATGGCGATGACCGATGCCGGCCCCGACGCGCCGCCTCAAATTAGATTGGTCAACGCGCTGAGCTTGACGGTCGTGCAGGGACAGGCCGGCAAGAAGTTCAGTGGAACCGCGACAGCGAACACGTTCACCGTCGCGACGTCGCTCGACGACGGCGGCTCGGGCTATTGGGTCGTGCCGGTCGGTCCACCCTCGGCGACAGGCGATCTGACCTGGGATCTCAACACGGGGTATGGCGGCTCGCTCGCACCTGGCAAGCACAACCTACGCATCGTCGCGCTCGACGAGAAGAACGTCGCTGGCGCCCAGTACACGCTGCCGATCTGCGTTGCCAGCAGCATCCCGGACAACACGCATGCCTGCGATCCCAACAAAGACCCGCCGCGCGCGATCATCTCGCTCACCTGGGACACGAACGTCGACCTCGATCTGCAAGTCCTCGCGCCGAAGGGCATCTTGATCGACAGCAAGCACCCGGCGAACCCACCGACTGACGCCACCATGCTCGACGGTGTCGGCGCGCTGGATCACGACTCGAACGCGATGTGCCAGATCGACAATCTGCGCAGCGAGAGCGTCGTGTGGAACACCGTCAGCCCCAAGGGGCGCTACGGCATCTACGTGAATCTGTTCGATGCCTGCAAGCAGCCGGTCGTCCACTTCAAGGTCGATGTCTACAGCGCCATCACCACCAAGAGCGGCGCGATTCAGCTCAAGCGTTTCTTCTCGCAAGGCGGCGAGTTGCTCGACATCAGCGCCAACGGCGGCTCGAAGCTCGGGATGTTCGTCAGCGAATTCGTGTTCAACTGAAAGGGATTAGTCGTGCTCGTCGAAAAACTACTGAAAGTTGCACTGCTCGGGTCGGCCTGGGTCATGTGGCTCCTGCTGGCGCTCTCGGTGTTTTCGATCGCGACCATGATCGAGCGCTGGATCTTCTTCAAACGCCGCAGCGACGACATCGACGAGCTCGGTGAGAATCTGATCGCCGCACTGGAGCAGGGTGATCGCGCGAAAGCGGAAGCGGTTCTCAAGGCGAGTCGTTCGGTCGAAGCGACCGTGCTCTCGTCCGCGATGCGCTACCTCGATGCGGGCCCCGACGCGGTCATCGATGCGATCGAAGCCAGCATGATCCGCGAGAAGCGTGATCTCGAGCGCGGCTCGACATTGCTCGGCACGCTCGGCAACAACGCTCCCTTCATCGGCCTGTTCGGTACCGTGATCGGCGTCATCATCGCGTTCCGACGCCTGGGCGAGAGCCAAGCGTCGTCGGCGATGAGCGCGGTCATGGGCGGCATCGCCGAGTCGCTCGTGGCTACCGGCGTGGGTCTCTTCGTCGCGATCCCAGCCGTCGTTGCTTACAACATCATCCAAAAAGCGATCGCGGACATCGAAGACAACGTCACGTCGATCGCCAAAGAGCTGACGGCCTTTCTCAAGGGCTCGCAGGGCACGGGCACGCTCGGTCTCGGTCGCGCCACGCACGGCGAGGTGTCGGGCGACGGGCACTCGAGCAGCGCGCGCGAGCTGAACGCCGGCGGCACGAACTAATCCGCGACTAATCCACGAACTAACGACGAACGCTTCGGAGGCTCATCATGGCATCGTCACTCGGTGGAGGCGGCAAACGCCGCGGCGGCATCACGGGCATCAACGTGACCCCGATGGTCGACGTCGTGCTGGTGCTGCTGGTGATCATGATGGTCTCGGCCGTCTACATCGTGTCGCAGGCGCTCAAGGTGGAGCTGCCGAAGACGGCAAGCTCGGACGAGCCGGCCAACACGCCGCTCGTGGTCACGGTGATGAAGGATGGGAGCTACCTGTTCAACCAGAAGCCGATCGAAGAGTCGCAGCTGAGTGGAACCTTCGCGAAAGCCAAGAAGGAGAACAAGGACGCGAGCCTGGTTCTCACTGCGGACCGCGAGGCGTTCCATGGCGATGTGGTGCACGTGATTGACCTCGCGAAGGTCGAAGGCATCACCAAGTTCGCGATCACGGTCGATCGCTCCAAGTGAGTCGGCGCGAAGCAAGGTGCACGAGTGACGACGACTAGGCGCAAGAAGCGAGGACTCTCACCGGTCTACGTGGTCAGCATCGGGCTGCACCTCGCGATCGGTGCCGTGCTCGCGCTCGTTCCGCAGCAGAAGCTGCGCGAGGTGGTGGCGATCGCGCTGAACGAGGCCCCGGAGAAGAAACCGGAGCCGCCGAAGCCGAAGCCGCATCCTACGGAGGCTCCGAAGGTCACGCATGCTCCCCGCGCGGCGCGCGCACCGAGCGCGGCGCAAGCCTCGGCGCAGGCTGCTCCGTCAGCTGCGCCTGTGTTCACGGATCTCGGTCTGATGCTCGACGCGACGGCGTCCGGTGGCCTTGCGGTGAACGTCGCCCCGCAGCCGTCGCACGTGAAGGCGGTGTCGGGTCCGGCGCTCGAGGTCGTGAAGCCGAAGATCATTCCGCTGCACAAGCCCGAGCCGGAGTGTGTGCAGCTGCCCGTGAAGGCGCGGCCGCTCGACTTGGCGCGTCCTTCGTACACGGACGATGCTCGGCGCGCAGGCGTGCAGGGCCGCATTCGCATCGAGCTCGCCATCAACGAGCAGGGCGAGGTCACCAACGCGCGCATCATCGAAGGTCTTGGCCACGGATTGGATGAGGAAGCGCTGGCGGCCGCGCGTCGCGTGCGCTTCAGCCCGGCACAACGGTGTGGCAAGCCGGTGTCTACGCCGTTCGTCATCGCCATGCGCTTCGTATTGGGTTCATGATGCTTCGTATAAGGATCGCCGCTTTCGCTGCAGCGTTGCTGCTCACGGGCGCGGCGCAAACATTCGCGCAGGATGCGCCTGCGGGGGCAGCGGGTGCGTCGCCGTCGGCTGCACCGCAGCGCGTCGTGATACCGCCGAAGCTCGTGCACTTCGAGCAAGCGGAGTATCCCGAGGCCGAGCGCGCGAATCCGCGCGATGTCTCCGTGGTGCTGACGATCGGCATCGGTGTGGACGGCAAGGTCATCGAACTCAGCGTGGCGCAGTCGGGCGGTGCTGCGTTCGATGCGGCCGCGACCGAGGCCGCGAAGAAGTTCGAGTTCGAGCCGGCCCAAGTCGACGGCGTGAAAGTGGCGGTGCGCATCCAGTATCGCTACGAGTTCACGCTCGCAGCGCCGGAGCCGGTACCCGTCAAGACGACGGCGGATTTCGACGGCGTCGTGCGCGATCGCAAGACGCATGGCCCTTTGGCTGGCGTGACGGTCGACGTCGATGGCGTTGCGTCGGTAACCGACTCGGCCGGGCAGTTTCACTTCGCCGACCTCCCGCCGGGCACCCACACGGTCACTCTGTCAGGTGACAACTTCACGCCGACTGGCACGCAGGAAACGCTGCTCGCGGGCCAGCGCTACGACGCGACGTACGAAGTCGAGACCAATCCGGAGGGCATTGCGCCCGGCGAGCAGGTCGACTTCGAGATGGTGATCGTGGATGTGCCGCTCGCGAAGTCGATGGCCGCCACCACGATTAGCTCGGAGCAAGGCTCGCGCGTTGCCGGCACCGGTGGCGACGTGATCAAGGTCGTCGAGAATCTGCCGGGTGTCGCGCGCGCGAGCGTCGGCTCCAGCGCGCTCGTGGTCTGGGGTGCGGCAGGTGAAGACACGCGCGTCTACGTCGACGATGTACACATTCCGCGCCTGTACCACGAGGGCGGTTTTCGTTCGGTGATTCACTCGGACCTGGTGAAGAGCGTCGAGCTCGAGCCGGGTGGCTACGGCGCGCCTCACGGTCGCGGCCTCGGCGGCCTCGTCACCGTCGGCATGAAGCCACTCGTCAACGACGGCTATCACGGCAGCATCGCGCTCGACGCGATCGATGCCGCGGCGAGCGTGCGCGGCTCGGTCGGTGATCAGTTCCGCTTTGCGGGGGCCGTGCGCAGAAGTCACTTGGATTGGGTGCTCAAGCAAGCCACCTCCGAGGACGTCGGCGCGATCGTGCCCATTCCCAAGTACTGGGACTCGCAGCTGCGTGCGGCCTGGGTGCCGCACGAAGACGAGAGCGTAGAAGTCGGCGCGCTGTTGTCGTCCGACCAGATCAGTCGCTCCGTGCTCGCTGCCGATCCGAACGAGACGAAGAGCGACGGCAAGGACTCCACGTTCGATCGCTTCTACCTGCGCTACGAGAAGCACATGGGCGATGGCGGCGTCGTGACGGCGACCCCGTTCATCGGCTTCGATCACTCGCGCGTCTCGACGCTGTTCGGAGCTGTGCCTGCGTCGCTCACGAACGACGCGACGCTCTACGGCTTGCGCGCGGTCTGGAGCGGCAAGCCCGACGAGCACATCGGCGTGAGCGCCGGCATCGACGTCGAAGTGCAGGACAGCACGCTGCGGCGCAACGGCTCGATCACTACGCCGCCGCGCGAAGGCGACCTGCACGTGTTCGGCGCGCCGCCGAGCGACCAGGTCAACGCTGACAAGTGGAACACCACGAACGCCGGCCTCGCGCCCTTCGTGCAAGCCGACTTCTCGTTGCTGGACGGCAAGGTGCACGTGATCCCGGGCTTGCGCGCCGAGCCTTCGATCGTGCGCGCGAGCCGTCGCGTGCCTGCCCAAGCCGACATCCCCGCGCTCGGCACAATGAACGAGAGCACGGCGATCGAGCCGCGGCTCGCCGCGCGCTGGGCGATCACCGAGCGCATCGCCGTGCGTGCCGCATTTGGCATTTACCACCAGCCGCCGCTCGCCGAGGATCTCAGCGCCGTGTTCGGCAACCCGCGCCTCGGTGAATCCAAGGCCGTGCACTATCTCGCGGGCACGACCCTGAAGATCACCGACGCGGTCTCGCTCGAGGTCACGAGCTTTCTCTCTCGTCAGAGCCAGCTCGCCACGCGCAGCCCGCTGCCGACACCGCTCGAGGCGCAGGCGCTGATTCAAGGCGGCCTCGGTCGCGCGTACGGTGGGCAAGTCTTGCTGCGCCACGACATGACGTCGCACTTCTTCGGCTGGCTCAGCTACAGCCTAGTACGCAGCGAGCGCACCGACGGCGGCTCGAACCAGTTCCGCGTGTTCGACTTCGACCAGACGCACGTGTTCACGGCGCTCGCGTCGTACGATCTCGGCGCGGGTTTCGAGCTCGGTGCACGCTTTCGGTACTCGACCGGTTTTCCGCGCACGCCCGTGGTCCAAGTCGTGTACGACTCACGCCGCGACAGCTACGAGCCGATCTTCGGTGCGCACAACTCGATTCGCATTCCGGCATTCTACGAGTTCGACGCGCGCGCTTCGAAACGCTGGAAGCTCGCGAAAGACAGCGAGCTCGAGCTCTACCTCGACGTGCAGAACGTGACCAATCACGCGAACCCCGAGGAGATTGTCTACAACTACAACTTCAGCAAGAAGTCGTACATCACCGGCCTGCCTCTGCTGCCGGTGCTGGGAGCCAAGCTCACATGGTGAACGCACGCCACGTAGGATTCGCTCTTATCGCACTCGCGTTCGCTGCAGCCAACGGCTGCAAGCCGGACGTCGCGGGTCGCCCATCGCTCGTCGACAGCGAGCGCGTGCTCGCCGTCCGCTCCGAGCCAGCCGAAGCCAAACCCGGCGACGCAGTGCAGTACACGGCGTTGTACGTGGGGCCGGACGGCAATGCGAAGGCGAGCGACCTCGATTGGTCGTTGTGCGTCGGACGCAAGCCGCTCGCGGCCAGCGGTCCCGTGACCGAGGATTGCCTGCGCGCCACTGGCAAGCTGCTCGGTCCGCTCGGCGGCGGCGCCTCGGTCAAAGCCGCTGTGCCCGACGACACGTGCCGCTTGTTTGGTCCAACGCCACCGGCGCCCGAGGAGGGTCAACCTGCCGTGCGTCCCGCGGATCCCGACACCACAGGCGGCTACTACCAGCCCGTGCGCCTGCGCATCGCGCGCGGCGGGGCAGACGACGAGTACATCGTCGGCGTGACCCGCATCACCTGCGGTCTCGGCGGAGCGACGACCGAGCAAGCTGATGCCTACGCGGTCGGCTATCGCACGAACGAGAACCCGGTCCTCGATTCACTCGCGCTGGTTCGCAATGGCAAAGAGACCAACGTCGTGCCCGGCACGGCGGCTAAAGTCGCGCCGTCGGAGCACCTCACGCTTCGCGTGCACTGGGCTGCGTGCCCCACGAAATCCACGTGCGGCGACGGCCTCTGCGGCGCCGGTGAAACGATCGTAACCTGCGCCGACGATTGCACGATGCCCGTCGGCTGCAGCGGCTCGGAGCCCTACGTGTACTTCGATCCGGTGGCGCGCGCGGTCAGGCCGCGTCGCGAATCGATGCGCGTCTCGTGGTTCGCGAACGATGGTCGCTTCGAGCAGGAGCGCACCGGCCGCGGCGAGAAAGACGCAGAGAACGCCTTCAGCGAGAATCGATGGACCGCACCAAGCAAGCCCGGCGAGGTGCTGCTTTGGGTGGTGCTGCGCGACGACCGCGGTGGCGTCGGCTTCGCGAGCTACAAGCTGCAAGTCGGCATTTGATGGATCCCAGTTCTTGGCTCTACTGATCGTGCGGAAGCTTGCTCTGAGGCGGTCGCAGGTACGCGAACGGCCCGTAGTAACGCAAGTTCGACACGCGTGACGTGTACACGTCCGCATATCGTTCCAGCTGACGCGCCATCCGGCTCTTGTCGCTGCCGGCGCGCATCAGCGGGCCCCAGCCACGATGACCCAGCTCGGCGGCCTCTTGCGCCAGCGCGGCAACCTTGGGGTCGAGCTCGGCGAGCGCGCTGCGCAACTCGTGCAGGCTCGCCTTGATCTTGGTCGAGTTGGGCCCTGCAGCGTCCGGCGCGTAGCCGTGCTCGATGCGTTGCAAGCACAGCCGCAACCACGCTTGCTCCTGCTCCAGCTCGATCTTCTGCGCCATGAGTCGCGTGAGCTCGGCCTGCTTCGCCTTGAAGCGATCCGCCGCGAGGATCTCGTCTTCCAGCTCGCGAACGATCAGCGCGGTACGCCAGCGCAGCACGTCTTTGGTCACATGCACGTCCGCGTACACGTGGTCGCCGATGTACAAGATCTCTTCGCCCGGCACGCCGAGGAACTTCTCGACCGAGCGTGCGTTTCCGCCATAGTACACACGGCCTCGCTCCAGCGTACCGGCGACCGGCTTCAGCAGCCCCGAGTCTTCCATCACTTCGTAGAGCGGGTTGCTTGCCGTGAAGAATTCGGGCTTGCGCGCCTCGACCATGATCACGTCGAACAGATCGCGGAACGTCTGCCCCTTCGGCAGGTGGCGATCGAACGCGTAGCTCATCATCGCCTGCGTGTACGTCCACTCGGAGTTGGTGATCAGCAGCAGCGTCTTGCCCGAGTGCTTGAGATCCAAGAGCGCCAGCGGCAGCTCGGGATCCGGCACCACGAAGGTATCGGGGTCGCGCATGATGTCGGCCTTCAGCGCGCCTTCCATGTGCGCCACGTTGACGCTCGAGCGCACCGCCTCGTAGAGATCGCGGTAGCCGACCGGGTGCGTGATCTGTCCCGCGTCGAGTCGATCGACCAGCTGCGCGTAGAGCGTCGCTTCCGAGAGCGAGAACAGCGTGTTCAGAAACACCCAGCGCGGCTCCGACAGATCCACCAGCACGCGCGAGTACACCTGACGCTGCTCGTCATGCGCCAAAACGCGCGTGCCGTGACAGGCGCGCAGCACGAAGCCGAAGCGCGACGCCTTCACCAAGTTCCCGAGCTCGAGGTCGATGATCAGGCCGCGTGTCGCGAACTCGTGATCGAACGCGAGGCCCGACACGGGCCAGCCGCCTTCACCCATTCTGCGCACCACGTGCTCGTACGCGCGCCGCTCCCACAGGTCGTGCCGATAGTGGATCAGCGTGTAGTCCATGTCGCAGCCGATCGCTTTCACCGCGCGTAGGTTGAGCGTGCGGTTCGCGAAGACACGACGTTGGATGGGTGCTGCGGAGGCGCCGGTGGGCTGCGTCATGTTGGACTACGCCGGGTTAGCTCCGGCGACGGTCACCAAGTAGACCCGCGCGCCACAAGAAGTACAAGAGCTGAAGGACCGCCGAGATTGCAGCTGCCACGTAGGTCAGCGCGGCGGCGTCGAGCACCTTCTTCGCATCGCCCGCTTCGCTCGACGAAACGATGCCCGTGCTGACGAGCGCGGCCACCGCGCGGCTCGATGCGTTGATCTCCACGGGCAACGTGACCAGCGTAAACAGCACGAACGCCGAGAAGAGCGCGATGCCCGCCCAGACCAAGCTCGTGGCATGCAGGAACATGCCGGCGCCGAGCATCAGAAAGCCGAGGTTCGAGCCCAGCATCGCGGGCTTCACCACCACCGAGCGAAACGCCAGCGGGCCGTAGTCGTGCGCATGCTGAATCGCGTGGCCTGCCTCGTGCGCGGCGACGCCGATCGAGGCCAGCGAGCGACCGTTGTACACGTCAGGCGACAGACGCAGCGTGCGCGTGGACGGATCGTAGTGGTCCGACAGAAAGCCGGCGACGGTTTCGACGCGCACCCCGTTTACGCCCGAGCGCGACAAGAGCTCGCGCGCCGCTTCCGCACCCGACAGACCGGACCGCGAGGGGATCTGGCTGTAGTGCGCGAAGGTCGACTTCACCTTCAGGCTCGCCCACAGGCTGAGCAGCATCCCGGGCACCATGAACAGCAGATAGACAGGGCTGAAGAACATAGCCTCAAGATAAGGTCGGGCGACTGGAATGCAAGCCGTGCGACCGGCGTGTTTTGGTGCCACCTGGTGTACGATGCCGGCGCAACCTTGAACGAGGAGCCGCTTCATGACCGCTGCGAATTCCGTGATCCCCAACGGCGTGAAGTACATCAGCCTGCGCACGTTCAAGAAGGATGGCTCGCCGATCGATACGCCCGTCTGGTTCGCGCATCTCGAGGACAAGCTGATCGTCTTCACCGATGGCACGTCGTACAAGGTGAAGCGCTTGCGCCGCGACTCACGGATCGAAGTCGCGACCTGCGACATGCGCGGCGGCGACGTGGGGGAATGGCACAAGGGCAAGGGGCGCTTGGTCGAGAGCCCCAGCGACGCGCCGTACATCGATCGCTGCTACGCGGCGCTCAATCGCAAGTACGGCCTGATGATGCGCATGGGCACGTTCTTCTCGATGCTCGCGGGGCGCAAAGGTCGGCGCCTGATCCTCGAGCTCGCGCTCGACGCCGCTAGCCCCTGACGTAAACTGTGGACGTGCCCGTCGACAGCGACCTCGCGCGCGTACGTAGCTTCATCGACGAGGCCCAGCGCATCGTGGTGCTCACGGGGGCGGGCATCTCCACGGAGTCCGGCATCCCCGATTTTCGCGGGCCACAGGGCGTGTGGACGCGCGATCCCGCCGCCGAGAAGCTCTCCAACTTGCAGCACTACATGGCGGACCCCGACGTGCGTCGCAGGGCGTGGCAAGCACGCCTGCAGCATGAGGCCTGGGATGCGCAGCCGAACGCCGGCCATCGTGCGCTCGTCACGCTGGAGCGCGCAGGCAAGCTCGACACGCTGATCACGCAGAACATCGATGGCCTGCATCAGCGTGCCGGTTCGTCGCCGGCACGCATCGTCGAGATCCACGGCACGATCCACGAAGTCGTGTGCATGCAGTGCGGCGAGCGCGGGCCGATGAGCGGAGCGCTCGCGCGTGTGCGAAAAGGCGAGCTCGATCCCGCCTGCTTCACGTGCGGCGGCATCTTGAAGTCGGCGACGATTTCGTTCGGTCAGGCGCTCGTGGCCGCCGATCTGCGGCGTGCCGATCAGGCCGCGCGCGGCTGTGACCTTTTGTTCGCCATCGGCTCTTCGCTCAAGGTGTTCCCGATTGCGGGTGTCGTCCCAGTTGCCAAAGACGCCGACGCTCGCGTGGTCATCGTGAACGGCGAAGCTACTGAAATGGATGCCCTTGCGGATGCCGTCTTGCACGGTGTGCTAGGCGAGCTTTTGCCCACGCTTGTTTCTGGGCTGATTTCCACATCTTGACGCGGGTTTTCCCAGCCGCATATTGGGTTTGGAACAACTAGGCGCCCCGGACCGTTGTCAGTTTCGTGGGCGTTAGACCGTCGGGTTCTCTGGTGCGTCGAACCCCGAGCCACCGGAGCCGCGGTCGTACGTTCGCGCGAAGTTTTCGGATCGAGGAGAACATGGGTAAGCACATGCAACACAAGCGTTCCGTTGCCTTGGCTAGCAGGCCTGTCGAAGCCGCCGTGGGTTTTGCAGCGCCGGCCGTTGCTGGCTTGCCGGGCCGTGCCGTCGGGCGTCCAGCGTCCAGTGCGGCGCTCGGGGCGCGTGCAATCTCCGATGTCTCGCTGTCGCGCTACATGTCGGAGATGTCCGCGTACGATCTCTTGACGCGCGACGACGAGATCGCGCTTGCGCGGGACGTCGAGCGCCTCGAGATCGCGTACTGGCGCGCGCTCTTGTCACTGCCACGTGCCTTCGAGTCGATTCACGCCGTGCTCGAGGCACGTCTCGAGGCTCCGCTGCCAGCGGAAGCGAAGGGCGTGCAGCGCTTGGTGCGTCAGGCGAGCGTGCACAACGCGCCGAAGGCTCAGCGCGTTCGCTATGAGCGCGCTGCCGAGCGCTTGGCAGACAAGTTGCGCACGCTCGACGTGCATCGAGACGCCGTCAAGGATTCTCACGCTGCGGTGATCGCTCTGCTGCGTGGCGAGCCCGAAGACGCGCTGCTCCGCTCGGTGCGCCCGGTGCGGCCCACCAAGGCCAGCGAGCGCTACTTGAAGGAGATCGAACAGGCGCGCCGGCTGCAGCAAGCGGCGAAAGATCGCTTCGTGGCCGCGAACCTGCGCCTCGTGGTGAGCATGGCGCGCCGCTACGCGCGCTCGGAGCGCATGCCTCTGGCGGACCTGATTCAAGAGGGCAACCTGGGCCTGATGAAAGCCGTCGAGCGCTTCGACTACCGTCGCGGCTTTCGCTTCAGCACGTACGCATCGTGGTGGATCCGCCACGCGCTGACGCGCGGCCTCGCCGACAAGGGGCGGCTGGTGCGTCTGCCAGTGCACGCGCTCGAGACGCGCGCACGTGTTCAGCGCGTGATGCGCAAGATCGTCGCGCGCACGGGCCTCTCGCCGAACATGGCGGAGCTCGTGCAAGAGACCGGCTTGACCGAGGAGAAGGTGGTTGCCGCCAACGAGCTCTCGACCGAGTCGCATTTCTCGCTCGACGCGCCCGTGGGCAGCGAGACCGATCGCACGTTCGTCGACTTCCTGGAAGACGAAGCGGGCCCCAACGCGGAAGAGGGCTTGATCGACGGTGGCCGCAAGCAGGACCTGCACGCGCTACTGCACGACCTGTCACCCTTCGAAGCGCAGATCCTTCGCTACCGCTACGGCCTCGAGGGCGGCGAAGAGCGCACGCTCAAAGAGATCGGCGACATGTACAACTTGTCGCGCGAACGCATCCGGCAGATTCAGGCCCTCGCCCTCAGCAAGATGCGCAGCAGCCTGACGAAACAGGACGACGTCGAAGCGCAGCGCAGCGGCGCAAGCTGAAACAAGAAGCGCAGCGCAGCGGCGCAAGCTGAAACAGCTGACATTCACCACAGCGCGCGCATCGCGATTCCCCTCGCGTTGCGCGCGTTGCTGCTTCAATCGTGGGGGAGCCAGCCGCCGACGCGGCGTAGCGGCACGTACATGCATGGGTCGTGCTGTGTGGTCACGAGGCCTTCGGCGGTACGCTCGACGCGCGTGAGCACGTGCTGCTCACCGGCGCTGATGGGGATCACCAGCCGTCCACCGAACGCCAGCTGCGCCACGAGCGTGTTTGGTATGCGCGGCGCACCCGCGGAGACCACGATCGCGTCGTAGGGCGCGCCTTGCTCGTAGCCGCGTGACCCGTCGCCGGTGTGCACCTCGACGTTGTCGATGCCGAGCGCTCGCAGCGCCGTTGCCGCGCGCTGCGCCAGCGCGGGAAGAAGCTCGATCGCGACCACGCGCTTGGCCAGGCGTGAGAGCACGGCCGCTTGGTAGCCCGAGCCGAGGCCGACCTCGAGCACCACGTCGTTGGCAGTGATGCGCGCCAGCTCGCTGACGCGCGCCACCATATACGGCTGGGAGATGGTTTGCCCAAGGCCGATCGGCAGCGCGTTGTCGGCGTAGGCCCGCGGGCGCTCGCTTTCCACCACGAAAGCTTCACGCTGGACCGACGCCATCGCCTCGAGCACGCGCTCGTCGTGGATGCCGCGAGAGCGCAGCTGCTCCACGATCATGCGCTGTCGTGCGCGCTCGTGTTCGCCGTGTTCCTGTTCACGCGCATCAGTCACGCGAAACTCCCGGTTTCGACGGTTGCTCGGCGTGCTTCTGCACTTCGAAACGCTCGATCGTCCAGGCGCGCCCGGGTGGCAGCTGACCCTTCGCTGCCGCTATGCGCAGCTGCTCTTCGACCGTATCGACACCTTCCACGTCCGGCAGGAGCACCCCGCGCGCTCGACCCGCCGAGACGACGACGCCATAGCGCTTGGGATCGAGCGTTCCGAGATCCCGCACCAGCTCGGGCTTGCCGAGCAGCGAGATCTCCAGGCTCAGCTTGGGCAGCTCGTCCGGCGTAACGCGTGCAAAACGCGTGTCCTGCGTTGCAGCTGCTGCCGCGCAAGCCGCGATCTCCTCGGCCAACGTTCCGTACAGCGGCTCGATGTGGCCGATGCAGCCGCGCAGCGCACCGTGCTGGTCGCGCAAGGTCACGAACACCCCCTGCGGTGCGTTCCAAGGCACCGGCAGTGGCTTCGGTCGAAACGCGCTGTGTGTGACCTTGGCCGCGATCGCATCCCGCGCCACGCGCAACATCGTGCGCCATGGCCTGCTCTCGACACTCGGACGCTCCGAGGGCTGTGACGTACCCCGTTCGGGGGGCGGCCCTTGCTCGTACAACAGCGCTTCCAGATACCCCACGCCGAACGGCCCCTCGTATCCGTAGGTGCGGTGCCCGTTGCTCTGATAGTCGACCGCGGCCGCTGCCACCGTGCACGAATCCACGACGTCTTCCGCTGCAAGCTCGCGCAGGTCCGGGTCCACCGCACAGGCCGCGCGCAGATCGCCTGCGTCGATGCAGGCTTTGAACGAGCGATCGAACTCCTTGGCAAGCGGGTGGTAGCCCGCGGGTGCGCTTGGAATCAGGCGGTGACTCATGTCACCGGAGGCGAGGATCGCCCAGCGCTGACCCGCGCGCTCCGCTGCACGCGCGATCGCGCGACCCATCTCGACTTCGGTGCCGCTGCCGGGGTAGGGCAGCGCGATCAAGAGCGTGGGTCCGTCCCAGCCCGCTTGTCGCACGAAGTACAGCGGTACGAGCGTGCCGTGATCGAGCCCTTCACCCGAGATCTCGCGCAGCGGAAGGCCTGCCTCTTTGGCTTCGGCGCCCACGCGTGCCGCCGCCTCGGGTGCGCCAGGCAACGTCACGCCAATGTGCTCCGCACCAAACCGCCCGAAGTCTCCGCGCAACGGACTCTCGGCGCCGATGCCCCAGCGTGTCGGGTGGCGCGGCGCGTGAGGACTCACGATCGCGATCACATCCGGTGCGTGAGCGACGAGGCGCGCCGCAGCGTCGCCCATCGCGCGAGTCGTCAACATGCATTGGCGTGCACGATTGCCCGCGACGTCCGGGAGAACGATCGGCGCATGACACATGAGGACGGCGCAGGGAATGGGCATCGGTTTCTCTGTTTACGACTCGCTTACAAGATGCGCAGTCGCGCGCGCTGGCCCGCTTGCCGTCCCGGCTGCGTGTCGAAGTGACCGGGCAACGTGCGCCCGCAGTATGCGCAGCCCCCGTTCCCGTCCAGGTGATAGCCCAAGATCACGTATCCGTCGCGCTCGATCACAGCTTTGCCGCAGCCGCTGCACGAGGTGGATTGCCCCGCCGGATCATGCACGTTGCCGGTGTACACGTAACGTAGCCCGGCCTTTTGGGCCAAGGCCCTGGCCCTCACCAGGGTCGCCGCCGGCGTCCGCGGCAGGTCGACCAGCTTGAAGTCCGGGTGAAACGCGGTGAGATGCAGCGGCGTGTCGGGCCCGAGCTCGCGCGCGAACCAATCGCACATGCGCGACAGCTCCTCGTCCGAGTCGTTCTTGCCGGGGATGAGCAGGGTGGTCACTTCCAGCCACACGTTCGTCTCGCGCTTGAGCCAGCGGAGGGTGTCGAGCACTGGGGCAAGCTCGGCGAAGCACAGTTTTTCGTAGAATTCCTCGCTGAAGCCCTTGAGGTCCACATTCGCGGCATCGATGTGCTCGAAGAACGAAGGGCGCGCTTGGGCCGTGATGTAGCCGGCGGTGACCGCGACCGTAGCGAGCCCGAGCGCGTGCGCTGCCTGCGCGCAGTCGCTAGCGTACTCGGCGAAGATCACGGGATCGTTGTAGGTGAACGCGATGCTGCGTGCGCCGGCTGCGAGCGCTGCTTGCGCGATGCTCTCGGGCAGTGCGACGTCCGTCAGTCGCTCCATTTCGCGGGCCTTCGAGATGTCCCAGTTCTGGCAAAACCGACAGCCCAGGTTGCAGCCCGCCGTGCCGAACGAGAGCACGCCGCTGCCTGGGTAGAAGTGGTTGAGCGGCTTCTTCTCGATCGGGTCGAGGCAGAAGCCCGACGCGCGTCCGTAGCTCGTGAGGTCGATGCCACCTTCGCGGGCCTGTCGGATGAAGCAGAACCCGCGCTGGCCTTCCTGCAGCTTGCAGTAGCGTGGGCACAGGTCGCACTGCACCCGGTGACCGTTTTCAATCACATGGGAGAAGCCGCCCCGAACGACGCCGGGTGCGATTTGCTGACGCGTCTGCACAGACGCAACGTAAGTCCGCTCTCGGTCATGTGCACGTCGGCGGCGTCAGGTAGGTGGGCGTTTCGCGAACGGTGTAGCATCGCGCTAGGAGTCGTTGCGTGGACTACTTTCCCATCTTCGTCGACCTGCGCGGCAAGCGCTGCCTCGTGGTCGGTGGCGGCATGGTGGCGGCTCGCAAGGCGGAGTCTTTGGTGCGGGCCGGGGCTTTCGTGCACGTGGTCGCGCCGCAGCTGTCGGCGGCAGTGCGCGAGCTGGCGAGCTCCGGCAAGCTGGCCGTGACCTGCGCCGCATACCAATCCGCGCAGCTTACGGACGTCGAGCTGGTGGTGGCCGCCACCGACGATTCCCAAGTGAACGCCTCGGTATCGCGGGATGCGCGTGCGCTGCGCTTGCTCGTCAACGTCGTCGACTGTCCCGCGCTGTCCACGTTCATCGTACCTGCACTGGTGGATCGTTCACCCGTGATCGTGGCGGTCTCGAGCGCCGGCACGGCGCCGGTGCTCGCGCGCACACTGCGCGGCAAGCTCGAAGCGTCGATCCCCGCGCGCTACGGCGTCCTCGGCGGCGTATGTGCGCGCCTGCGCGGCGAAGTGAAAACGTGTCTGCCGACCGTCGAGAGCCGTCGTGCGTTCTGGGAGCTGGCGCTCGACAGCGCCGCCGCGGAGCGCGCGCTTGCCGGTGACGAGGCTGGCGCCGAACACGCGATGCGCGAGCTGCTCGCAGAGTTCAGCACTGGCGCGTCGGGAACGCGCGCGGGAGAGCTCGTCTGTATCGGAGCCGGTCCCGGAGATCCCGAGCTGATCTCATTTCGTGCGCAGCGCGCAATGCTGCGCGCGGAGTGGGTGCTGTATGCGGACGATGTGCCGAGCGCGATCGTAGGCCTATGCCGACGCGATGCGGAGCGAGTGCGGCTCGCGTCACCGGTAGCTTCCAGCTTCGCGAAGTGCTTGCCCGAGTTGGTCACGCGTGTGCAGCGTGGTCAGCGCGTGTGCGTGATCGCACGCGGCGATTGGTTCCGCACGGCCGCGGGCGAAGCATGTCTGCACGCTGCGCGCAGTCACGGCCTTGCGCCCCGAATCGTGCCGGGAATCGCCGAGTAGCCGCGCGACGGACGTTGACTTTGGCGCCCACGCGATTAGCTCATAGCGCGAGGAGAAATTCCGTGGCGCGCCCAGCACGAACCAAGTCCACCCCGGCCCGCGGGCCCGCTCGGAAGAAGATCGCCCGCGCGCACGAGAAGGCGCCCGCGAAGGCGCGTTCTTCGGCGAAAGCGGCGAGCATCGGTAGTCGCATGACCGCGTCGCCGATCACGATCCCGCTCGACTCCGATCTCGGCAACGCGATCGCGTTGATGGAAGAGCACGGCATTCGTCACCTGCCGGTGCTCGACGAAGGACGCCTGGTCGGCATCGTGAGCGAGCGCGACTTGTCGATCATCGAGTCGCTCGTGCCGGACGAGTGGGAGCGCATCGTCGTCGCCGAAGCGATGACGCCGAGTCCGTATGCGGTGGCTGCCTCCACGCCCATCTCCGAGGTCGCGAAGACCATGGCCGAGCGCAAGTACGGCTGCGTGGTCGTGACGGGTCCGCGCGGCGCGTTGCTTGGCCTGTTCACCACGACCGACGCGCTGCGCATGCTCGCGGAGACCAAGACCGCGCGCTCCGTCGGCCAAGTCGTGCGCGCGAAGACCACGTGACCACGCCGCATCTGAATCCGTCACGGCAAGGCCACGCCCGCGAAAGCTTAATGCGCGCGGCCGCGGGCGAGGTCGGTGCGAGCTAGCCCGCGGTCATCGAGCTCGACTGAGGCTGCGCTCCGGTCGCCGTGGAATTCCTGAAGATTCAGCAGAATGCTCGGATCACGTCGAATGCCCTGCATTTAATGCTTCGTCTTTCCGTCGAGGTGGGGGAAGCTCCCCGTCCGTTCCGTGCACATTTCGCCGCCAAGCGAGTTGCGCGGGGCCTGGGTTCTGGCAAGGTTTTTCCTTTTTCGCGGCGAGGCATGGCGATGATCGGCAAGAAGGTTGTGACACGAGGCGTGGCGGTGCTCGGGCTGTTGGCGCTGATGTTGGGCGTGGCGCCCGACCATGCCTTCACCGAGGACGGCGAAGAGGCGGCCGCCAATGCCAAGCTGACCCTGAAGGTCGCACTGATGGTTCCGCGTACGCCGGAAGTCCAAGTGCAGGCCAAAGTGTACAACCAGAAGTTGGCCGAAATGACCAACAATGCCGTTCAGGTCCGCATCTACTGGGGCGGCGCCGCCGGCGATGACCGCGACGTGCTCCGTAAGATGCGCAGCGGCCAGATGGACGGCGCCCCGCTCAGCCTCGAGCTGGTCAGCAACTTCGTGCGCCAGGCTCTGATCATGGGCGCGCCTGCGCTCTTCACCAACTACAAGCAGCTCGATGCCGTGCGCGCGGCCCTCACGCCCGACATGGACAAAGAGGCCCTCCAGAACGGCTTCAAGGTCATGGCGTGGGGTGACGTCGGTCGCCTGCGCCTGTTGTCGAAGAAGCCGATCACGAAGCTGTCGGACTTCAAGACGTCGCGTCCCTGGCTGTACCCGGAGAGCGAGATCCTGAAGGAGTTCTACAAGATCATCGGCGCGACGGGCGTGCCGTTGGGTCTCGCCGAGGTCTACGCCGGCCTGCAGACGAACATGATCGACGTCATCTGGGCCTCGGCACTGCTCGCGGCTGCGTTGCAGTGGCACACCGGTACGACCTGCATCTCCGAGAAAGGCCTCGGCTTCATCGGTGGCGCGTTCGTGTTCCGCCGCGGCGCCTGGGAAGGCTTGCCCGACAACGTTCGTAACGCGATCCAGAAGCTCGCCGACGACCAGAAGCAGAAGTCGCAGCTCGACCTGCGCAAGGCCGATGAGCGCGCGTATCAGAAGCTCGTCGAGCGCGGGCACAAGCCGCTCGTTCCCGAGCACGAGCAAGAGTGGTGGGATGCCGGCAACAGCCTGCGCAAGCGCATGACCGGCCGTGTGTACACCAAGGAGCTCGTCGACAAGGCGGAAGCCATCGCGGCCAAGTACAAAGACTGAGCTCGACCTACTCGAGGACATGAAAACGGCGGGCCGCGCAAGCAGCCCGCCGTTTTCGTTTGAGTCGCGGTGGGTTCAGTACGCCTTGGCGAAGATCACGCGTTGCTTCGAGGGCTGGCCGGTGAAGGGGCACGTTCCGGGCTCGGAGGCAGCGAGCGGGACGCAGCGCAGCGTGACGCCGAGCTCGGTCTTGAGCTTGCCTTCGAGCGCGGAGTCGCCGGCCCAGTGCACGAGCGCGAAGCCGCTCTGGCTCGCTGCGGCTTCGTCGGCGCTGTTGCCGAAGTAGGCGTAGAAGTCGGCCTTGCCCTCGATCTCTTTCGTGCGGCTGGCACGCAGCGCTTTTGCGCGCTCCAGCAGCTTGGCTTGCATCTCCTCGAGCATGGCGACGACGCCGTTCACGAAGGTGTCGCGTGGCACGGTTTGCTTCTCGCCGGGCGGCAGGTCGCGGCGCGCCATGAACACCGCGTTCTGCGCCATGTCGCGCGGGCCGACCTCGAGGCGGATCGGCACGCCCTTCTTGACCCAGCTCCAGTTCTTCTCGCCGCCGCGCAGATCGCGTTCGTCGACTTCCACTTCGACGTTGCGCTCGTGGTAGCGCAGCGCCTGCAGGTCATCGCGCAGCTTCTTGCAATACGCGACCACGGCGGCGGGATCCTCGGCTTTCGCCGTGATCGGCAGGATCACGACGTGGACGGGCGCGAGCCGCGGCGGCAGCACCAAGCCGTCGTCGTCGCTGTGCGTCATCAAGAGCCCGCCGATCAAGCGCGTCGATACGCCCCACGAGGTGGTCCACGCGTACTGCAGCTCGCCGCTCTCCGGTAGGAACTTGATCTCGGACGACTTCGCGAAGTTCTGGCCGAGGAAGTGCGACGTGCCCGCTTGCAACGCTTTGCCGTCCTGCATCATCGCTTCGATCGTCCAGGTGGAGACCGCACCGGGGAAGCGCTCGGCTTCGGACTTCTCGCCCTTGATCACGGGCATCGCCATGTATTTCTCGGCGAACTCTTCGTAGACGTCGAGCATCAGCCGCGCTTCGGCGATGGCTTCTTCGGCGGTCGCGTGCACGGTGTGCCCCTCCTGCCAGAGGAACTCCGTCGTGCGCAGGAACATGCGGGTACGCAATTCCCAACGGACCACGTTCGCCCACTGATTGATGAGCAGAGGGAGGTCTCGATACGACTGGACCCACTTCGCGAACATCGCGCCGATGATCGTCTCGGAGGTGGGTCGCACGATCAGTGGCTCCTCGAGCTCGCCGGCTGGAATCAACGTGCCGTCGGGGCCGAGCTCGAGGCGATGGTGCGTGACGACCGCGCACTCCTTCGCGAAGCCTTCGACGTGCTTGGCTTCTTTCTCGAGGAAGCTCTTCGGGATGAAGATTGGGAAGTATGCGTTCTTGTGGCCGGTCGCTTTGAACTTGGCATCGAGCACGCGCTGCATGTTCTCCCACAGGGCATAGCCCCAGGGCTTGATCACCATGCAGCCACGCACCGGCGACTGCTCCGCGAGGTCTGCGGCGCGGATCACTTGCTGGTACCACTCGGGATAGTTCTCCGCGCGTGTCGGAGAGATCGCATTCGCTTCTTTCTTCGCCATAGGGGGCGCAGAATAGCGACAACCGCGGCGCTGTCGAGCATCGTGGGCGCACGACAGGCGTGCTATCGTACAGAGCCTCCGCCATGCCCCGACGCCTTCTGCGCAAGACTGCATCGACGCTTGCTCGCAATCTCGCGCAAGGACTTGCCCAAGGCGTAGACCAGACGTTCGCGATGACGGCGCTGAACCCGCCGCGCATCGTGAAGCGCAGCTCGCCCTCGGAGGGGCGCGGCCACGCGGAGCGCATGCGCGGCCTTTCAGCGATCGCCAGCTTCTACGGCCGCGAAGAGTTCATGGCGCGGGAGAGCGCCTTTCTGCCACTGCCGGGCCGGATCTCGCCGGTCGTCAAGCGCGTGAAGTCGTTCGGGCGCGAGGGCGAGGTTCTCGACCTGCGCTGGCGGAGCGAGTTCGAGCCGCTGTGGAGCGCCGAAGCCGTGGCCGAGCGGTTCTCTCGGCTCTCCGACGAGCCGCGAGAGCAACTGGGGATGCGCGCGGGTTCGCATACCGAGCTCCTGCAGCAACTCGGCATGGACAAGCGTGGGGACCTGCGCTCGAAGTACCTGGCAGTGCAGGGCAATCGCTTCGCGTACGCGCGCTGGTTTCGTCACGCTCGTGGTCCACGTCACTGCGCGGTGCTCGTGCACGGCTACATGGCCGGCCACTACGCGCTGGACGAGCGCATGTGGCCGCTGCGCAAGCTCTGGGATAGCGGGCTCGACATCGTGCTCACGGTGTTGCCGTTCCATGGGCCGCGTCGCTCGCAGGCGCGCGGCTTCATGCCACCGGCGTTCCCGTCCAGCGATCCACGCTTCACGATCGAAGGCTTTCGCCAGGTCGTGTTCGACCATCGCGCGCTGTTCGACCATTTGCTCGGCAGCGGTGGCGTGGCTTCGCTCGGCGTCATGGGCATGAGCCTCGGCGGGTACAGCGCTGCGCTCTTGGCCACGCTCGAAGCGCACCTGCGTTTTGCCGTGCTGTTCATTCCGTTGGCGGCCATCGACGAGTTCGCGCACACGCACGGTCGCATGGTTGGCAGCGAGGACGAGCAGCTCGCGCAGCGCGACGCGCTGCGGATGGCGCAGTGGCCGATCAGCCCACTGGCGCGCCCTTCGCTGCTCGCGAGCGACAAGGTGCTCGTGATCGCGGGCGAAGCCGATCGCGTCACCGGCCTAGCGCATGCGCATCGGCTCACCGAGCACTTCGGCGCGAAGCTGATCACGTTCGAAGGCGGGCACCTCCTGCACTTCGGGCGCACCCAAGCGTTCGCGCCCGTGTTCCAGCTGCTCGAGCGCGAAGGTCTCGACACGCCACGGAGCACATAACGAAAGTGTAGCGATGGCGGGCAAGAACACCGGCTTCAGTCAGCGCAGCGCATGGGCCGCCGACCAACCGATCGGCTTTCTCATGCAGAAGGCGCTCGAGCATCCGCAGCTCGTCTCGCTGGCAGCGGGCTTCGTGGATCAAGCGAGCTTGCCCGTGGAAGCCGCGCGTAGCGCAGCTCTGTCCGTGCTGGAAGATCCCGCGCTTGCGCGCGCGGCGCTGCAGTACGGCACGACGGCGGGCGATCCCGTGTTACGCACGCAGATCCTGGAGCGCCTGCGCGGGCTCGACGGCCCGGCAGCGCCAGGCGCAAAGCTCGACCAGGTGCTGCTCACCGCGGGCTCGAACCAGGTGCTGTGGTTGCTCGCGGATGCGCTGCTCAATCCCGGCGACGTCGTGCTGTGTGATGCACCGACGTACTTCGTATTCATGGGCATCGTGCGCAACATGGGCGCGCGCGCCGTGGGCATCGCCAGCGACGTGCACGGCATGCGCCCCGAGGCGCTCGAAGCCGAGCTCGAAGCATTCGCTGCGCGCGGTGAGCTCGATCGCGTCAAGGCCATCTACGTCGTCAGCTACTTCGACAACCCGCGCAGCGTGAGCTTGTCCGCGGCTCGGCGTGCTCAGGTCTGTGAGTTGGCGAAGCGCTACTCGCGGCAGCGTACGCTGTACGTGATCGAAGATGCCGCCTATCGCGAGCTGCGTTTCCGGGGCGCAGACGAGAAGAGCGTGCGTTCGTATGATCGTGAAGGCACGCACGTCATTTACGCGGGTACGTTCTCGAAGTCGTTCTCGCCGGGTGTGCGCGTCGGCTACGGCGTGTTGCCGGAGTCGCTGGTCACGCCGTTGCTCGAGCTCAAGGGCAACCTCGACTTTGGCTCGCCGCATTTCAATCAGCGCATGATTAGCAAGGTGATGGAGCGTGGCTTGTACGGGCCCCACGTGCAGACCCTGTGTGACGTGTACGAGCGCAAGCAGCGCGCGATGTTGCACGCGCTCGACGCGGAGCTCGGCACACCTGGGCTCGCCCGCTACCTGCGACCGGACGGCGGGCTGTACGTGTGGGTCGAGTTGCTCGGTGGCGTCGATACGGGCTCGCGCAGCAAGCTGTTCGCAAATGCGATCGAAGAAGGTGTGCTGTACGTGCCAGGTGAATATTGCTTCACCGACCTTACCAGCGCGCCGCGCTCGTTCATGCGTCTGTCGTTCGGCGTGCAGAGCGAGCCGCGCATCGCCGAGGGCGTGCAGCGCTTGGCGTGCGCCATCAAGCGAGCTCGGGACTAGACGTACCGAGTCAGCGTCCGTTGCGCGCGGCACGCCGAGCGAGAGCATCAGGCCCGTGACAGTCGCAGCTCGCGCGGTCAGATGCTGCCGGTCCGGGCAATATAGCCTTTTTCCTCCAGGAAGCCGAGCACCTGGTCAGCGCTTTCGGCCAGCTGCGTGTGCTCCGTGTCGACCACGATCTCTGGATTTTCCGGAGGTTCATAGGGCGATCCGATGCCGGTCATGTCGGCGATGCCACCGGCGCGCGCCTTCTTGTACAAGCCCTTCGGGTCGCGCTGCTCGCAGGCAGCGAGCGAGGCCTGGACGTAGACTTCGATGAAATCGCCGTCCGCCATGATCGCGCGCACGCGCGCGCGGTCGACCCTGTACGGCGAGATGAAGGCGCACAGCACCAGCACGCCTGCGTCGGTGAAGAGCTTGGCCACTTCGCCGATGCGCCGGATGTTCTCCGCGCGATCGAGCGGCGAAAAGCCGAGGTCACTGTTCAGGCCGTAGCGCACGTTGTCGCCATCGAGCACGTAGGCGGTGCAGCCGCGATCGAGCAGCCGTTGTTCCAGCAGGGCGGCGAGCGTGCTCTTGCCCGAGCCCGAAAGACCCGTGAGCCACAGCGTCGCGCCACGGTGTCCGCGTTTGCGCTCGCGTTCCGTGCGGTTCACCGCCGCGGCGTGCCAGGTGATGTTGCCGGACCTCGGCTCCTGCATGTCGCCGACAATAGACGCTCCCGGGCCGGCCGCAACCCTATTCGCTGCGGTGGCTTTGCACGGCGCCGAGGTGCTCGCGCAGCGATGCACTGAAATCGTGGCGGCCGTCGCCGCGTGCCACGAAATAAAAGAATCCGTGCTGCGCGGGATGCAACACGGCACGCAGCGCGCCGAGCCCTGGATTGGCGATCGGCCCGGGCGGTAGTCCGTCGAGGCGATAGGTGTTGTAGAGGTTCTCCGGATCCGCGGTCATCACGCGCGTCACGCGCTTTCCATCGAAGCCGAGGCAGCTCGGCAGTGCCTTGGCCACGATGCAGCCGTAGGCAACCGTCGGATCGGCCTGCAGGCGTTTTGGTCGAAAGCTAGGATCGTGCAGGCGGTTCCAGAACACGCCCGCGATGATCGGTTGCTCGTCGGGGGCGTGCGCCTCTTTCTCCACGATCGATGCCAGCGTGACCAAGCCGTGCAGACCGAGGCCGAGCTGATCGTGAAGCTGCGTGACGCCAGAGGCTTCTCCGTCGAGCAAGCGCTGAATGCGCGCGCGTCCGTTGTCGATCATCCGCCGTACGACCGCCGTGGCCGACACGCCATCCCGCAAGCGATACGTGTCGGGAAACAAATACCCCTCCGCGGTCGGCGCGTCGGCATCGAGCTCGGCCAGCAGCGTCTTGTCCTCGGTTGCGCGCAGGAACGCGTCGCGCTCGCACACGCCCCACAGCGCGAGACGCGCGGCAATCTCGAAGCGGTTCCAGCCTTCCGGAATGGTGATTCGGATCTCGGTCGAGCCGAAGCCGTTTGCGACGCGCTGCAGGAGCTCGCGCATGCTCATCGCGTCGGTCACCAGCACGTGGCCTTGTCGCAAGCGCTGGGTTGCGCCGAGCACGCGTAGGTACAGCGCGAACAGCTGCGGTCGCGCGACCAGGCCTTGCGCCGCCAGCGAGCCCGCCACGTCGTCGACACTGGTGCTCGCCTCGATGTCGACGCTCGCCGTCTTGCCGCGACCCGGTGCGTGCTCGCTCGGGTACGCGATGACCAGCCAGCCCACTCCAGCGAACGCGAACAACGCGAGCACGAGCAGCGTGAGCGCTGCGATCTTCAAGCTGCGCGTCAACGGCGTCGTGCGGCCCTGACCGCGCGCTCGCGACGCGGCGGAACCACCGCGCGCTCGCGACGCGGCGGAACCATCACGTGCGGGTCGCTCTGGCTCGGTTCCGCGCTGTCCTCGTTCCACGTGCGATCTCGCTGCGCGTCCAGATAACTCTGCAAGAGCAGCGTGGCAGCTGCTTGGTCGACGACGTTACGTCGCGCCGGGCCCTTCATGCCCTGGGCCCGCAGCGCGCGCTCGGCCGACGCGCTGGACAGTCGTTCGTCCCACATTACCACGGGGACCTTCGTGCGTACCGACAGCTCTCCGCCCAGCTTGCGCGAGCGCCGCGCCGCGTCGCCGTCGCGTCCGTCGAGTGCGAGCGGCAGGCCGATCACGATCTCGCGGACCTCCTGCTCGCGCACCACGCGCACGAGCTGCTCGATCGCGTCCGCGACGGACTTGTGCCGGAGTGTGACGAGCGGGATTGCGACCGGTACGTCGTCGTCCGCGACCGCGAGACCGGTGCGCACGCTGCCGGGATCGACGCCGAGTGTCCGCATGCCCGCGTAGTAGCAGATTCACGTCTGGCCCGCCGCCCAGCTCGCTATGCTTGCGCCGATGCGCCTTCTTGCGGCTGACGTCGGTGGCGCGTCGCGGGTCCCGTGCGCAACGGTGCTCGGGCGCTACGGCGAGCACGTCTCCGTGGAACGGGTCGTGTCCGCGACTTCGTGGTCGCGGACGGTCAGGCGCCGGCAGACCCGCGAGACCGTCGCGCGCTTGGTCGCCGAGTCACCCGCCGCGGTGATCGGCGAGCGCGGGCTTTCCGGCGCGGACCCCGCAGCTCGCGCCGCGCTGTCGATCTTCGTCGCGCTTTATGGGGCTGAGGCCGGGAATTTGGCGCTGCGCGTGCTGCCGGGAGCCGGGCTCTACGTGGCGGGCGGCATCGCCGCGAAGCTCCTGCCGCGCTTCACGGACGGCTGCTTCTTGTCGGCTTCCCTTGCCAAAGGACGGATGGCGAAGCTGCTCGAACAGGTGCGCGTGGCGATCGTGCTCGACCCGGATGTCGGGTTACTGGGCGCGCGGGCACGTGCGGCGTTACTATGTGTGGCGCGGTAGCGGGACGGCCCGAACCTCGCGGAACGCGCGTACTCGATGGCGGAAGACAAGCAGACTCGTAAGTTGCGCGAGAAGCTCGAAAAGCTGCTCGAAACGAACAAGAACGAGCCCGCGGTGGAGCTCTTGGCCCAGCTCATGGAGCTGGAACCAAAGAACGTCCGCTGGGCGCACAAGCGCGGCGATCTGCTGCGCAAGCTCGGCAAGAACATGGACGCCGTCACCTGCTACGAAGCGGCGGTCGACATCTACGCGGACCAGGGCTTCATCGCCCGCGCCGTAGCGATGGCTAAGACCGTGCTCAACCTGGACCCGTCCCGTATCGACATTCTGGAGCGCGTGGATCCGAACGCCGCCCAGCAGCTGCATCGTCAGCAGCGGGCCGGTGCGATTTCAACGCGCCCGGGTGCAGCCGGAGCGAAGCGTCATTCGATGGTGCTGGACGACGACCTTCCGCCGCCGCCCACAGCGGCAGCCCCGGCCAAGCGGCATCCGATGCTTCTCGATGACGACGCGCCCGCGCCGCCGCCGCCGACAGCTGCGAAGCGGCCGGCACCGGTGCCGCCTGCGCCTGCGCCACGAGCGCCCGTGCCCGCGCCGCCGCTGCCGGCCCTGCCGCGTCCTGTTGCCGTCACCAAGGCGGCACCCGCCCCGTTAGCGCCGCCTGCACCCCAGGTTCAACCGCACGTGCAGCCATCAGCTGCACGGCCCGCCGCGGAGCCTGCGAAACCGGCAGTGCGCGTGCCCCGTCGCCGCCCCGTTACGCTGGACAAGCTCTCGTTGCCGCCGCCGGTCAGCAGGCTGAGCGCGCCCGTGCCGTCACGCGATGTGGTTCCAGCTGCGCCGCGCGCGCCCGACGTCGCGGCCATTTACGGCGAAGCCCTGGGCGGCGTCGAAGAGCTTCACGCCGACCCGAACGCGCCTGCGAACGAGACGCGCTTCTCGAACACCCCGCCGCGCCGCGGCATCTCCCTCAGCTTCACCGACGCGGAGCTCGAGCCGCGACAACGCGTGCCCGAGGTCGAGTCTGAGCGACCGGAGCCGCCGAGCGCCAGCAAGCTGAGCAAGCTGCCGCTGTTCCCGTTGTTCGCCGAAGTGCCGAAGGACGCGCTGGCCGAGATGATCGCGAAAACGGATCTCGTCGAGCTCGGCCACGGCGAATTCGTGATGCGCAAAGGCGATCCGGGCGATGTGCTGTACGGCATCATCGAAGGCAGCGTGAGCGTGATCGTGCCCGGTCAACAGACGCGGCTCACGCTCGCCGAAGGCGACGTGTTCGGCGAGTCGTGCTTGCTGCAGGACGAAAAGCGTCACGCGGACGTGGTGGTCGAGGGCAAGCTGGTCGCGCTGCGCATCTCGCGCGACGTGCTCACGCAGCTGCTCGGTCGTCACCCGAAGCTCGCCGAAGTGCTGCTCGAGCTGCTCACACGGCGCTTGCTCGGCAACCTGCTGCAGAGCTCGCCGCTGTTCCAAGAGTTCGACGGAGCAGGGCGGCGTGAGCTCGCGGCCATGTTCGAGATCCGGCGCGCGCCCTCCGGCACGATGCTGGCGATTGTCGGAAAGAGGATGGATGGGCTGTACATCTCGCTGACCGGCACGCTCGCCGTCAATCAGCCGGGCGCACCCGAGCGCATCGCGCCCCCCGGCAGCATGTTCGGTCAGAGCACGCTGCTCTCGAATGCGTCCTCGCAGGTGGACATCAAAGCGCGCGTGCACATGATCGTGCTGCGCCTGCCGGCGAGCGCGTTCACTCAGGTGGCGATGCAGTACCCGATGATCCTGGCACGTCTCGCTGAGCTCTCTGCTAGCGAAGTCGTGAAGATCACGACCTGAGCGATGACTGGGCGGTGAGCGAATGACCGGGACCGCGCAGAGCCTCTACGACCTTCTTGGTGGCGAGCCCGTGCTGCGCGCCGTGATCGAGGACTTCGTCGAGCGCGCCTTTGCCGACGTAATGATCGGATTCTTCTTCCGTGACGCGAATAAGGCGCGCATCAAGGAGATGGAGTTCCAGCTCGCTGCAGAATTCCTCGGTGGTCCGCAGCGCTACCGTGGACGGCCGTTGGCCGAGGCCCACAGAAAGCACCGGATCATGGGTGGCCAGTTCGCGCGGCGCAGTCAGATTCTGCGCGAAGTGCTGGCCGCGCACGGGGTCGTCCCCGAGGTCACGGCTGCCTGGCTGAGCCACGTCGAGAGCCAGCGCGGCGAGGTCACCACGGATCCTCACGGTCAGTGCAACGACTGACCTGGGTTCTCAGGGTTCCAGGATATCGACGTGAGTGTCGACCGGACCCCGCCGTGAGCTATACTCGCGCCCCATGGACTACAAGTGCGCTTTCCGCTGCGTCGCTGGTTGCGAGGGCAGCTACGACGTCGAACAGGTCATTTACCACTGCCCCAAGTGCGGGGAGCTGCTCGAAGTACAGCATGATCTCGACGCGTTGAAGCAGCGCAGCCCGGCCGCGTGGATCCGCTTGTTCGACGAGCGCAAGAACACCAACAAGTGGCCGTACGCGAGCGGCATCTGGGGCAAGAAGGAATGGGTTCTGCCGCAGCTCGACGAGGACTGCGTGGTCTCGTTGCACGAAGGCGGCACGAACCTGTTCTGGGCCGAGCGTTACGGCAAGACGCTCGGTCTCGCGGACCTGTGGATCAAGCTGTGTGGCAACAGCCACACCGGGTCGTTCAAAGACCTCGGCATGACGGTGCTCGTCAGCGTCGTGAAGCAGATGATCAAGAACGGCAAGCCGATCAAGGCGATCGTCTGTGCCTCGACCGGCGACACGTCGGCGGCGCTCGCGGCGTATTGCGCCGCGGCGGGCATTCGCGCGGCCGTGCTCTTGCCGCGCGGCAAGGTCACCACGGCGCAGCTGGTGCAGCCGCTCGCGAACGGCGCGCTGGTGTGCGCGCTCGACACCGACTTCGACGGCTGCATGGAGATCGTGCAGAAGCTCGCCGAGGAAGACGGCGTGTACCTCGCGAACTCGATGAACTCGCTGCGTCTCGAAGGCCAGAAGACGGTCGCGATCGAAGTGGTGCAGCAGTTCGACTGGGAAGTGCCGGACTGGTTCATCATCCCTGGCGGCAACCTCGGCAACGTGTCCGCGCTCGGCTCGGGTCTCGACATGCTGTTCACGCTCGGCTTGATCTCCAAGCGTCCGCGCATCTGCGTGGCGCAAGCCGAGGCCGCGAACCCGCTCTACCTCGCGTACAAGAAGGGCTTCGACAAGTACGAAGCGATCGTCGCCAAGCCGACCGAAGCCAGCGCGATTCGCATCGGCAATCCGGTCTCGATCCGGCGCGCGATCCGCACGCTCTCGCGCTACGAAGGTGTGGTCGAGCAGGCCAGCGAATCGGAGCTCGCGGAAGCCGCGGCAGCGGCCGACCGCACGGGCACGTTCGCGTGTCCGCACACGGGCGTCGCGCTGGCGGCGCTCGTGAAGCTGGTGCAGCGCGGCGAGATCAAGAAGCACGAGCGCGTGGTGGTCGTGTCGACCGCGAGCGGCCTCAAGTTCACCGACTTCAAGATTCGCTACCACGAGGGCCGCATCGACGGCGTCGAGAGCAAGCACCCGAACCGTCCGGTCTCGCTACCGAACGAATACGAAGCCGTGAAGAAGACCGTGCTCTCGGCGATCGCTTGAGCGCGCTCGCGATCGCGCGAGTCACGTAAGCGCGCTGGCGAGCACGCGAGTCACGGGAACAGCGCTTGCAGCTGCTCGCGTGTCTCGCGACGTAGGTTCGTGAGACGCACGCGCAGCTCGAACCTGCCGTCGTCGCGCTTCTTGCTGCCGATTACGCGGCAGTGGAGTGGCATCTCCGCATCCGGGAGCAGCAGCGCCAGCTCGAGCGGTTTCCCTGGAGGGAAGGGCTTGGGCGAAACCGCGACCAGCACCTCGATTCCGCAGGACACGACGTGTCCGCCGACTTCACCCTGAATGCGTAGCGCGATCACAGCCTGTGCTTGCCCCTCGGTCATGGCTCAATGCTTCACGCGCGACATCGCTGAGCGCGCCTCCTTGAGATCCAAGTCGCGACGAATCGCCTGCCGATCGTCGTGTACCTTGCGACCCTTGCCGAGAGCGAGCTCGACCTTCGCGCGACCGTTCTTGAAGTACACCTTCACAGGCACGATCGAGTAGCCGCGCATTGCGACCCGGCCGAGCAAGCGTTCAATCTCTTTCTTGTGTGCGAGCAGCTTGCGCTTGGCTTTCTCTTCGTGACCGAAGCGCCCGGCCTGCTTGTAGGGCCCGATGTGCATGTTGATCAGATATAGCTGCATGCCTTCGATCGTGGCGTAGGCGCCTTCGAGATCGGCATGCTTGGCGCGCAGACTCTTGACCTCCGAGCCGCGCAGCACGAGGCCCGCTTCGAGGCGCTCTTCGATGTCGAAGTTGTGCTCGGCCTTGGGGTTTCTGCACACGAGCAGCTCGCCGCCGTCTTTGTCGGTCTTCTTGCTCATGGCGCGGCGTTTTTAGCAGCTCGAGCGGTCTTCTGCGAGGGCGGGGTGTTCCACTCGCGGATGCGCGTGCGCGCTGCCAGCACGTGCGCCGCTTGCGTTTCGTTCAGCACGACGCCCGCCACCGCGCCGTCGAACACGCGCAGCTGCGCAGCGCTGGGCTCCGCGGCCAAGCTCGACAGTGCTGCCAGCTCCAGGGCGATGCGCAGCACCTGCGCAGGATCGAGCGCGCGCTTGGCGTCGGTCAGCTCTTGGTTGCGCTCGGCCGCCTCGTGCGCGCGGAAACGCACGAATGCCTCGCGCGCCGGATCGAGCATGAAGCGGTGTTCGCCAGCCCAGAGCGGTGCGCGAATGCGAGCCGCGCTCGGCGTGTCTTCGTCGTCCAAGACCACGTCGACCAGCAGCTCCGCGCGACCGTCGTGGTCGAGATCCTCGACGTCGCTCACGCAGCGCTCTGTGCCGAACAACTGGACGACGGTCGGAACTTCATCGAGCGTGCCCACGTCGCGCGCGCGGAACACCCGCAAGCAATGCTGCCGAGGCTCGCTCTGGCGCACGAAGATCTCTTCGAAGCCGTCGCCGTCGGCATCTTCCGTTCCGTCGATCGGTCCCGGCACCAGCTCGTAGCGCGTCTCGGGTGACAGCGGGTGCGCGTCGCGCTCGAGCGACAGCGCGATGCCGCGCGTGGTCACGATGCGTACCGCGTCAGGCACGCCGTGCGCATCCATGAATCCGAGCGCGGTGAAGTCCTTGCCCTCGATCCGGCGCGCGAGCTTGTCGCCCCGCCCCGCGTGCGATTCGATCAGGGCGTTGGCCTCGGCGCGCGGATCGACCCCAAAACGTAGGTACTTTTCATCGCCGAAGAACGGGCTCTTCGGCGTGCTCGCGCAGGCGCACAGCAGTGCGGCGCAGCTGGAGCACACGAGCACCATGGAGCGCTTCGGCACGCGCCGGACTCTAAATGACCGAGCGTGATTCGGGAACGGCGCCTCGCTCGGCGTCGGAGCGCCTCGAAAGGGGAGCCACCCCCGCGCGGTCATTTGGCGCGCCGCTCCACGGCTTGGTAAAACCACCCGATCAATCCGGGGCCCACGCGAGCGCCAGGGTGATCACGTCGTGCCCGCGTTCCGTCAGGGTGCTGGCGGCTTCCTGCAGCGTTGCGCCGGTCGTGCGCACGTCGTCGATCAACAGCACGCGCTGCGCGGGAGCGGGCAGACGCGCCTCGAATGCGCCGAGCACGTTGCCGGCGCGCAGCTCGGCTGGCAGCGCGGCCTGCGTGCGCGTCGCACGTACGCGTCGCAGGTGCTTGGTATCGAGCGGTACGCCGAGCTCGCGGGCGACCCGGCGCGCCAAGAGCGCCGCTGGATTCCAACCGCGTGCGCGCAGCTTCGAGCGGTGCAGGGGCACCGGCACGACCCGATCGACCTTGCCTGCGTACGGACCTGCCGCTTCTGCGAGCAAGTCACCGAGGCCACGCGCTAGATGGGGCTGTCCGCCGTACTTCATCCGGCGTACGGCGTCGGCGAGCGGGCCCTCGTAGCGAAACGCGGCGGCGCACCGGCTTGGGGGATCGAGCGGCGGTGGCGCCGGTTCGAGCAGGGGTGCACAGGCATCGCAGAAGGCTGGGCCGTGGTGTTCGGTGGGGAGCGAGCAGCCGGCGCAGCTGGGGGGCGCCAGCAGGTCGAGGAAGCCTGCCAAGGAGTGCAGCATGCGCGGGCATCGGCCAGCGCTCCGGTCAGTTCCGCTGGCGCGCGCACCGGAAGAAAAAAAACGGCGGTCGCGGGCTCCAAGGGGGGTAGGAACACTCGCGACCGCCGTGTCAGGCGGCTCGAAGGCGGGGGGACACCTTCTAGGGAGCCACCGTCATGCTAGCTGTCTATAGCGAAGGTCGTGCCAACCCGCATTCGCCCTGTTTCCGCAGTCAACTCGCCAAACCGCGCTTGCGACATTGCACGTCCGCAATCAAATCGTTTCATACCCGCAACGCGGATATCCTGCGTGGAACGCCGGAAGCACTACACTCGGTTCCATGAGCGCAGAGTAACCGACCCTCCCACGGTTGGTTCGATCGTCACTCCTGGCGCGCTCGCGACAGTCCTCGCGTGGCGTTTCGATTTCAGCTTTGAAGCCGATCTATTTCAAATTTGAAATGGATCGGCTCGCGATGGGGAGCAATCGTTGCGCCCAAAAAA
>JADGRF010000062.1 GCA_017881055.1 Sandaracinaceae bacterium
CTATCGCTCGAACACGTTGCCGCGCGTGTTGGCCGACATCCCGCCCGCGGTCGACGCTCCAACGTTCGACTTTCACGAGGTGATAGCGACACTGGGCGATCATCCAGCTCTCCTGCGCCAGCTCGGCGTCGTGATCGATTGCACGCTCACGCAGGGCTTGCCGGCCAACGCGGCGTTCGATCGCGTGCGGGTAGGTCTCGGTGATCCTGCGGGCGGTCCCGTGTCTCCCTACGAGAAGAATCCCGGGACGCTGGTCGATCCCCACACGTTCCTGCCACAGGCGAGCGCGGTGTCCGACACGGCGGAGGGGTTCCTGCAGCTCGGCAACACGCAGCTCTTCGGCGTCGTGCAAGCCGACGTCGATGGCGCTGCGCTGCGCACGCTCGACTACGGCGTGAACATGGCGCTCGTGCTCGCGCAGCAGGCAACTCAGCACCAGATCGCGTGCGAGCGGGCAGGTCTGGTTGCCGCACCCAAGCCGATCGAGCCGAATCCTCAGAGCCTGCCGGCGCTGCGCACCACGGGCATCAGCGTGTTTCGTACGGCACGCGACCAGGCGATCTACGACAAGCTCGTGGCGGCGGCGAGCAACAACAGCGATCCGGGTAACGCACTGCTTCGCGCCGACGATGTCACGCGCGGCTACCGCGTCGACGTCGGTTACAACGGCCGCTGGTTTTCGCTGTGCGCGCGCGTGCCAACCTACGCGATCGGAACGACCACGATCACGCCCGGGCAAGACGAAGGCTATGTGAAGGGCTCTAGCGGCACGAGCACGTCGAAAGACTTGCCGATGGCCCCCGCCGTGCCGGACCTGTACCTGCATGAAACGCTGTTCGGTTGGGACAACTGGAGCTTGGTCGTACCGCGCCCCGGCCGCACGCTGTCATTCGATCGCAACGACAGCATGCGCACGCAGAAGGAAGTGGTGCGCCGCGAGGACAATCCCGCGAACCCGGACTTCCCCGTGCTGATCAAGGCGAGCGTGCCGCAAAAGACGCTGCCACCGCTGCGCTTCGGCCGCCGCTACCAGCTGCGCGCGCGCGTGGTCGACCTAGCGGGCAACAGCCTGCCGCTCGGCACGATGGATCCGCCCGCGACCGCGATGGCTGTGACAGCGCCCATCAGCTATCTGCGTTACGAGCCGGTCGCGCCGCCGGTACTCTTGCTGCGGACACCGGTCAGCGCAGGCGAGTCGATCGAGCGCCTCGTGATCCGCAGCAAGGTCGGCTCGGCGATGATCGCGGGCGAGTCGAAGATCTTCAACGACACCGTGCAGCGTCATATCGCGCCGCCGCAGACCTCGCAGTACATGGCTGAGCTGCACGGCGCGTTCGATGGCCTGTTTCCAGATGCCGCGGCTGTGTACGCAGTCGCCGTGAAAGAGAAGGGGACCTGGCAAGATCCCGGCGGCGACACGAAGCTGATCGACGGCGCGGGTGCCGCAGTCGATCCTTCGCCACTCGCCAAGAAAGGGGAGCCGCTGCCGGATGGGCACTACGTCATTCACACGAGCGCAGCACCCGCGCTGCCGTATCTGCCCGATCCGCTTGCTGAAGGCGCAGTGCTGCAAGTCCCCGGCGGCTTCGTCGATCGCAAGTACGCGGTGAGCGGCAGCTGGCCCAAGCTCGCCACGTTCTTGCTCACGCTGAAGGCGGCCTCCGGTAGCGCAGCGAAGATCGATACGAGTGGTGGCGGCTTCGGCGTGGCGTTGCCGAAGGGCACGATCCTCACGCTCAAGTACAGCTCGACGATCGCCGAAACGAATCTGCCCCTCATGGCGCGCTTTGTTGCGATGAGCGCGGCGGGTCGCAGCGGCACCGCTGCGAACGAGAACCAGCACTGGATGCTCACGCCGTATCGCGAGCTGACGTTCGTGCACGCGGTGGAAAGGCCGATGAAAGCGCCGACCGTCCAGAGCTTGAAGGTTGCGCGCCAGCTCGGCGAAACCTTCGCCTCGCTCTCCGGCACGATTGCGAGTCACTCGCAGAGCACCGGTCGCCTGGAGCTGCTCGCGGATTGGACCGAGACGGTGGATCGACTGTCCGACGACGGCCCTGTCAAGGAAGACCGCTCGGGTCGCGTGTTCGAGCGCGACATCGCGTACGACGAAACGAAGCTCACGCTGCCGCCGCCCTGTGAGGTAGTGCGCCACGAATTCGGCGACACCAAGCACCGCTCGGTCGCGTATCACGCGCTCGCCACAACGCGTTATCGCGAGTACTTCCCGGAGCTGTCCCAGGATCTCGACCTGATCACGTTGGCCGGTCCCTCGACCGCCTTGATCAACATTCCGAATGCCGCGCGGCCTGATCTACCGCGCCTGCAGTACATCATCCCCACGTTCGCGTGGCAGCTGTCGGACGACAAGAACACGAGCACGCGAACGGGCAGGGGGCTACGCATCTACGTCGACCGCACCTGGTTCTCGTCCGGCGACGATGAGCTGCTCGGCGTGATCGTGCCGTCGTCGGGCGGGGCGGTTCCGGATGCGCTCCGCAAGTACGTGTCGGAGTGGGGCAGCGATCCGATCTGGGATAGCGTCGGTCCGAGCACCGAGCTCGCGCCCGAGAATTTCGTCTACGACAAGTCCGCTCCCAAGACTGCGCCCACCGTGATGACGGGCCTGTCGCTCGCGGAGCTCGATTCCTCGGGCTCGCTCACGGTGACTGCCGTCGGGATCGCAGCGGAATACAACGCCGAGCGTCAGCTGTACTACTTCGACATCACGCTCGACGCGGGCGCGAGCTATTTCCCGTTCGTGCGGCTGTCGCTGTCGCGCTTTCAGCCGTCTTCGCTCGACGGAGCGCATCTGTCGCGCACGGTGCGCGCGGACTTCGCGCAGCTCGTGGCCGACCGCACCGCCGCCATCACCTACCACGACACCTCCATCGACGTGTCGGTGTCCGGCGTGATGGCCAAGGGCACCGTGAACGCCGTGACGCACGAAACGTCACGCGGCAAGCTCGTGCACTTGGCGCACGGCTTCAATCACAACACGAGCGCCGGGCGCGGGCGCTTGGTGCGCGCGTACATCGAGCAACGCACGAACGCCAAGCTGGGCGACCTCGGCTGGGCGCAGCTTGGTGCCGTCACGAATCTTGCGCCCTATTTGCTCGGCCAAGCGAGCGACGTCGTGTACTTCCGCGGCAGCGTGTCGCTGCCGCCAACGTTTGGCGACGCCGCCGAGTACCGCCTCGTCGTCGAAGAGCAAGAACTCTACCAAACCGACGTCACGGTTGCAGAGCTCGGCCTGCCGGTCGACAACGCCGACGGCGTCCCGCTCGCCACGCGCCTCGTGTACTTCGACACGCTGTTGCTGTCGAAGTAGCGGGGTCGAGCGGGCGCCGCCGTGGCGTGGGGCTTGGCGGGCACGCGCATGAACATCCTGTGCCTGTGGCTGGCCCGGCAGCTTCGCAGAAGATATCATCCGACCACGCGGGCGGTGACCCCGGTTTGTGTTTCGAAGAAAGAATTGCCCATGCAACTTGTTCGAAACTCGCTAGCCCGAATTGTTACTGCTGCGATAATAACCTTCGGTTCGTCCGTCGCTCACGCTGCGCCGTTGACCGGACCCATCACCGGGTGGTCAAAGGGAGACGTGCCTTCGACGTCGGCGATGTACGAGTATGTTCCCGCAACGACGGTGACCAATCCGCCCATCCTGGTCGTCTCCCACCAATGCGGTGGAACCGCGGCGGGGATGTTCTCGTGGGGGTCGGGCCTCGTGTCCGCTGCCGACCAATACGGCTTTGTGATCGTCTATCCGCAGACCTCGAACGGTTGCTGGGATGTTTCGTCCGACGCGACCCAGAAACGCTACGGAGGTGGCGACTCCCAGTCGATCATTGAAATGGTCAACTACTCGATTTCCACGCACAGCGGCAATGCCAATCGCGTCTATGCGACCGGTGTCTCCTCGGGGGCGATGATGACCGAGCTCCTGCTCGCGGTGTATCCGGACGTTTTCAAGGCGGGCTCGGAGTTTTCCGGGGTGCAGGCAGGATGTTCGAACATCTGGGACCTGTATTGTGGCAACGGGTCTGAGATGACCGGGCAATGGTGGGGAGACAAGGTTCGTGCGATGTACCCAGGCTATGCCGGACACCGCCCGCGGGTCCAACTTTGGCATGGTGATGCAGATAGCACTATCGATAAGCAACACCAGTTCGGAGCTATTCTAGAATGGACCAATGTCCTGGGACTAAACTCAAACCCGAAGACGACGACCACGGAGACGATTAACAGTCACTCGTTGACCCACGAGACTTGGCAGGACTCGTGCGGCTATGCGGTTCTTGACGCGTGGATGGAGCAAAACGGCCCGCACAACACAGACGTGACCCTTGACGCCGCACATGTCATTCCGTTCTTGGGACTTGACCAGGCCGGTCCCACAGACCCCGAAGTGGCACGGTGCGGAACGGCCGACGCGGGAGCCGATGCCCACACCGACGCGGGAGCCGATGCCCACACCGACTCGGGAGCCGGTACCCACACCGACGCGGGTTCTGATGCTGCTGTCGACTCGTCGATCGACGCCAGAGTTGCCGATGCCAGCAACCATGACAGCGCGACGGCGAACGATGCGGCTGCCAGTGACTCGGGCACTCCGAAGGCGAACGGGCAGAACGGTTGTAGCTGCACGATTGCGGCGCCAACCTCGAACCGCAACCTCTGTGCCCTTTTCGGACTGGTGATCGCCGTGGCCGTCGCCCGTCGCAGGAGCCGTCGAACCCAACGCGACGTTCCAACCATTGATTGATCAACTCGTACGGGGCCGGATCCCGTGGGCCTCGTCTCAGTGTTGAGCAGGCGCCCACGGTCCCACACCGGCGAAGCGCACGGGTTGGATGCGGGTGATGAAGCCGGGGCTGCTGCTGCGATAGGGCTCGGGTGGAAACACCGCACTGGGGCCGATGTAAATGTGTGCCAGACGTTGCAGCAGATCGGCCGCGCCACCTTCGGTGATGCGAGCCTGGCCGTACACCACCAGGTGCTCGAGCAGGCCCATGGGGTTCTTCTGGTGTCCGAGCATCGAGATGCTCACGCGTGGATCGCGGCGCACGTTCTTGACCTTCTGCCAGACGCCCATGTGTGCACAGACCAGCTCGTCGTTCTCGATGCCGACCCACACCACCGACACCTGCGGGCTGCCGTCGGCGTTCAAGGTCGTGAGGTGAGCGTACGGCCCCGTGGCCACTAGCTCGTGAACGGACTGTGGAATCGTCGCCATGTCATCGCCTCTCTTGCCGGCGAGCGGCCGGCGCCGACCATGCTAACCGAATTCACGCTGGGCCGAGAAGCTTGGCAAGCGCTCGCGCGATTCTCGAGGCCATCAACACGATCGACGGTTGCACCGCCGTCTGCACGATAGCCACGTGCGACGTGGGCCGGCGTGGTTCGCGGATGCCACGACTGCCGCCGTAGTGAAACGAACTGCTCAGCGTCTTTCATCCCGCCGCGACGATCTCCATCAGTTGGATCGCGTGTCCTTACCCCGACTTCGTCGCCGTCTCGAAGCTTGCCTCGGCGAACAAGGATCTGAGCGTCAAACACCACGTCGGCGTGCCGACGATTAAGGTTCACGGCGACCGCGCGACCAGCGAAGTGAACGTGACGATCATGGTTCGCGCAAAGACCCGCTTAGGCGAGATCGACGCGACCGCCTTCGCCAGTTTCTTCGACTTGATCGAGCGCAGAGACGGGCAGTGGAAGATCCTGAAACGGACCGCGATCTACGAGAAGGATCGTGCAGACCCCGTCGATCGGCCGGCTCTTCCAGAGGCGTTCTTCACGGGCGTGGGCGCGTATCCGAGCGAGCTTCGGTTCTTTGCGAGCACACTCGGGGAGTTCGGCGTGCCGCTGTCGCAGACACTCGTGCTCGACATGAGTCCCGCAATGGACAGCCTCTACGTGCACGGCCCCGAGTGGTTGTCGGTAGGTTGATTCATGAGCAAAGTCGTCCAGGCCCGCGGCCGCGTGAGCTCAGCAGCAGCGCAGCGCGCGAAGCAGTCGGCGCGCTGTCACCTGCCCGCACGCGCTCATTGTCGCAGCAAGCCGCGCCGAACGTGCGCGCGTGTGCGCTCGCGCACAGCAGCAAAAAACCACTCCCAGCGGTGACTTTGACCACGGCGCGCCTGCGATTTATCCGCGAAGTTCGACGAGCACGGGGCGGCACAGCGCTTGCACACCGTTGCGCACGCCAGCGCCGCACAGCTGCGGTTGCAGGGCATCCATCCACCATTCAAGGAAGCCAATGAGACCTTCACGCGCCACTGCACTCAGCTTGTCGTTCGTCGCGGTTGCGATTTTTCAAACGGGTTGTCCCGCCACAGCCACGGACAACTGCGCGACTGATCCGGCAGCCTGCGCCGATGGCGGAGCTGTCTCCCCAAGTCACGATGGCGTGGATGGTAAAGACGGCACGGATGGCACCAATGGCGCGCCCGGCCCCAAGGGTTCGGTAGGTGCAAACGGGATGCCTGGGCGCACTGCGCTCGTAGTCACCAACGACGAACCTGGTGGCGCGAACTGCGCGAACGGTGGCATTCGTATCGACGCTGGCATCGATGCGAATACAAACGGCACGCTTGACGAGCAAGAGATCGCCGCGACGCGCTTCGTATGCAACGGCAAGAGCGGTGCGAACGGTGTCGATGGTGTCGACGGCGTCAATGGGAGCAACGGCACCAATGGTGTCGACGGCGTTAACGGGAGCAACGGCACCAATGGTGTCGACGGGACCAATGGTGTCGACGGCGTCAACGGGAGCAACGGCACCAATGGTGTCGACGGCACCAATGGCGTCGATGGCGTCAACGGGAGCAACGGCACCAATGGTGTCGACGGCGTCAACGGGAGCAACGGCACCAATGGTGTCGACGGTGTCAACGGCACCAACGGTACCAACGGCGTCGATGGCAAGGACGGCGATCCCGGCGCGAGCGGTTACAACGCCTTGGCGTTCGTCGCGTCGGAAGCTGCCGGCGCCAACTGCCCGGCGGGTGGGCTCGCGGTCAAGACGGGCCTGGACTCCAATCGCAATCAAGTGCTCGACGCCAGCGAAGTCACTGCGACCAACTACGTGTGCCACACGCTGTGTCAGCTGAAAGCCAAAACCGTCACCATCGCTGCCGCGGCATCGAAGGGCTTCGACTACAACGGCAGCGCGGTCTACACGGACAACATGTTGCGCGCGTACTCAAGCGCGAGCGGCACCGACATTACGTCGTGGATGACGTTCGATCTCTCCAGCGTGCCCGCGGGCGCGGTCGTGCAGAGCCTGAAGCTCTACATGAACGTCGTGTCGAGCTACGGCAGCCCGGCCTACAACCCTTCGATGGCGGTCTGGTACAGCACTGGCACGTCACTGGCTTCTGCCTCGGCCATGCCGCGCACCAAGCAAGTCTCGTCCGTGTACAGCTCGTTCACCGCAAACGCTTGGAACTCGTACGATGTCGACACGCAAGCGAACGACTTCAGCGGCGATGTCACCGTCGGCTCGCTCTCGCTCGGCATCGACGAGACTCAGCCCGGCGAATATCACTACGTGTACTTCAGCGGCACGCAGACTCCCAGCACGTGCCCCTACATCGTGATGGACGTGGTGGCCTGCCAGTAACTGAAGCTCGAAGCACTAACGGCACGAGAAGGTTCGGCGCGCGCATTCGAAGAGAGTGCGCGCGCCGAGCGTCTTTCGGCGCACAGGACGCGTAAACGGGCGGCGTGAGCTGCTTGCTCAGCGTCGCCCGTGTTCACACAAGGCTACAGGTTCTCATCGATCAGCAGCTTTACGTTCACGGAGGCGGCCAACTTTGGGGTACGCCGCCGCATACAACTTGGCGAACTCGATGTCCTGCGTTTTCAAGTACGGGTAGTCCTCGCGGATCTCTTGCTCGGCGCCGGCACGACCTCGAAGCATCATGCCGCCGATGTGCCGAACTGCGAGTCTGCTCTTCGGGAACACGGGCTCACCGCCGAGGATGTCCTTGTCGCAACAGCGCGCGGGCGCTCGGCAACGTCGCAACGGTGGGCTTCATAGTCGGTGCCGTAGGCTTCGCTGCTGGCGCGGTTCTATGGCTGACGGCGAAGCTACACCCAACCCATCGACCTGCGTGCGCCGCCGCGTGATGCCTCTACCTGCGCCTCGAACCCTGCTTCGCGCGGCCCAGCAGAACGCCCGGATCCCCGGCCGCAAGCGCGGACAGCGGCACGACTTCAACGCGATCGGCGAGCTGATACGCCGCGTCGCCCGGGTAGAGCACCACCAGGCGATCGAGCTTGAGATCTTCGAGCGCGATGCGCATCGACGCGCTGAGCGAAGGTGCATCTTGTCGCTTCACTTCGATTCCGATTCGCTTGCCGCCCTTCCGC
>JADGRF010000324.1 GCA_017881055.1 Sandaracinaceae bacterium
CCTCGCCGCGCGGGCCACGCTTGCCCAGCTCGAACGTCTCGCTCAGACCGACGCCGAAGATCAGCATGCGGTCCAGGCCGTGCGTGGGATAGTGGGTGTTGCTGACCGGCAGGTTGGCGACCGAGAAATCCGCCGTCGGGTTGGGCAAAAGGCGCGCGCCGCGAGCTCCGGCACGGGCTGCAGCCAGCTCCGCGCGCGCGGCGACGACCTCATGCGAGCTGCGCTCCATCCAGCTGTGCAGCGCCTTGGCGTTGCGCAGCAGGTCGGCCACGTTGGCGGTAGGCGCAGGAGCGTCAGCCCGGACCAAATCCGGGGCGAGCGAAACCAAGGCCACGAAGAGAGCGGCAGCGAAACGGCTAGTCATCTATTACCCGACCGCGGGTAAACCGCGGGCTGTCGGCATTATTCCTGGTGCCGGCGCGGACCGATACATATTGGATATCCGGTGGCTACGCGAGATAGGTGGGAGCGCCTGCGCCAACCGCCACCACGGGCCGGGGTGCTCTTACCTTAATTGCAGTTTGCCCGGATTTCAGTGTCTATTCAGGATTTCCGCCGTCGTATACTTGCCCGACGGTCGAAGGTGCCGCGCGCGAGGTCCACGTGAGCGAATCTCAACGCAAGACAGCGGCGCGCGACCCAGGCCGACGCGCGCTGCCAACCGGGGCCGTGCTGCTGGTCGTGATCGCGCTGCTCGCTCCGCCCAGCGTGCGCGCCGATCCTGGCGTCTCGCTCGATCAGCTGCGCCCGCGGGCCAGCACGCACGACACGTTCACGGCCAGCCGCCCCGAAGTGCCCAAGCACCTCGACGTCGAGGTCCAGCTCGTCACCGATTATACGAAGAGTCCGCTGGTCTATGAGAGCAAGCTCGGCTCGAAGAGCACCGAGCGCAGCGCGCTGGTAAGCGATCAGCTGCGCACCAATCTTGGCGCATCGCTTGGACTCTTGGACTTTGGGCTCGTGTTCCTGCAGATGCCGATCGACATCGTCGACCGCGGCCACGCGTTCGGCTCGCAGCCGACCGCGACGGGTGCCGGCGCAGGTGATCTCGCGCTAGGTGGACGCGTCGTGTTCTTCGAACGCCCGCTCGGCGCGCTCGCATTCGAGATCGACGCCACGCTGCCCACAGCCAACCAGGCCCACGGCACACCGTCGGTCGCGGGCGACTCCGGCGCGACGATGACGCCGACCTTGATCAGCGAGCTGCGTCTTCCCTTCCTGCGCATCACGGGCAACGCAGGCATTCGCGTGCGCAAAGCGGTGGCGCTGCCGGGCATCGGCTGGGGCGACGAGCTGGTCTACTCGCTCGCGGCCTCCGTGCCGCTCGTGCGTGACGTGTTCGAAGCCAGCGTCGAGGCCTTCGGCGTGACACCCGCGTCGAACGTAGGGCTACGCTCGGCCTCGCCGCTCGAAACGCTGTTCGGACTCAAGCTGCACGCCGGTCGCTGGAGCTTCGGCCTCGCTCCAGGCATCGGCCTGCTGCGCGGCTACGGTGCGCCCGACTTCCGCGGCATCGCGCTGCTCGGCTTCCGCTTCACGAGCTCGGCCATCGTGCGCGCGCAGCAACCAGCGCCCGAGGCCGAGCAGCAGGAAACACAGCCAACTGCGGTTGCCGCGGCCCCACCGCCGCCGGAAGCGGCAGTGGTCACCCGCGCCGATCAAGATGGCGACAACGTACCCGACGCCGAAGACCAGTGTCCGGCCCTGTGGGGCGCGGCGGATCTCGGCGGCTGCCCGGAGGCGTTCCAGATGATCGCGGAGACGGGTCGGCTCGACTGGCAGTCTCCCGTCAGCTGGAAGCGCCGCCAGGCGAAGCTCGAGGCGCAGAGCTTGCCGGTGCTCGAGGAGCTCGGGCGTGCGCTGCAGAAGAACCCGAAGCTCCACGTGGTGCTCGAGCTGCACACGATCCCGGAGGGCAACGCCTCCGCTAATTTGCAGCTGACGATGGAGCGCGCGAGCGTATTGTCGAACTGGCTGACCGATCACGGAGCGCGTCCCGAGCAGCTCGATGCCTTCGGCTGCGGTGGCGCGCGACCGATCGCACCGTTGCACACGCGCAGCGCGGGCACGAACGAGCGCACCGAGGTCTACGTGGTGCAGCCGCTGCCTCCGAACGGCATGCCCTCGACGCTCGGTTGCCAACCGCTGCCCGCAAAGCCGGCGCCTGCCCCCGCCCCGCCGCCGAATCCCGACGCGCTGCGCGAGTTCGGCAGCTTGCACCGACAGTGTGTGCAACCGACAGGATCCCCGGCGAGCCCTAGACCACGATCCCACCTCGGGCGTACCCTTTTAGCCTCGGTGAAGAACGCGTGAGTGACGATCGGTCAAAAGCCGCTCGCACCGGAACGAGCGGCGCTCCTTTCGCAGCAACCTCCTCGATCCGCCCCTCCGTCGGCACACCTTCCCCCACGTCTGGGCCAATCGCAGACGTACCCGTTGCCCCGGCGCGACGGCCGCGAGCGGGCGCCGTGTACTGCGAGATCGATGGCACAGCGGTCGCGGTGGAGCTGGGTGACGTGACGCAGGCGGGGCTCTTCGTGCAGACAACGAGCTCGCCCGCCACGGACAGCGAAGTACAGGTCCTTCTGTGCGTGCACGAGCTCGCGCTGCGCGCGCGTGGGCACGTAGTGCAAGTCGTGTTGCGCGATCGCGCAATCACCGAGAACCGCAGGCCCGGCTTTGGTCTCTTGTTCACGCACGTCGAGGACGCCGCACGCGCCGAGCTGCGACGCGCGCTCGAGAGCGCGCAAGCCGCGCTCCTGGCAGCGACGAGCACCACGCAGGATCAGAGCGAAGAATGCGCGCTGCTCATGAAGCTCGAGGAGGAGCTGCGCTCGCTGGCAAACAAGACTCCGTGGGCTGTGCTCGGCGTCACGCAAGGCAGCACGCACGACGAGATCAAGACCGCCTTCTTCGCCGCCAGCAAGCGCTATCACCCGCACCTCTTCAGCCGCTACCAAATGCCCGAGATCAAGCGGACCGTCACGGAGCTGTTCATCGCGCACAAGCGCGCGTATTCGTCGCTCGAGAAGAGGCGCGCGATGCGCCCGGGCCAGCATGTGCCGTTCGCTGCGCCCATCGTGAAGAGCGAGCCGCCCAAAGTTGCGGCGCCGATCGCGGCCCCGGTCGGATTGGTCAAGAGCGACCCACCGGCGCACACGGCAACGCAGCCGATCGTCGTCACCAAGACCGATACGAGCGCGAAGGCCGCACCGTCACTTCCTCCGTCAGCTGCAAGCGGCGCCGTGCCGAAGCGCTCGATCCGGCCACCCGAAGTGCGCTCACGCACCGTCGACAGCGAGCTCGAGCTGCAAGCCGGGCTGAAGCTGCTCGCGCAAAGCCAGTGGGAGGACGCCGAAGAGCACCTGCGCTTGGCGGTCCAGTTGAACCCCGCATCGACGAAGACACGCACGTGGCTGCTGGTCGCAGAAGCACGCCGTGCCAAAGCCGAGAACGACCTGACCAAAGCCCTGGAGAAATACTGCGAGCTGCTGACGCTCGATCCGAAGCACCACGAAGCGCTCAACGAAACCAAGAAATACAGCAAGGAGTTGCAGACCAAGCCCGGCTTGTTCGGTCGCATCTTCGGCTCGGGAAGCAAGTGACATGGGAAAGATGATCGGCATCGACTTGGGCACGACCAACTCGTGCGTCGCGGTGCTGGAAAACGGCGTGCCCACCGTGATTCCGACGCGCCAGGGGCAGCGCACCCTGCCCTCGGTGGTCGCGTTCACGGACGACGGCAACGAGGTGGTCGGTCAAACGGCGCTGCGCCAGGCGGTCACCAATCCGCATCGCACGATCTACGGCATCAAGCGCCTGATCGGTCGCAAAGCGAACGACGCCATGCTCGAACGCTGGCGTACCTGCGTGGCCTACGACGTGATCGCGGCGCCCAACGGCGACGCGTGGGTAAGCACGCGCGACGGAGACTACAGTCCACCCGAAATCTCCGCGATCGTGCTGCAGGAGATCAAAGCGCTCGCGGAAGACTACCTCGGCGAAGAGGTCACCGACGTGGTGGTGACCGTGCCCGCGTACTTCAACGACAACCAGCGACAGGCCACCAAGGACGCGGCCTCGATCGCGGGCCTGCACGTGAAGAACATCCTGAACGAGCCGACAGCTGCGGCGCTCGGCTACGGCGTCGACAAGAGCCGCGACCAGACCCTGGCCATCTTCGATCTCGGCGGCGGCACGTTCGACATCACGATCATGAAGGCGAGCCAAGGCGTGTTCGAGGTGCTCGCCACGAGCGGCGACACGTTCCTGGGCGGCAACGACTTCGATCAAGCGCTGATCGAGCACGTGGTCGCAGGCTTCAAAGAAGCCCACCAGATCGATCTGCGCGAAGACCCTGTGGCGCTGCAGCGGCTGAAAGAGGCCTGCGAGACGGCGAAGAAAGAGCTGTCGAGCACGACGTCGACCTCCGTGAATCTGCCGTTCATCACCGGCGGTCCTTCGGGCCCTTTGCACGTGCGCATGGACAACATCGACCGCCCGCTGCTCGAGCGTCTGACCCAAGGGCTAATCGATCGGCTGGAAGAGCCATGCCTGCGTGCGCTCGAGGACGCAGGCCTGTCAGCTGACAACCTGGATCAAGTGCTGCTCGTGGGCGGCATGACGCGCATGCCGGCCGTGCGCCAGAAGGTGGAGAAGATCTTCGGCCGGATCTCCGCCAAAGACGTGAATCCAGACGAGATCGTGGCGATCGGCGCCGCCACCCAGTGCGCCATCATGTCGGGCGAGCTGCAGGACGTGGTGCTGCTCGACGTCACGCCGCATTCGCTGGGCGTGCGCGTCAAAGACGAGCGCATGTCGACCGTGATCGAGAAGAACACCACGATTCCGACCTCGGAAAAGAAGCTGTTCGCCACGACGCGCGACAACCAAACGTACGTCGACATCCACGTCTTTCAGGGCGACAGCGAGCACGTGCGCCACAACGCCAGCCTGGGTCAGTTCACGCTCGGCGACCTGCCGCAGAAAGCTGCCGGCAAGGTAAACGTCGAGGTCTCGTTCTTGCTCGACGCCGACGGCGTGCTCAGCGTCACCGCGCGCGAGGTCACGACTGGGAAGGAAGCGTCGGTGAAGCTGACGCCTTCGGGAGGCCTGAGTAAGAACGACGTGCAACGACTCGTTGCCATGCGCGCCGGCCGTACGATGCGGCCGTGACACCGGCTCGCGCAAGCACGGGGCCCGCGCGGCGTGCGAGCTCTTTCGTCAGCTGCCACGATGCATCGGCCACTCGTGCCAAGTGGGGCTTACTGCGCAGCCACGCGCGGCGCACGTGGAACACCCAATCCTTGGGCTGAAGCAGCTCGCGCTCCATCGAGCTGAGCGCGAGATCTTTGACCTCGGGCGACAGCGCACGAGCAGCAGCTTCGACTACGAACGTTTGCGTGGGTTCGCGACCAGCCTGCCTCAGCTGAAACGAAGGCTGCTCGAACGGCAACGTCTCGTCCATGCGCGTACGCAGCGGCGGCGGAGTCGAGCGCGGTCGCACCACACCTGCGTGGGCGCTGCGCTGAACACCCTGCTCTACGCTCGCGCGCGCGGCGACCTCGTCCTGGTCGTCGTAGGCGAGGTCCAGCAACAAGCGCGGCATGCCGTCGGTCACGACCAACCGAACGGACTCGATACGCGAAGGCCTCTGCGCATCGCCCCAGACGCTGGTCTGCAGCTTCAGGAACGGCAGCGCCTGTTCCACGGTCATGCCACGCTCGGTCTGCGCCGTGATCTGCGTGAAGATCGGCGTCTCCACACCGGAGAGGTGAAGTCGCGTCGGCTGAATGTCTTCGGGATTGTGCATGGTCCGCCTCCAGCCCGAACGTGATCCCAGCGCCCAAGTGAAGTCCAGTTTTCGGCAGCTCAGCAGAGGCCCGTGCCACCTGCCAGCGCTTGCAGCCGCCCCTGCTCCGCGCCACGCTCGCGCCATGACAACGCTCCATGATTTCACGGTCAAGACGATCGACGGCCAGACCAAGTCGCTCGCTGACTACAAGAACAAGGTGCTGCTGGTCGTGAACGTAGCCTCACGCTGCGGCCTCACGCCCCAGTACGCTGGCCTCGAAGAGCTCTACCGCGAGTACAAGGCCCGCGGCTTCGAAGTACTCGGCTTCCCGTGCAACGACTTCGGCGCGCAGGAGCCCGGCACGGAGGCCGAGATCAAGACCTTCTGCACGAGCAAGTACGATGTGACCTTCCCCATGTTCGAGAAGCTGCACGTGAAGGGCAAAGCGCAGGCGCCGCTGTATGCGTTCCTGACGACGCAAGCGAGCAAACCCGAAGGCCCCGGCGACATCAGCTGGAACTTCGGCAAATTCCTGATCGGCAAGGACGGCCGCGTGGCCGCACGGTTCGCACCCGCGACGTTGCCGGGTGCAGAAGACGTGACAGCGGCGATCGACAAGGCGCTGGGGTGAGCAACGTGAATCCTGAGCCGCTGGTTGGCGCCCGCGCCCGCCCGCGGCGGCTCACCTTGTTCACCTTGATCAGGGCATACCGTGGTTGTGAACGGCCGCCTGCTTTCGTAGAAATCTGCCGCTCACGTCGATGCCGCGTCAGCTGGCGCTGGGCTTTCCGAACAGAGTACGCACGATGTCGAGGTACTTCTCCGGCGTCTCGATGTGCTCGCAAAGCTCTGGCGTGGATCGCCGATCATTCGGCCGCTCTCCACGTTGATTGACAGTGGAATCTCTTGGATAGACGTCACGCCGCACCTGGCGAAGCGCGCCGGTCGTGTGCTCGCCGATGCCGGCGTCGGGCCAGGCGCCGTCGACGCGCTGGTCGCCACCGTAGCGGCGACCTTCGGCGATATCGTACTGACGCCCGATCCCGATGATTTCGCGCGCCTCACGCAGCACTTCGCGGGACTGCGCGTGCTCGCGGTGTGACAGGCGAGCATCAAGTACAAGGCGCACGCAAAGCGCTGGGCCACCTTCGCCTGCGGGCTGATTCACGCCGTCGAGCCGTGTCTCGATCCTGGAACATTCGTCGGTAGTCAGGGCATTATCAAGGAAGGATTCGATGCTCCATCGTACTGCCCTGAAGACGCTCGTAGAGGGTTTGATGCGCCGGAACCCGGTGACCCTGCTGGCCGGACCGCCCCAGTGGGGCAAGACCACGCTGGCACG
>JADGRF010000063.1 GCA_017881055.1 Sandaracinaceae bacterium
CATCGATCACATGAGCGAAGCCGACGCCGTGTACGTACGGATGTACCAGGTGCCGCTGGTCGCGCTGTGCATGGCCGAGACGGCGCTCGGCAACGGCGCGAGCGCAGCGGCACGCCTCGACGCGCTCATCGAAAAACACGAGGTCGACCAGAGCCCGATGACCCTGGGCAGCTTTCACTGCGCGCGTGCGGACGTCGCCATGCTGCTCGGTGACCTGGGCGCTGCGAGGCATCACCACGCCGAAATGGAGCGCTGGTTTCGCGCCACGGAAAACCCCGCGCTGATTGCGCAGTGCGAACGCGTCGCGCGCCAGCTGCGCGTGCACGCGCAAGCGGCCGGCGAGGAAGCATCGCCGGCCACGCAGGATGCAGAGGAGCTGGGGTCGCTGGAGGGATCCGTGCGCTCGGTCCTGAGCCAGTGCGCCGGGCCCGAGCAGCGGGGAGAGCGCGCGCTCGAGCTGCTCTTGCAGCACTTGCACGCCCGCGAAGGCTACCTGTTCACGCACCAGCCACGAGAACACGCGCTGACGCTGATCGCCCCGCAACATGGCGCTGACCCACCGAGCGCCTTGCAGGAGCACCTCCTCCGCGTGATCGCGGGATTCGACGACTTGAACGACGACGCGACGGCGTTGGTCACAGACATACCAACGGAGTCCGAGTGGACCAAGTCGCACATCCAGATCGGCGAACAGTCGTACCGCGCCATCTTGCTCACGAAGGAGCACGATGGCGTGCAAACGGTGGTGGCTAGCGCTGCCATCCTCGAAACCGCGGGCTGCGTGCGGCTGGCCAGTCACCAGGTTCTGCAGGTCTTGGCCACGGTGCTCTACGAATCAGGCGATGCCGAGCGCGTGCACGAGCCCATGGAAGCAACCGTCGCGCGCGCAGTGGTTCGTCGGCGCAGCACGGCTTGACCCCAGCTGACATCAACTTGGCGTGGCTCGTGCGACTGCGTTGGGGCGCCGTGCTCGGTCAGCTCGCGACCGTGCTGCTCGTAGATCTTGGCATGGGTATCGAGCCAGGCCACGGCGCAGGCACTGCGCAGCGTCATCAAGAACGCGCTGCAAGCGTCGCTGCCTGACGGTGACGTCACCGTCGAGGCGACGCGCCAGGGTGATGCGTGTCGGATCGCCGTACGCGATCGCGGGCTCGGCATGAGCCAGGACGTTCTCGCGCGCGCTGGCGAACCCTTCTTCACGACGAAACCTCCGGGGGAAGGCATGGGCCTCGGCCTGTTTCTCACGCGCGTGATCGTCGAGCGCAGCGGTGGGCAGCTGGAGCTGCGCTCGGAGCTCGGTGTCGGCACGACGGCGATCGTGGCGATGCAGGTCGCCAGCTCCGGCGCCCCTGCGGCAAATGGTCGCAGGTCGAGCTGAAGCGACACCTTTATCATCGACACGCCGGACATGAGCGAACCGACAGCCCAAGACGAGGGCGCATCCATCCTGATCGTCGATGACGACTCCACATTTCGCGAGCGCCTAGCGCAAGCGCTTCGACGGCGTGGCTTCGAAGCGCGCACGGCAGCGGACTACGATGACGCGATTCGCGTCGCCCACGCGGATCCGCCGGAGCCGGCCGTCATCGATCTGCGCATGCCTGGACGGTCGGCGCCGTCTACGCGTCCTGGCCGACATCGACGTATGCTGCAACGCATGCTGCAAAAATACCCGACACGCCAGTGAAGCAGCGTTGAGCCCACGCGCAGTGACGACCCAACGGCCACGGTCAATCGACGCAGAAGCTGAAGACTGCAGAATCGCTTTTGCTCGCCGTCTTCGCGTCGAGCGTGACTTGCCAGATGCCGCGCATGTACAGGTACAAGGGGCCGATTTCGTACGAGTCGCCTTTTGGCGTGACGGTCGGAACGACCGATGTGCCGTGACCGTGGTACGGCATGAACGGCTTGACCTTGAACGTGGCGTCGGTAACCGGAGCACCCGACAGATCCGTGAGCTTCATCGTCCAGGTGTTGTTGCCTTTGATCGGCGGGCCAGGCTCGCTCTGCACGAGCGCGAACTTCAACACGCCGTGCGTGCCCGTCTTCTGCATGTCGGGCAAGTACATCTCGGCGAGCGGATCATCGGTGCAGCTGACGACGCCTGCGTCAGGGAGCGTGCTTGCATCGACGCCGCCGCTCGCTGCGTTGTCGGCAGGGCAACCCGCAAACGCCAATGCGCTCATGCAGGCGAGCACTCGCAAACCACCAACTGCGGACTGCTTCATGACGAGCACCTCGTATTCACCATGACGTGAAGATCGGCGCTCGTCGAGAGAGTTGTGCATCAATTGTTCGGCGCCCCGCACACGAACCATGTCTGCACGCTGCGCAGCTCTTCGGCTGTCAGCGGTAACGCACCGGCGGGCGGCATGCGACAGCCGTAGATCTGCGTCAGCATCTCGGCTCGCTGCCGATGCACTCGATCGTACGTGGTGAAGTCGCGCGCAGGATAGGCTGCGCCGCCAGGGCCGTGGCACGGCACGCAGCGCTGCGTGATCAGCGGACCGATTTGCATGGCGTAGCTCGGCGCCAGTGAGGGACAGCCCGCAGGCAGCGCCTGTGGACACACCGAGGCATCACTCGTCGAGCCATCCGGCGCTTGGCTGGCAGTCCCGCCACTGCCGCAGCCAACGTCGATGCAAGACAAAAAGCCGAGCACGAGCGCGTGAACGAACTTGCGCACCGGATCCCCTTCCTAGGTTCCACTCACGTCAGGGCACCGTCACGAAGAATGCCGCGTGACCGTGCGGGCTGGTCTCGGAGTCGGTGCAGTCGCCGAAGAAATGGAAGCGCACCGTCCACTTGCCCGAAGCATCGAGCTTGACCGGACCGATCTTGTACGTGCCGTCCGGACCTTCGACCGCCTTGGACTTGTCGGTGATGCCGGGGTGCGTGTCGGTCAGTGTGATGTCGGGCTCGGGCTTGGCGCCCTTCACGACCGATCCGTCCGACTTGTTGGTGAGCTTGACGGTGAAATAGATGTCTTGATCCGAGCACAGGGCCGTGGAGGTCCAGGCCAGGTGGTACTTGCAGTCGTCGTCGTCGCCCTCCGTGCCGTACATGGTGTCGCCGAAGTCGGACACCGCGGCACCCGCGTCATCGGAGGGCGGCTCGATCAGACCGGCATCCGCGGGATGGCAGTCCGCTTGGCTCGCAACCACGACGTTACTACCGCAGTGACTGTCCTTCGGTCCCGCCGTGGCAACGCCTGGCATCGAGCACATGCCACCGCCGCCGCTGCCGGCGCTTCCACCGGCATCAGTGGCCTTCGAGGTATCGTCCGAGCAGGCCGCGGCAAGCACGAGCGTGAATGCGCTGACCCAACAGAGTGGCTTGGATAGAGACGTAGTGTGCATGACGGTTCCTTCTGCAGCAGACGCGACAGGCGCCAAAGTATACGGCATCACCGTACAGCAGTTCGACCGATCCAGGGCTGCGACGAATTGTCGCAGGGCGGGCAGGACGGCATGGTCCTATGCTGTGCAGCGATGTACGAACGGACTATTCAACTCGCCGCGCTGGGTTTCCTGGCGCTCGGCTGTGGCGCGGGCCCCGCGCTTCCGTCGGATCTCGCGGACGCAGGCCCAGAAGCCGTGGCGCTGAGTGACGCGCAGCTGCTCCAACTGGTCGTGTACACGACCCCGGATCAGCCCCCTACTCGAGGCCTGAGCACCGTGATCATGCACGTCACCGACGCCAAGACGGGCGCTCCCCAGGACGGGCTGCAAGTGGCGGCACTGCCCTGGATGCCCGCCCACGGTCACGGGACGACGATCAAGACGGCGATCGAGGCCAAGGGCGGCGGCACCTACGTGATCAGCCGGGTGAACATGTTCATGGGTGGCAAGTGGGACCTTCGCCTCACGTTCTCGGGTAGTGTGAATGACCGTGCCGCGCTGCATTTCGAGATTCCCTGAGCCGCTGCTGCTCGCCGCGCTCACGTGCGCCCTGCTGTGCCCATCGCGACTGCATGCCCAGGCGTGCTGCGCCGGTGCTGCCGCGTTGACCCCCGGGCGACTTGCACCGCACGAAGACGCGTTACTTGGTTTGCAGCTGCGCACCGCCATCGTGCCGGGTACCTTCGACGCGCATGGTGCGTACGTGTCCGCACCCGCGCACGCGAGCGAGCTCGATCTAGAGCAAGACCTCTTCGGCGCGTTGCGACTGACGCGGCATGCCCAGCTCGCGTTGCTGGTGCCGGTGCTCGAGACGCGGCGACAGGATCGCAACGGATCGGAGCTCGGCGCGGGCTTCGGTGACGTCAACTTCAGCGGGCGCTACGATTTCTATTCGGCCGGCCGCTCGCGCTACCTGCCGGGCATCGCGCTCCTGGCGGGCGTCACGTTTCCTACGGGCACGCCGGTGGAACGTGCCACCGGTCGCCTTGCCACGGACGCGACCGGCCTGGGCGTGGTGCAAGGCAACGTCGGCATTGCGTTCGAGCAAGTCTACGATCGCTGGTTGGTCGGCCTCACCGGCCTAGCCGCACTGCGCGCGAGCCATCGAGTCGGTGTCGTCAGCGAAACCCTCTCGCCCCAATGGACTGGCATCGCCGCGCTCGCCTACAGCTTCGAGAATGCGGCATCGCTTGGATTGTCCGTGGCCTACAGCGCCGAAGGCCGCGCCACGATCAACGGCATGACCCAGGCCGACACCGCGCGCCGCCATACCGCGCTCACGCTCTCCGGCTTGTGGCCGCTCGGCAATCGCTGGCACCTGCAAGGCTACCTGCAGTGGGACCCACCGATCGACACGCTCGGCAAGAATCAACCGGACAACCCGGGGATCGGCGTCGCGCTGATTCACGCGTGGTAGCGCCGCGCGCGCTGGTCCTCGTGGGTTTGCTGCTGACAGCGGCGTGTGCCGGTTCGCGGCTGCCGTTGGCCCAGCTTCCACAGACGGAGCTCATCAGCACGGAACGACGAGCCTACTCGTTGCCTGCGGCGGACCGAGCCAAGCTGACCGTGCTGGTGTTCTTCTCGGCAGGGTGCGACTGCCAAACCGCCCACGACGTACGACTGCGCGAGCTGCATCGCCGCTATCGACCGCTCGGCGTGGAATTCTTTGCGGTCGATTCGGAGATCGAAGCCGAGCTGTCACGCGATGCCGCCGAGGTCGCCCGTCGCGCGTATCCGTACCCACTACTGCTCGATCGCGGCGGGCGCCTCGCACGGCAGCTCGGAGCCGACTACGCCACATACACGGTCGTGCTCGACGCGGGCGGCAGCGTGCGCTATTGCGGCGCGCTCGACTCGGACCAAGTGGAGCTGCACGCCGACGCAACGTTCTACTTGCGTGACGCACTCGACGCGCTGCTAGCCGGACGCACACCAAACGTGGTGCGTGACCAAGGACTCGGCTGTGCGCTGCGGCTGTGGTGAATCCACGGGCTGGCAGCTCACGGCTGGACACACGCAGCGCACGGCAGCTGCCACGGATCGGCGAAGTCCGGCGACTCCTGTTCGAACACTGGCCCGCGCTCGACTACTTCGAGATCATCACCGAGAACTTCAGCGTTCGGACGATCGCTGCACACCTTCGACTTGCGCGCCTCCGGAACACAGGTGCTCGACGAGCAGACCTGGCTTCAGCTGGTCTACGAGGTCAGCTACGCGGAGGGTTATCTGGCGAGCCCGTATCGCTTCGTCGGCATTGGAAATGCCTTCGCCAGCTGCCGCACGACGGGCGCCGTGTGTGTTCGCGAAGCGCTGCCGGACGAGCGCTGGCGTCACGCCGTCGCGCTGCTAGCGCGACGCGCGCTGGCGGAGCGGTGGTCGCTCGGCGGCAGCTATCGGTTCTACGTCGACCGTGGCGCCGTACGAGCGCGAGCGCTTGTCGCGCCCCGACATGGCAGCCGAAGTCGACCCCGATCTCGGCGCCGGTGCGCAGCACGCAACCGCATACCGCCATGCCGAGCTGTCGCCGCGCACGCTTGCGTTCTGGCACGCTTTCTTTCGTGAGGAGCAACCATGGCCGACTCGTCCCTCCTCACGCCAAGTCAGCTCCGCGCCTTGGCACGGCTGAAGGTTCTCGATGCGCTGTGAAGAGCGCGCACGCAGCGATCAACCGCCTGACTGTGCTGCAAGCGATCGTGGCATTCCGCGGGAACTCGATCTCGCGCCACGCCAGCGCCGGCCGCGTCTTCTCCCGGGCAAAAAGGTGGTAGTTTTCGCTCGGGCCTCCATGGATTTCTCCGCTGCACAGTCGCTGCGAACCAGTCACCCCGCGTGGCGCCTCCTCGCGGCGAGCAACGCGCCGCTGATCGCGAGTTTCTTCCAGCGCACGTTCATCGTCCCGAACGTTCGCACCCTGCCGCGATCCGAGCTCGCCTCGCGTCTCGAAGACTTTCTGTACGACCTGCGGCAGCAAGTCGGCGCCGCCGAGTTCCCTCGCTCGGCGACCGAGTACTTGGACGAGTGGGCGCGTGACGACCACGGCTGGTTGCGCAAGTACTACCAGCAGGACAGCGACGAGCCGTGTTTCGATCTGACTCCGGCATCCGAGAAGGCTTTAGACTTCGTCGCGTCGCTGTCAGAGCCGCAGCTGATCAGCACGGAGTCTCGTCTGCTGACGGTGTTCGAGCTGTTGCGGCAGCTGACGGAAGGCACGTCGGCCGACGCCGATGCGCGTATCGCGGATCTCGAGCGTCGCCGCGCGGTCATCGATGCTGACATCGCACGGCTACGCGCTGGGCACGTGGATCTCATGGATCCCGCGCAGATCAAAGATCGTTTTCAGCAGATGGCGACCACCGCACGCGCGTTGCTATCAGACTTCCGTGCGCTCGATCAGAGCTTCCGCGATCTCGACCGCACGGTGCGCGAGCGCATCGCCACGTGGGAAGGTGGCAAAGGCGCGTTGCTTCAGGATGTCTTCGGTCAACGCGACCAGATCAGCGACTCGGATCAAGGTCGCAGTTTTCGCGCATTCTGGGACTTCTTGATGTCACCCGCGCGGCAAGAGGAGCTAACAGCGCGCTTGGAGAGGGTGCTTGCGCTGGGCCCGGTGAAGGAGCTCGTGCCCGAGCGGCGCCTCTTGCGCATTCACTACGACTGGCTGGAAGCCGGCGAGGTCGCGCAGCGCACGGTCGCGCGACTGTCGCAGCAGCTTCGGCGCTATCTCGATGACCGGGTGCTGCTCGAGAATCGGCGCATCATGGAGCTCATGCGCAACATCGAACAGCACGCGCTGCTCGTGCGCGATGAACCTCCGGTCGGAGCGTTCACTGAGATCGACGACCTGGCGCCCGAGATTTCACTCCCTCTGCAGAGGCCTTTGTTCGCGCCCGCCGTCAAAGCGCAGATTACCGAGCACGCGCTGTCCGTAGGCGAATCCAACGCAGATGTCGACGCGCTCTACGCTCAGGTACATGTCGATCGTGCCGCGCTGTCCGCCCACATTCGTCGCGCGCTCCAGACGCGAAACCAAATCTCGCTGGCCGACTTGGTCGCCATGCATCCGCTCGAGCTCGGGTTGGCGGAGCTCGTGACGTACCTCGCGATCGCATCGGACGACGACGACGCCCAGATCGACGACGCTCGGAAACAACAGCTCTACTGGACGGACGAGAACGGCGTGACACGCGAAGCGACCCTGCCACTCGTAGTGTTCACACGTCGCAGCGCGGAAAGCGTTTCCCCGTGACCGACACGAAGCTCACCCGCTCACACGTCACCATCGCCCTTTTCAAGGGTGTCGTTTACAGCGACGTCGATGCGGCGACCTGGCAGGTGCTGCTCGCAAATGCGTCGGAGCTCCGTGAGTACGTCGCCGTCGTGGGCTTGGATCTCGAGATCAACGAGGCCGAAGGGTACGCGTACCTCAGGGAGCATCCACGGGTTGAAGGCGACCAGGAGCTTCCGCGCCTGGTGCCGCGGCGCCCGCTCAGCTATCCGCAGAGTCTGCTGCTCGCCCTGCTCCGAAAGCGGCTCCTGGAGCTCGACACGCGCGGTGGCGAAACCCGACTCATCGTCACGCGCGATGAGCTCGTCGACATGGTGCGGCTGTTCTTTGGCGGTGGGACGAACGAAGCGAAGTTCGTAGACCTGGTAGACCAGCACATCAATCGCATCGTCGACCTGGGCTTCTTGCGGCGCATGCGCGGACGCGACGACGCCTTCGAAGTGCGTCGCATTCTGAAGGCCTTCGTCGACGCACAGTGGCTCGGAGAGCTGGACCGCAGGCTCGAAGCGTATCGAGCCCACACAGGCGCGAGCACCGCAAAGGAGGAAGGGTCGTGAACCCCGAGCAGCTCGAGCTCATTCGCGACGAAACCAAGCCGGGCTATCGGCTGCGTCGGCTCGAGGTCTATAACTGGGGCACCTTCGACAAGCGCGTTTGGGTGCTCACTCCAGACGACAAGAACATGCTGGTGACCGGCGACATTGGCTCCGGCAAGTCGACACTGGTTGACGCCGTCACGACGTTGCTCGTGCCACCGGGCAAGCTCGCGTACAACAAAGCCGCCGGTGCGGATGCTCGGGAACGTTCGCTGCGCTCCTACGTTCTCGGATACTACAAATCCGAGCGCGGTGACGCCGCGCTCGCGGCACGGCCGGTCCCGCTGCGCGACCGCAACGAGTACTCGGTATTGCTGGCGACGTTCGCGAACGCAGGCACCGGCGATGCCGTCACGCTAGCTCAAGTGTTCTTCTGGCAACGCGACACGGAGGGTCAGCCAGCACGGTTCTACGTGGTCGCCGACGGTGCACTCTCCATCACCGAGCATTTCTCGAACTTCGGCGCCGAGATCGCAGACCTCCGCAAGAAGCTGCGTAAGCAGCCGCGGCTCGAGTTGCATGAGAGCTTCCCGGCCTACGGTGCCGCGTTCAGACGACGCTTCGGCATCGACAACGAGCTGGCGCTGGAGCTGTTCCACCAAACCGTATCGATGAAGTCCATTGGCAACCTGACCGACTTCGTCCGAGAGCACATGCTCGAGGCGTTCCCCGTTCAAGATCGCATCGACGCGTTGATTGGGCACTTCGACGATCTCAACCGGGCGCACGAAGCCGTACTCAGAGCGAAGCAGCAGATCGCCGTGCTCGCGCCCCTGGTCGTCGATTGCGATCGACACGCAGCGGAGGTCGCGCGCCGCATGGAGCTACGCGCCTGCCGAGACGCGCTCGAGGTCTTCTTCGCGTGGCATAAGCGCGAGCTTCTCGGCAAGCGCATCGAGAACCTGGACGACGAAGTGTCGCAGCTCTCAGTTCGGATCGAAGCCGAACTGGAGCGCCACACCGGCAGAAAGCTCGCGCGCGACGACCTCAAGCGCGCGATCATGGAGAACGGTGGTGATCGCCTCGAGCGGATCAAGAACGAGCTCGAGCGAGCGCAGAAGGACAAGGACGCACGTCGCGAACGCGCGCTTCAGTACGAGCGCCTTGCTACCGCCGCAAACCTGCAGGCACCGCACGACGCCGATGCGTTCGTCGCGAATAGACGAGCCATCGAAGCAAGCACCGCACCCATGGCCGCGAGACAAGCCGAGCTCGAGAACAAGCTGACCGACGCCATGGTCGAGTTGCGACGCCTCCGGGAGGGGCATGCCGAGGTCGCCGCCGAGTTGGAGTCGCTTCGCAAGCGCCGTTCCAACATCCCACGCGACATGCTCTCGCTGCGCGAGCGCTTGTGTTCTGACCTTGGCCTCGAAGACGACGACGTTCCGTTCGCAGGTGAGCTGATCCAGGTCAGGCCAGAGGAACGGGACTGGGAAGGCGCGACGGAGCGCCTGCTTCGCGGCTTTGGACTCTCCATGCTCGTCCGCGATGCTGACTACTCGCGCGTTGCACTGTGGGTCGAGCAGACGCATCTCCGCGGTCGCCTCGTCTACTACCGCGTGCGTGCTCGTCACGCGAAGGATGCGCCTGCGCTACACCCTCAGGCGCTTGCGAGCAAGCTCAGCGTCAAACCCGATTCGGTCTTCTACGACTGGCTCGACGTGGAGGTGGCGCACAGGTTCGATCACATCTGCTGCGAATCCATAGATCAGTTCCGCCGCGAGACCGTGGCGATCACGCGGAACGGCCAGATCAAGACGCGCGGCGAGCGCCACGAGAAAGACGACCGCCATCGCATCGACGACCGCTCGCGCTACGTGCTTGGTTGGTCGAACGAAGCGAAGATCGAGGCGCTCGAGCGCGAAGCTGCCAGCTTGGAGGCGCAGACCCAACGCGCAGCTGACGCCTACGCAGTCGTGCAAACCGAGCAAGCGGAGCTGAAAGACCGGGCGACGAAGCTGCAGCAGCTCCTGGTCTTCGAGAGCTTTCGAGATCTGGACTGGCGTCCTCTGGTGAGCGCCATCGAGCACCTCGAAAGTGAGCGACGAGAGCTCGAGAACTCCTCAGATATTCTGCGGCAGCTCGAGCTGCAACTGACGGAGGTCGAAGCGGAGATCAAAGCCATCGAGAAGGACTTGGAGCAGAAACGAGATGCGCGCTCCAAAGCGCAAGGGAAGCGGGACACGGCCGAAGGACAACGTGCGGAGTGTGCGACGCTCCTTTCGGCCCCGGAAGTTGCGGCAAAGACAACGTTGTTTCCGCGCGTCGAGGAGCTGCGTGCCGAGCTGTTGGCGCCCCACACGCTCACGGTCGAATCCTGTGACGGCCGCGAGAAGGCGCTCCGCGAAGCGCTGCAGGCTCGCATCGACGCAGTCGACAAGATCGTAGCCCGACTCGTCGAGAGCATCATCCGAGTCATGCAGAGCTACCGCAAGGAATATCCAGTAGAGGCACAGGAGGCGGACGCCAGCATCGAAGCGGCTCCCGAGTATCGCCGGATGCTCGACAGCCTGTGCGGCGACGATCTGCCGCGCTTCGAGAGCAAGTTCAAGCAGCTCTTGAACGAGAACACGATCCGCGAGGTCGCCAACTTCCAGTCGCAGCTCGCGCGTGAGCGCCAGACGATCAAAGAGCGCATCGACGTCATCAATCGCTCGTTGCGCGACATCGACTACAACCCCGGAAGGTACATCGTGCTCGAGCCGAACCCGGCGCTCGATACCGACATTCGCGACTTCCAACAGGACCTCCGCGCCTGCACCGAAGACGCGCTCACCGGATCCCAGGATGAGACGTACTCGGAAGCGAAGTTCCTCCAGGTGAAGCGCATCATCCAGCGGTTCCGCGGGCGTGAGGGCCTGACGGACGAGGATCGCCGCTGGACGCGCAAAGTCACCGACGTGCGTGACTGGTTCACGTTCTCCGCCTCCGAGCGCTGGCGCGAGGACGATCGGGAGCACGAGCACTACCAAGACTCAGGCGGCAAGTCCGGCGGACAGAAGGAGAAGCTTGCGTACACCGTGCTCGCGGCGAGCTTGGTCTACCAGTTCGGTCTGGACGCGGCAGCTGCCCGGCCGCGCGCGTTTCGCTTCGTGGTGATCGATGAAGCGTTCGGTCGCGGCTCGGACGAGTCCGCGCGCTACGGCCTCGAGCTGTTCAAAAGTTTGCAGCTGCAGCTACTCGTAGTCACGCCGTTGCAGAAGATCCACGTCATCGAGCCGTACGTCGCGGGAGTCGGCTTCGTGCACAACGAAGGCGGCAAGCTGTCGATGCTGCGCAACTTGACCATCGAGGAGTATCGCGCCGAGCGCGCGGCACGCAGCGCATGACCGACGAGCCACGCTGGACCTCGCCGTCAGACATCGCGAACAAGCTCATGCGCCTGTGGGAACGCGGCACGCTGCTCGCCGCGCGTTTCGGCACGGAGGCGCCGCTGTTCCCGTACGCGATGAGTCTCCGGCGTCCGGATGCGCGGGAGCTGGGTACGAGGTTCGCCGATGCGCAGCGCTGGGTTCAAGCGCTCGAGGATGGCAGTCGAACCAAGCGCGGCTTTGGCTACGACATCGAGTGGGAGGACATCCGCCACAGGCAGCTTGGTCGCAACACGATCCCGAAGGCGATCGTGATCCGCGCGGAAGAGGACGCGTTGCGCCTGATCGGCAAGCATCGGGACGCAGACCGCTTCTCGCGACTGACCGAGAAATCACTGCAGGTTCTGCCCGAGCTGCGTGACTGGTTGACCAAGCGACCCCTCACCGCGCTCTCCCACGAAGCCGATTGGGAGCACGTGCTCGCCGTGCTCAGCTGGTTTCGGGAGCATCCGCGCCCCGGCATCTATCTGCGTCAGCTCGATGTTGCCGGCGTCGATACGAAGTTCATCGAGGCACACCGGAGCTTGCTCTCGGAGCTGCTCGACATCGTGCTCCCACCTGAAGCGATCGACGCGCAGGCACAAGGCGCGCGGCAGTTCGAGGCGCGGTATGGCGCGTTGGCAAAGCCTCCGTTGATTCGCTTTCGGTTGCTCGATCCAGAGTTGCATCTCGGACCGCTCTCCGACATCGCCACGCTGCCTGCGCAGTTCGCGCGCTTGGATCTCCCGGTGGAGCGCGTCTTCATCACGGAGAACGAGATCAACGGTCTGGCGTTTCCCGACACGGCCAAGAGCCTTGTACTCTTCGGCTTGGGCTACGGCCTCGACCGCCTGGCAGACATCGCGTGGCTGCGGGACAAGCGTGTGTACTATTGGGGTGACATCGACACGCACGGCTTCTCGATGCTCGATCGCCTGCGTGCAAAGCTACCGCAAGCGGAGTCCTTTTTGATGGACCGCGAAACGCTGATGCAACACCAATCACACTGGTCGCACGAGAGCGGCCAGCACGACGCAGTTCTCGCGAGGCTCACGCGCGCGGAGAACGCGCTGTACGATGTGCTGCGATCCAATCAACTTGGAAAAGGCGTGCGTCTCGAGCAGGAGCGCATCGGCTACGGATGGCTCGAGCAAGCGCTTGCGTCGCAGACAGTGCTCGGACGACGCGCCTGAGCTGTTTGCCATTGATGACGGTCCGGTCAAAGCCGGCCGGCTGCTCGGTCGCTACGCCGGCAAGCGCATCCCGATTGCGAGTGATTTGCGCGAAGTTAGAGCCTGTCGCAGGTGCCGCTGCGTGACTTCGATGACTGGCGGCTCGACAAGAAAGACAGCGCGGGCCTCGCCATCAGCAAGTCGACGCGCAGGCTTGCCAACACGCTGCTCGCGACCGGTCTGTTCGAAGCGCGCTTGTGGTCGATGCAGCTGGCGCTCGGTTACGCCCAATCGATCGTCGACTCCGCGGACCGGCGCGCGGGCGGCAAGCTGCGAGCGCTCACGGGCTCGATCAAGCTGGACGATCTGTTTCTCGGTCACGACATCCAGGTGCGCGGCGCGCTCGGTGACTACGGCGGCTTCGGCGCGCCCGGCAACAACGCCGACACCGACAACACCGGCAAGCTGACGGTCGACACGAAGTACTGGGAAGCCGAGGCGCTCGCGCTCGACAAGTGGCGCCTCAAGTACGGCCTCGCGTACGCACGCTACGCCCTGCCCGCAACCGTTCACACCGTCGTCGTTCTTGAAGTTCAACAGCGTGCACCCCCTCGGCGGCCCAAGTCAGGGTTCCAGCGTGGACCTCGCGCTCGGCGCACACCTCGACATCGGCTGGCTCTGGATGCAGCGCTTTCGCGCGCTCGACGGCCTCGGCATCTTCATCCGCCCCATGTATCGCGGCGACATCGACTTCGCGCTCGGGGGCGGCAAGCCGAGCAATCGCAACATGAAGGACGCGAAGAAGGCCGATGCCGGCGTTGCGATCTCGCTGGCCTCGCTGCGGCGCGGACCGTGGCTGGATGTCGGTCTGGTTTGGTGAGGTCTCCTCGCGCTGTACTCACGCCGAGGGTACAATCTCCCGGTGATCACCAAGGTCGAGATCGAGCCCGCAACGCTTGCCACGCTGCACAAGCTGCCCGTGTCGACCATCAAGAAGGTCTTGGGCTGGACCGCCGACGTGAACGATCTCGGCATCGCCAACGTGCAGAAGATCCCCGCGTACCAGGACGCCAATGTCCCCGGCGAGCCGGGCCGGCGTACGTGTGCTCGCCATCGCGCAGCGAGGGCCTGCCGCAGGCCGTGCTCGAGGCGATGGATCAAGCGCTGCCTGTAGTTGCCACCGAGATCGGCGGTATTCCAGGAGCGGTCCTCGATGGCGAGACAGGCTTGCTCGAGGTCTTCGATTCGCAGCGCAACGCCGCGCGCCTGGCCGATGCGCTGCGAGCGCTGGCCTGTGATTGTCGACGGTGTTAGCATGCCGCGCCTCATGCCCTGCCTGGCGCCTGCGCTGCTCACGACGTCGCTGCTGTTCTGCGTCGAAGCCGTCGGCTTCGCGACCTCGTACGCGCGCGCGTTCGTGACGGCAGCGCAGGCCTGCCAGCTCGCGCTTCTCGGCGTGGCGCTGGCGGTCGTGATGGCCGCGCCACTCGCGATCTCGGTGGCGGTGATTCGAAGGGCGGCGAGCGCGCGCGTCAGCGGTTGGCTCGGGAGCGCCGCACTCGGCGCGGTGTTGCAGAGCGTTTGCATGCTCGGCATCACGCTCTTCGTGCTGGTCTGTCAGGAGGGGCGCGTCGGTCGCATCCCATCGCTCGCGCAGCTCGCGTTCGCACCGCTGCCGGCGCTGCTCGTCGGGTTTGCTCGCGTGCAGTGGCTCACCGCAGCCACGCCGTGGTCGCGAACGTGTACGCGCTCGTGTCGCTCGTGATCGTCGCTTGGTTCTTTCTCGACTATCCAACGCTGTATCTCTTTCAGTCTCGCGTGGCATGTGGTCGAGCCCGTGTCCGCCCGCATGCTGCCCACTGGGCGTGTGGGGCGTCTCGGGCTCGCGTGGCTCGGTGCGTGCGTGGCGAGCTTGCTGTGGATCTCCACGCTCGACCCCGGCGTGCCCGTCCGCTACGTCGCAGCGTTGCACACCGTGGCGCCGCGCTTCGCGCTCGAGCTGCTGCATGGCGATGTGGCGACTCCGCTTCGGCGCCTGCAGAGAGCGCGCGGCATGCTGCGGCGCGCGACGTACGTTTTGCACAAGCGCGCACTGCCGGCTTCCGCGATTCGCGCGTTGCCTTCCAACTTCGAGGCCATGGCGGCGAGCGAGCCCGCGCACGACTCACGCCTGCGCAACCTCGTGATCTTCTTTCTCGACACCAAGCGCGTGCGCGACTTCACCGGTGCGGCGGCGGCGAAGAACATCCCGCGCATCCAACGCTGCTTCGCCGATGGCTTCCGCTTCGAGCACGCCTATACCGCGTCGACGCGCACGCTCACCTCGTTTCCGTCGATTTACTCTTCGACGCACGCGAGCACACGGGCGCAAGAGCGCCCCAATCTCGCGGTCACGCCGTACTGGTTGGAACAAACCCGCGATGCGAATCTAGTGGACGCGTTTACGCGTGGAGGCTTCGCGGTTCGTCTGCTCACCAATCGCTATTACCAGCGGTTCTTCCGGCCCGCCGAAGAGCGCCCCGTGTTCGGTCGCGTCGACGACATGCTCGTCGCCGACGAGACGCGTGGCGAAAACGAAGGCTTGCTCGAGCGCATCCACGAGGCCAAAGGTGTGGTTCCCGAGCGCGGTCCCTTCGTGCTGATCGTCCACGTCATGTCACACGGGCTCTCGGAGCTGCTCTGCGCCAACGTGCTGGTTTCGATCAACGTGTTGGCGATTTCGCAGACGGTGTCGCTGTTCTGCATTTCGCCAGACTCGAGCTTGCCATTCCCGTTGCGATCCAGGCCGGACTCGATGCGCGTGCCTCCCACGGCGCAGGCGTTCGAGCCCACGTCGAGCTTGGTGCTTCGAATCACGACACTGGTCCCGTTGCAGGTGATCTGCGACGACTCGACCTCGCTATCATCCAGCTTGGCGTTGCCGTTGCTGTCGACACCGACCTCGAAGTGCGTGCCACCTGTGGGACACTCACCGGCGGTCGCACCGCGGATGCGTGTGCGTGACGACAGGCCTGTGCACACGTGTTGGGTGTGGTCGACTTCGCGGGCAGCAAGCTTGCTGTCGCCGTTGGCGTCGAGACCTTCTTCAATCTGGATGCCTTTCAGCTCGGAGTTGTCCAAGGTGCCGCTGCCGTTGGCATCGACACCCGAGGTCACGAAGATGCCGCCGGTGGCGCAGCTGCACCGCTGAACGGACTACTCTCGATCAACGGCTGCAAGACAGTGACCGGAGGCGGCGACAGCGGCGCACCAGAGGCCGCGAAACGCGCGTTGATCGTCTGTAGGCCCCTCACAGTGCCCAGCGTCCATTCGACACCAAAGCCGTTGTCGGTCGAGGTGTCGAAATCCGCCGTGTCGGGGTAGTCGCCCGAATAGGGTTGATTGGTTGCGGTGCCGTAGGCGCCCGAGAACCAGTGATTCCAAGCAGGTGTCTCCTGGACGAACGCCACGAACACGCCGGTCTTCACGACGCCCACGGTAGTGGGAGTGCCCGTCGCAGGATCGAGTAGGCCGAACCGTTATCGCCTCCCGCAAGCAGCGAATCGAGGCCCCAATACACTGTGGTCGTAGCCGATCCGTCGGTGAGGTCGACGTCGACCTTCAGGTTGAAGAACGGATCGCCCAACACGTAGTCGGTCGTCACCGTCACCGGAACGAACCCCGCGGCAAGCACCGTCACGACGCGCCAAGGCGTGGCTACGGTGCCTGTGCCGGTGACGCCGTCTGGGAGACCTGCGTCAAGCCGTTGCCTGATGCGTAGACCGTCCCGTTGATCTTGACGAACAGAAAGCTGTCCGCGAGCTCCGGCGTGGCGTCGAAGTAGATGTTCTCGCTGCCGTTGCGAACCACCTGAAAGCTGCCGGTCGTACTCATCGTGATGCGCAGCCCATCGCTCGTGGTGTTTTCACCTGTCGGATTGATGGTCACGTACGTTTCCATGGCGGTCGCCTGCGCGAGCGCGTGACTCGAGATGAGTAGCGCGAGCGCCACGACGATTGCACCTGACTTCTTGCTGGCTGAAACACGGTCCATGATCTTGCTCTCCATTTTGATGCCGCACGCAGATCGGGGACTGCGCGCCACATTGCGGCGCACGGCCAACCTCGATTCGTCATACTTCGCGTTGCGGTCTACAAGAACGATCTCGTTCGGCGCTTGCGCTCGGCTACTACCTAAGCAGCAGAGTCGAACCGTCAACGCGCTTACGCGCGCACGGAAGAACTAACCTTTACGTCTGACGTGCAGATGGGTCATCTGCTATAGGCGCTGTACGCAATGGCGGACAGGTACAGGCGACCCACTGCTCGGCGGCGCCGTCAAAATGCCAGCTCCGAGATGCTGCTACGCTGGTTCGAGATGATGCCCGAGGTAGACAAGCGACGAGCCGGTGCACGCGTGGTCTCGTTGCTCGGTCAGGGTCCAACGGTAACCGCGTCGGCCATGCCGCTGCTCACGATCGGCTTTCGGCCATTCTTTCTGCTGGCTGCGATCGCGGCAGCAGTGCTCGTACCGGCATGGCTCACTGTGCTGCTTCTGGGCGCGCGTCTGTCGAGCCCGTTGCCGCCCATCCTGTGGCATGCGCATGAGATGCTGTTCGGCTACACGAGCGCCGTGATCGCCGGCTTTCTGCTAACTGCCGCGCAAAACTGGACCGGGCAAACGACTGCCCGCGGGGGGCTACTCCTCGCACTCGCGGGCCTTTGGTTTGCCGGGCGGTTGCTCTGCGCGTTGGGTGGCGCGCTTCCCGCAGTCGCAGCGGTCGACGTGGCGTTTCTCCCCGCGCTCGCGCTGTGCGTGGCGAAGCCGATCGTTCGTACGCGCAATCTCCGCAACGCCGGGATGCCGAGCCGTCGGCGCGAGCTGAGCCGTCCCGAGCGGTCACGCTACGTATGGCGGCGGTTCGAGCGCACGAGCCACACGAAGCCCCAAAGGCCCACGGCGAGGCAGCAGACGACAGCTGCAACTATGCTCGTGTATGCGAAGGCGCTCAGCTCGAGGAACCGAACGAGCCGGTGTGCGGACGTCGGTTGGTCCAGCGTCGTCGGTTCGTCTGGCGTGGGCTGCGTCCCCTCGCTCGCGGTCTCCGGGGCTGCATTCGTGGTCGTTACGGCCGCTCCCGGGGCGGGCGTGGGTGGCGTTGCCGCCGCCGCTTCGGGTGCTGCGGCAGGCGGTGCCGGCGCAGCTTCAGGCGTATACGGCGACGGGTACGGTGCGGCGTTCGCCGGCGTGCTCGGTGGCGCGCTGGGTGGCGGCTGCGTGGCGCCCGTCTGTGGCGATGGCGGGTTGAGCGCGCTCGTGTTCGCTTTTCCGTCAATGGGCCGCTGCGCTTCGATCGGGGCGGTGGTTGTTGCAGCTGCTTCGACGGAGCCGTTGGCTTGCGGCGGCGCAACGAGGCTCATGGGCTGCGGCCCGCCGAAGAACAAGGGGGTGATGACTGGAACCGACAGGACCTGCGCGCCATTCGAGAAGTAGGCGGCGCCGGGTTGTTGGCCGGTTGGGACGCTCGTAGCTTGGGCGCCGTTAGCGAAGAAAGCCCAGCCGGGCTGTCCTGCAGCTGGAACGCTGGTGGCCTGAGCGCCGTTGGCAAAAAACTCCCAACCGGGCTGTCCTGCAGCTGGAACGCTGGTGGCCTGAGCGCCGTTGGCGAAGAACTCCCAGCCGGGCTGCCCCGCCGCCGGTACGCTGGTGGCCTGAGCGCCGTTGGCGAAGAACTCCCAGCCGGGCTGCCCCGCCGCCGGTACGCTGGTCACGGCCGCGCCGTTGGAGAAGTACGGTTGATTCAGGTCCGATTGCTGCGCGCGAGCGCTCCGATGCCACATGACCAGCAGCAAGAGCGCCGTGCCTCGCAGCAACCCGTAGCAACCTGCGCGCGTCATGACGGCTCTCCCGGTTAGGCCTTTCAATAGAAGCAGGAAGTGGGCCGATTCGAGAAACACCGGTAATTACGCGGTCAAGCGCCGCAACGCGTGCCGCCGCCGCGCAGATTTGGCGCGTCGTGATGTTCGCCAGCCGAAGCTCCTTGACCAGTCGGTCCTGTAACGTCGAGTTGGCTCGCTCAACGCGACCCTTGGCCTGCGGCGTGTTGGCGCACATCGTGTCGATGTTCAGCTCGCCCATCGCCCGACCAAACTGCGTGTAGCCGTCGCCCGACGCGGGCTGCTTGGCGTTGACGCGGAAGACGCTGGCCTTGTCGCTGTAGAATGCGACGGGCTTGCCATGCCGCTGCAGGTAGGACTCGGATCGAACACGTACGCGTCCGGCATGATCTGCGTCGTGCTCACCAGTGACAGCCCACCGCCATCGCCGACCGTCGTGCCGTTGCCGGCGTCACCTAAGCCACCGTCGACCGGATCGAGGTTGTCGTGGAGCAAGAAGCAATCGATGGCGCAGCCGCTGCAATGGACGGGGCCGTCGCTCTCCGGTCGGGCATGCGCAGCCTTCGGTCGGCTCGGCACAGTGCAGACAGCCCTCGTGCACGGCAGCGTTGGTGTCGTCGCAGTCGTGCCCTCGAATGCAGCCGTCACCCCAGGCATCGTGATCGCGGTCGGTGCAGTGACGGCTGCGCTCGGACCGGTAGGCGTGGAGTCGTCGCTGCGGTGACGCGGCGCCTCGACACAGCCCGCGGCGACGGCGCAGCCAAACAGCGCGCCCGCGACCGGGGTGGCGAACCTGAATTTCATCTATCTACTCAGCACCGGATTTGCCGAGCGAGCCGATCATGGTGTTTCTTCGATTCGATTGTAACGGCCAGGTCGCATTGTGCCGTGTGCCACCCACGTGTGGCGTGACTAGCATTGGTTGGTTGCCGCTGACACACGGTGACGGCTCACTTGCTTCGCACCCGCGGCGTCAACGCGCGCTTATGTCGAAGCTTTTGCTTCCATCCCAAGTGGCAACTCAGCTCGCACGCCGCTCGTTCATCGCTATCTCCAGTGCTCTGAAGATGGCTTGCTTGACGATGTCCCGGATGCGCGCCGGCACTTCGTAGAACCTGACCCCGTATCTGCGCTCTCCAGCCTTGCCCTCGTCGACACGCTACACGCGCGCGCACAGAAAAACGGGACCGGTCGGCAACTCCAGTGCGACACGCACGACTTGGCCGTGGACAAGCACAGGGCCACCGACGATCAACGCACCGCCAACGCTCAAGTCCGCTATCTGGCAACCGACTCGCGCGCGTTGCCCGTCAATGATGAACCCTCGCAGGTGAACGTTTGCGCGTACATCGGACCGTCGCTCTGTCATGGAGCTCATGAGTGGTTGTTCTTTCGTGCGTTGGGCCCGTGGTCGCAGCGGGAGCAGGACACGTAGAGCAGTTTCCGTGCCGGGTTCGCGATCCTACGTTCCACGCAGCATTTGCGGTTCGTCGCTGCCCGGGCTCGACAAGTCTCACCACAGATTGTGGTGTCGTGCGCTACCACGTGCGGGTAGGAATCTGGATTCCTCGAGGTGGCCGCACGCCGAGTCGACGTTCACGCACACGGGGTTTTAGTCAGCGCGGAAGTATCGCTTTGCTGCGTCGCTCTTGCACGGGCACCACGGACGGCTGGCTGGGATCGGGCAGCAGGCGAAGAGGCGGCTCGACACCACGCAAAGTGCCACCGGCGCGGAAGCGCTCAAGGCGTGCACCGAGACTGTTGGCATCGTCCGCGGATTCGAGCGCATCGCCTTCGCGCACGCGTCCCGCAGACACCAGCGCGAAGAGGGACGCGTCGAAGGTGCAGCAGCCCTCGATCGCCGCTTGCTCGATCGCCGCGGTCAGCGCAGCAATCTCGCCGCGCTTGATCAGCTCCTTGATCCGGGGCGTGCCAAGCAGGATCTCGAGCGCGGCCACGCGTCCTCCTTGCGGCGCGGGAATCAGGCGCTGCGAGATCACGGCTCCCAGCGTGAGCGAGAGTCGCAAACGGATCTCGCCGTGGCGATCGGGCGCAAAGAAGCTGAAGATACGTTCCATGGTCTCGTTGGCGTCCTTCGCGCGCAGCGTCGACACGCACAAACGCCCAGCCTCAGCGAACGAGAGCGCCGCGTCCATCGTGTCCGAGTCGCGGATCTCGCCAATCACGATCACGTCCGCAGCTTGGCGCAGGGCATTGTGCAACGCATGGGCGTACGAGCGCGTGTCGGTGCCGACCTCACGCTGCGTCACCACGCACTGTTTATGCGGATGGATGAATTCAATAGGATCCTCGACCGTCAAAATGTGTCCTGTCGCGGAGCTGTTTCGATGATCAACGATCGCAGCGACCGTCGTCGACTTGCCTTGGCCCGCACCGCCCACGACTAACACCAATCCGCGCGGCGACAGCGCCACGTCCTTGAGCACGAGTGGATGTCCAAGCTCGTCGAGAGTCTTGATCCGCCCAGGCACCGCGCGCACCACCACGGCATACGCGCCGCGCTCCCGGAACACATTGATGCGGAACCTGCTACCATCTTGGTGCGCCAGCGTGAGATTCAGCTCGCAGCTCGAAGCGAACTGCTCGCGTTGCCCTGGTGTCATCAGGGAGTCGGCCATCGCCGCGACCTCTTCGGCCTGCAAAGCCACGCGGCCAGGATAGGTGACGTTGTCAACGCGGAAGACCGGCGGGCTATTTGCTAGCAGATAGAGGTCGGAGGCCTCGATCTTCACCATGTGATCGAGGAAGGTCCGCAGCATCGCAGCCGCGTCGGTTGTCGTGTCGGCGGCGTCGCTCATCCGTTCACTCCGGCGATCGAAGTCCGCACCAACATGTTGAGTGTCTCGGAGTTCGGCATGCGACTGCGAGCCTCCGACAAATCGACCAGCTCGCGACCCACCAAGCTAACCAGCGCGGCCTCCATGGTTTGCATCCCGCTCTTGCCAGCCACCTGCATGCTCGATGGTATCTGATGGGTCTTGCCTTCGCGGATCAGATTGCGCACTGCGGGCGTGCCGACGAGGATCTCCAGCGCTGCGACTCGGCCACCGCCGCCGTTGCGCTTGAGCAGCATCTGACTCACCACGCCGACCAATGACTCCGCTAGCATCGACCGCACCTGCGTTTGCTGAGACGACGGAAAGACATCGAGGATGCGGTCGACGGTCTTGGGCGCGCTCGAAGTGTGCATCGTCGCCAGCACCAAGTGCCCAGTCTCGGCGGCGGTCAGTGCGAGCTGCGTCGTCTCGAGATCGCGCAGCTCGCCGACCAGAATCACGTCGGGGTCTTCGCGCAGCGCGCCGCGCAGCGCATCGGCAAACGAATGTGTTTGTCCGCCGACCTCGCGTTGATTCACCAAGCAGCGTTTGCTCTCGTGCACGAACTCGATCGGGTCCTCCAACGTCAACACGTGTCCGGCCAAGCTTTCGTTGATCTGATCGATCATCGCCGCCAGCGTCGTCGACTTTCCACTGCCGGTCGGCCCGGTCACAAGGACGAGGCCCTTCTCCTCCTCGGTTAAGCGGCGCAATACATCGGGCAGTCCGAGCTGGACCATGGTGGGGATGCGCGAGGGAATCGCGCGAAACACCGCGCCCTCGCCGCGGTTGTGGACGAATGCGTTGACGCGAAATCGCAGGTTATCGTCGAGCTTGAAAGCGAAATCGAGCTCGAGTCGTTCCGGAAATCTACGGCGCTGCGCTTCGCTCATGACCTCGAAGATCAGCGAATGCGCTTGCTCGACGGAAAGCGGCGGCAGATCGATGCGGCGCAGATCGCCGTCGATGCGGAGCATCGGCGGCTGCCCAGCCGAGATATGCAGATCGGAAGCCCTTTGCTCGAGCGCAAAGCGTAGTAAACGCGCGATTCCGGATGCCATTCAGCGCTCCTCCACGGACAACACATGAGCCTTGGCTACGTGGCTCACGCGATCACCTGCATAGAGCGAAAAGCTTGGACCCTCCTCGTTCAGCACGTCGGTGGCGCGCGCCCGACCTTCGACCGCCACGTAGCGCAGCTCGCCTTCGATCTGCGTGCCCGAGGACAGCCGCACGCTCACAGGCTGGTGACGCAGCGGCAACGAATCTTCATCCGTGGTTTGCGCTGCCTGCACGTGGATGCACGCCAATGCGGAGCGCGCATAGATCCGCGTCCGGCCACTTTCCTGCACCGCCAAAAACGGCTCCTTCGCGGAAAACACATCTTCCACCGGATGCCCAAGACCACACGACAGGAGCACCTCGCAGCTCGCCCCGTTCTGAAGTACGAGCGTCGCCGCAAATCTCTCGACCGGAACGGCGAGAACATTGATCGCATGTGGCTTGCGACCCAGCTCGTAACTTGGTTCGGGCGGCGCCGTGGCGACGAAGCGCTCCACGCGTGTCTCGAGCTCAGCTAGGTTCCCCGGCCACGAGTAGCTCTGCAGCGCGGACAACAACGCTTCCGCCTTGGCGCGCCGTCCCAGACGATGGTTGGCCGCCTCGACCAAGTACTCGACGAGCAAAGGCATGTCCTCCGAGCGGTCACGCAGCGCAGGCATCTCGATCACGATGCCGCCGAGATTGGCTTCGAGCGCCGCGGCGAGAGGACCGGCTTCCGGCTGCTCGCGAAGCGCTCGATCGATTCCGGCAATCACGCGCAGATCGAGCCCGCGCGCGATGAAGGGCTGCTCGGGTACCAACACGCGCGCGAGCTTCCCCTGCAGCGCGAGGTCCAGCCGATCCAGCTCTGCCAGCAGCAGCGTGCCGCCTCGCGCTTGCTCGAGCTTACCTGGCTCAGCGTCGTGCCCGAATAGCTCGCGCTCGAGCTGCTCGGCCGGCAGCGCGCCGCAGCGAACCACGACGAACGGGCCGCCCGCGCGGCGTGAAGATACGTGCAGCAGGCGCGCCACCGCTTCCTTGCCCGTGCCCTTCTCGCCGCGCAGCAGCACGGCGCTGTCCACGTTAGCTGCGCGCTCGACCTGATCGAGCACCGCCCCAAGCTCTCTCGACTCACCCACGAGCGCGGCTTGCGGCGTCCGAAGCGCCAGCGCGGGCGACAGCGAATCGGCCTCGGCGCTGCGACTGCGCAACGCGTCCGCGATGATCGACGTCAAATCCGCCGGATCGAACGGCTTACCGACGAAATTGAAGGCACCGGCACGCAGCGCCCGAACGCAATCCGCAGTCGTACCTTGCCCAGTCAGGATCAGCACCGGCGTCGCCGGCCAGCGCGCCCGTGCGGCGTCGAGCACCGCGAAGCCGTCAGCTCGAGGCATGACCAGATCCGTGATGATCAGATCGAACTCGGCGTTCGCCAGCTCGGTCTGTGCCGCCAGCCCATCTTCGGCGCACACAACCTCGAGCTGCATCGCAGCCAAGATCCGCTGCAGCGCGCGCAGCACATCAGCGTCGTCATCCGTGATCAAGACTCGAGTCATGACGCTCCGCATCCCCAGCCGCTCGGCTCACATGACATTGCGCGGGCGTTGCGCAGTCCAGACAAAATGAATTGCCGCAAGTTTAGCGACGACAGCCGACAGACTACAGGCATCTGCGCGCCGAGACATGAGTCGTTTGCAACAGACAACGACGCATCGCGTTCCGGATGACCCATACGAGGGTCGGGTATTGACCCACATCGAGCAATCCCATGACTCAAGCGACAATCCTTCGCTGTGCTCAGAGAACTGTTCCCAGATCCACTCGTCGCAGGCGGCGCTCTAGTGAGCTGCTCTTCTTCCTGTAGTCGACTGGCTCGGTCCGGGCTTTGCCAGTAACCGTTCACGGTGGACGTTGAGCAGCTGATCGAGGCGTGGGATTGCGCGGACATGAGCGATCCCAACCAAACCCTGAGTGAGCAGATCGAGCAGTTGGTGCGCGAGCACCTCGAGGCGAGTCGG